>NZ_CP182350.1:2325807-2658066 GCF_048571185.1 Arcobacter denitrificans (SeqCode) | reverse complement strand
CCAATCAATTATTTATTTTTACTATAATACTTCATAATCTAATATGGTCTCAGTTAACTCTTTATTAATTATTTTATATTATCATTTATAAAATATAAAGAGGGAGAGTTCTTATGAAAGATATTAAAAAAATTATTACTTCCCTAAATCTTGTCTATTTTGATTATGACTATGAAAAAAACTTATTTATTAATGATGTAGACTATACTAATGAAAATGTAAAAAAAGAATTTTTTAAAATAACATATATTCTTTCTAAAAACAATATATTGTTTGATGTACTTGAAAAAAATACTTTAATTGCAATAAATAAAAGATTTACGTTTTTTGATAAGATATTAAAAAAAGTACAAAATAGGATTGATAACTATAATAATTCAAAAGCAAATATTTATTTATTGAATAATCAGAAAAAAAGATGGGCTAAAAATATCCCCCTATTTAAAATTGACTATTTAAAAAAAGAGATAGATTTGACTAAATACGATAGTTTGGTCTTTACATCACAAAATGCTGTAACAGCTATTGATAATATAAATGAGTCTTGGAGAGAGGTTCCTTCTTATGTTATAGGTAAAGAGAGTGCTAAAAAGGTGAAAGAGCTTGGGGGTAATCTAAAACTAATTGCTCAAAAAAGTAATAATTATGATTTTACCAATGAGTTAGTATCCAAATTAACAAATAAAAAAGTTTTATATATTAGAGGAAATAAAGTTACCTCTAATATTTGTACAGAGTTAATAGAGAGTAATATTTCATGTGAGGAGATAATACTTTATGAAAATAATTATGTAGAGCCTCTAACAAAAGAGACTCTTCCAAAAAACTCAAAGATAATTTTTTCTTCACCCTCAACTGTTGAGTATTTTTTTAAAACTTTTAATTGGGACTATAGCTTTAAAGCAATATCTATTGGAAAAACTACATTGAAATACTTTCCTTCTAATATTAAGCCTGTATTATCAGAAAAAACCTCTTTAAATGCTTGTATTAAAAAAGCTATAATGCTCTAAAACTTTTAACAATTGGATATTAATATGAAAAAGATATATATTGCAGGATATGATGTATTTAAAAAAGATTCAATACAAATAGGTCAATATTACTGTGAACTTTGTGATAAGTATGGCTTTGAAGGCTTATATCCTTTAGATAATGTAGTTAACTTTGAACAAAGTAAAAACAAAATTGCTCAGGATATTTATAAAGCAAATGTTGAACTAATAAACAAATCAGATATTGTTATTGCTAATTTAAATGCATTTCGTGGCAAAGAGGCAGATTCTGGGACTATTTGGGAATGTGGTTATGCAAAAGCTTTAGGAAAAGATGTTTATGGATATATGAATGACAATCAAAGCTACTTAGATACATTTAAAAACGATGAAAGGCAACTTGTAGATGGTACATATGTGGATATGAATGACATGGCAATAGAGGATTTTGATTATTCTATAAACCTAATGATTGCCTGTAGTGTAAAAGAAATGGTCTTTGGAAGTTTTGAAGATTGTTTAAAAGAGCTATTAAAATAATAATTATACATATTTTATTCATTTAATTTCTTATTAATTTCACAAAAGCATATTTTAATCTAAATTTTACAATAATATAATATTCTAATTTAAGGAGAAAAAATGAGAGTTATTATGTTATTGGTATTGTTTTGTCTGGGATTATTTGCTGTTGATATAAACAAGGCAACAACGGAGGAACTAAAAGAACTTAAGGGCATAGGTGCTAAAAAAGCTGAAATGATCGTAAAATATAGATCTGAGCATAAATGTTTTAAAAATAAAGAAGAGCTTTTAAATGTAAAAGGAATTGGTCAAGGATTTTTACAAAAAAATGAAGGTCAACTTACATTTTCTGCTTGTAAATAAAAATATAGAGTGATAATTCACTCTATATTACAAAAAAACTCACACTTTCTTAAAAAAAGATTAGTTTGTTAATCATTTGTTAACTTTTAAATAATAAAATAATAAAGTAACAAATTTAAATAAAGTATTAACATGAAAAATATAGAAACACAAATTGATTCACTCAACTTATCATACTACGTTTTTGACAATGAAAATAAAGTTTTTAAATTTGATTATGATAATGAATATGAATCAGCAAAAAAAGAATTGATAAAAATAACTTATACTCTAAGTAAAAATAACATTAAATTTGATTTCTTACCTAATAAATATATTGTTTTATACAAACAATATACTCTAATTCAAAAAATGTTGTTAAATATTCTGTTTAAAATAAATAACAACTACAAAATACACTTAACATACTTCTAGGAGTATGCAGACAAAGTAAATAATTTACTTTGTTGCGTCGTGAATAGCCTCTTTTGTTGCATCATAAGCTTCTGATGAATCTTTTTTTACACCATCCCATGTTGCACAACCATTTAATACAGCAAGAAAAGCAATCATTGTAACTAATGTTAATATTTTTTTCATTATTCTTCCTTATATTGTAATTTCTTTAATATCTGCAATCTTTCTAAAAGCTTGATAAACAAGTCCAATTAGATTTTTTCTATTTGTTTTTATACTTTCATTTTCATGATTTACAAAAACATTATCAAAAAATTTATCTAATTTTGGCTTTAAAGAAAATAGTGCGTCTAATTCTTCTTCATAGTCATTATATTTTTTATTTGTTAGTTGAGTATAAGTTTCATATAAATCTTTTTCTTCATCTTGTTCAAATAAAGATGCATCAACATTTAGGGAACTATCTACATCAATATCTTTTATGATATTTGCAACTCTTTTAAATGTAGTAGATGCCTCTTTAAAATCATCACTTAAAACTATAGGATTTAAAGCACATATTTTTTGAGATATTTTATAAATATCTCCCTCTTTACTTCCAAGTACTGCTTTAATAACAGATGGATTTACATCAAATATTTTAAATAATCTTTCGTTGAAAAACTCTACTAATTTACTTTTATCTAAACCGTTATATGTAGATAATAAATTATCAATTATATTTGAGAGGTTTACTTCTATTTTATGTTCCATAGCTATTTTAACGATACCAGCAGCTGCTCGTCTTAGTCCAAATGGATCTTTTGAACCTGTTGGAATTTTGCCAACACTAAATAAACCCATAAGATTATCAAGTTTATATGATAAAGCTACAATTGCTGAAAATTTATTTGATGGTAATTCTGAATCTTCTCCATCAGGTAAATATTGCTCTTTAAGTGCAGTATATACCAGCTCATCTTCACCTGCTGTTTTTGCATAGTAGTACCCCATAAGTCCTTGTAGCTCTGTAAACTCATAAACCATTTCAGACATTAAATCAGCTTTTGAAAGCATAACAGCCTTATTTAAAAGATCTTTTTCTTTTACATCAAATACACCAGCTAAATATGAAGCTATTTTTACTTCTCTTTCACACTTTTCATACATAGAACCTAAACCATCAACAAAAACTAAGTTCTTAAGTCCTTCATTTGATAATCCATTATTTAAATCATTTTTATAAAAGAACATAGCATCTGCTAGTCTTGGTCTTAATACTTTTTCATTTCCTGCAACTATAAAAGAGAAATCTTCTGTTTTAGAGTTTGATACTACAATAAAGTTATTTGTTAACTTTCCATTTTTATAAACGGCAAAATACCTTTGGTGTTCTTTCATTGAAGTTACAATAACTTCTTCTGGTAATTCTAAAAACTCTTCATCAAAACTACCTAATAAAGCTGTAGGGAACTCTGTAATTGCAACAATTTCATCTAATAGTTCAGAGTCTATATCTATTTTAAGATTATTTTGTGACTCTATTTTTTTCATTTGATCTAAAATAGTCTTTTTTCTATCTTCTGGATATAAAATAACTCCATTTTTATCTAACTTACAAAAATAGTCACCAGCAAAGTCAAAAGAAAATGGTTCATATGATACCATTCTATGTGCAAATGATTTATTTGAACTTTTTACTCCATAAAGTTCACCTTGAACTACTTCTTCTCCTAACATCATAATTAAACTTCGTATAGGTCTAATAAAGCTATCTGTTCTACTAGCCCATCTCATAGATTTACCAAAGTCTAAAGCACTAATAAACTCATTTATCATTTCATTTAGTAAGTCTTTTGAAGCTTTACCTTTCTCTTCTTTTTTGAAATATAAAACATCACCTTTACCATTATCAATTGTTTGTAAATCCTCTACTTCTATACCACACTTTTTAGCAAAACCAATTGCTGCACCTGTTGGTTTTCCATCTTTATATGCAATAGCAAGTGGAGCACCATATTGTTCAACGGTTGTATCTTCTTGAGATAAGTTAAATTCTTTATGCCAAAGCACTAATCTTCTAGGAGTATAAAAAAAATCAAAACCAGTAGATAGTTTAAATTTTTCTAAAATATCACTCCATTTTTTTTCAATATTTGTTAGTTCTTTTAAAAATGGTATTGCAGGTAGTTCTTCAACGCCTATTTCTATTAATAATGGTTTATTCATCTTTTTCTTTTTCCCTTTTCTCAATTTCTTCTAATTTTTTAGTATGTTTATCAATTTGTTGTTTATTAAATCCTCTAATAAATCCAAAAACTATTATTACAAAAGCTATAATAACGATTATATCTAGTATATCTTTCATGCTTGTCCTAACAGGTCTTTATATATTACACCATCAATTTTATTCGTAGCTACAGATTCTATTTGCTCACTAGTGTCAATTATTGATAAAACTTTTGAATCAAACATATAGTTTTCTGCAAGATCTTGAATAGTTTTATCTAGTGCATTAGTACATATTATATATTTAGCTTGCAAAGAGTTTGCATAAATTGATTCTTTTAAAGAGTTTATAATAACACCAAATAGTAAGCCGTTTTCAAAGCAATATTTTAAAATATTTTCATCATATTCAAAGAAAATAGTAGAGTTTGGTTTTGTATTTGAAATCTCATCAATAGAACTTATATAAAAAGTCTCTTCATAAGGGATTAGTTTATCACCTATTATTATCATTTTAGACACTCCTTTGAACAAAAATACTTCCCATTACTTAAAATTGCTTCATTTTTAGAGATGTATGTTTTGCAAGTAGGACACTCTTCCATGATATCTGATATCTTTTCTTCTTTTTTTGCTTTTTTATGTGAAACTTCACTCTCTCTACTTTTCTTAAAAAATATAAGATAAATAAAAAATAAAACAGCAATAATAGCTAAGCCTTTAAATACCATTATTTTACTCCTTTATTTATATATAGATAATTTCTTTTTTCATCTTTTTTAATTATTTTATAATTATATATTTTAGCTTCTTCAAGCTCAGATTCAAGCATACTACCCTTATAAAACAAATAAGATGTATTTTCATCTGAGATATCTTTAGTCAAATTCAACAAAAGTGCAGTATTGGTAACAGCTCTTGAAGTAATTAGTTCAACTTTTATATCTTTTACATACTCTACTCTATTGCATAAAATCTCAACATTTTCAAGTTTTAAAGAGTTTTTTACAAAATTTAAAAAAGCTACTCTTTTTGCTCTTGGCTCTATCAAATAGAATTTTATATTAGGTCTTGCCATAGCTAAAATAAGTCCAGGATAACCAGCTCCTGTGCCAATGTCAGCAATACTAGCATAGTTTTTAATAAATTTCAAAACATAAATAGAATCATATATATTATTATCTATCTTGATATCTTCTAATTCAGCAGAAAGGTTATGTACCCTACCCCAATGTTGTAAGATTTCTTTAAACTTTTTACTCTTTTTTAAAAAGTCTTTATCTATGTTTAAATCTTCTAAATTATCTAAAACCACTACAGTAAATGCCCCATTTCGTCTTTTTTAACTTTTAAATAACCTTGATTATTCTCATTTTCACCTACCACAACAGGAATTCTTTCAATAATTTCAATATTAGCTAAACTCTCTATTTTGTGAGGATTATTTGTTATAAGATTTATTTTTTTTATATTAAATTTATTTAAAATATACTCTACAACTTCATAAGTTCTTTCATCTGCTGCAAAGCCTAATTGATGATTTGCTTCAATTGTATTAAATCCTTTGTCCTGTAAAGCGTAAGCATTTACTTTATTAAGTAAGCCTATGTTTCGTCCCTCTTGTCTTAAATATATAACCATACCATTATTTTTATTTATATAATCTAATGAAAAATTAAGTTGTGCTTGACAGTCACATTTTAAAGAGCCTACTGCATCACCTGTTAGACATTCAGAGTGTACTCTTACATTTACAACATCACCTAAATTCTTTGAAAAAATTACTAAATGTTCTTTGTGATGTTCTTTAAAAGATTGTATTTCAAAATCACCATGTATTGTAGGCAACTTTGCAATATTTGATTCTTCTATATTCATATCTTTTTAAACCTTAAACTGTTAAAATGGTGCAGATTATATCTAAAAGAGGTAAATAATATGTTTAAAAGATTAAGAAGATTAAGAATTAATGAAAATTTAAGAGCCTTAGTGCAAGAAACCAACCTTAGCCCAAGCGATTTTATCTATCCATTATTTGTAAAAGAAGGTGAAGGTATTAAAACTGAAGTATCATCTATGCCAGGTGTTTTTCAAATGAGCTTAGATGAGATATTAAAAGAGTGTGAATACATACAATCAATAGGGTTAAAATCTATTATTTTATTTGCAGTTCCTGATGTAAAAGATTCTGTAGGAAGTGAATGTTTATGTGATGAAAGTATTATTGCAAGAACTATAAAAGCTATAAAAGAGAAGTTTCCTACTATGTTTGTGGTTACTGATTTATGTTTTTGTGAATATACAGACCATGGACATTGTGGAATACTTGATCCAAAAACACAAACGGTAGATAATGATAAAACATTAGAGATATCAGCTTTACAAGCAATAGTACATGCAAAAGCTGGTGCAGATATGATTGCTCCTAGTGGAATGATGGATGGTATTATTGAAACCTTAAGAGAAACTCTTGATGAAAATGGATTTGAGAATCTTCCAATCATGGCATACTCAACTAAGTTTGCAAGTGCCTACTATGGACCTTTTAGAGATGTTGCTGAATCAACACCCTCTTTTGGAGATAGAAGAAGCTATCAAATGAATCCCGCAAATAGAAGAGAAGCTATAGAAGAGTCACTTGAAGATGAAAGACAAGGTGCAGATATACTTATGGTTAAACCTGCCCTGGCTTACTTAGATATAGTTAGAGAGATAAGAAATGCTTCAAATTTGCCATTAGCAGTTTATAATGTAAGTGGTGAGTATGCGATGCTTAAACATGCAGGTAGTGCTGGCTTAATTGATTATGAAAGAGTTATGTTAGAAACAATGATTTCATTTAAAAGAGCTGGTGCTGACATTATTATTACTTATCATGCAAAAGAGGCTTGTGAACTTCTAAATAGTAAATAATATGAGTCAAACTTATCAAGAGGCAATAGAAAATTCAAATATAGTATCTAAAACAGATATAAATGGAATAATAACTTTTGTAAATGATGAGTTTTGTAAAATTTCTGGGTTTACAAAGGAAGAACTCATTGGTGCAAATCATAATATTGTGAGGCATCCTGATATCCCAAAGAGTAATTTTACTCTCCTTTGGGATATAATTTTAAGTAAAAAATCATACAAAGCAACAGTTAAAAACCTTACAAAAGATGGTCAAACTGTATATTTAAATACTACAATAACTCCTATTTTAAATGAAAAGGATGAAATAAAAGAGTTTATTGCTATAAGATATGATGTAACAGAAGAAGTTGAGTTAAAAAAAAGATTAGAAAAAAAAGAACTAGAGTTAGAAGAGTTAAATAAGGATTTAGAAAATAGAGTATCTTTACAAACAAAAAAGCTACAAGAACTAAATAAAACCTTAGAACAAAGGGTTAAAGAAGAGATTGAAAAAAATAAAGAGAAACAAAAACTTCTATTTTTGCAATCAAGAATGGCTAGTCTAGGTCAAATGCTAGCAAACATTGCACACCAATGGAGACAACCCTTAACAGAACTTAACCTAACACTATTTAATATGAATAAGTCTTTTAAAAATAATAATAAAGAAAAAGCAGATGAACTATATTGTGAAAGTAAAACTTTAATAAATACAATGTCTTCCACAATAGAAGATTTTACAAACTTTTTTAATCCACAAAAAGACAAAAAGAGTTTTGAGATTAAAGAGGCTGTAAATGAGGCTTTAATAATTTTAAAAAAAGTAATAAATGATATAAAAGTAGAAGTTAATGTACCAAATAACTTTGAAGTATTAGGAGTATTAAATGAGTTGTCCCAAGTAATCATAAATCTAATACAAAACTCTAAAGATGCATATCTTTTTAATGGTATAGAAAAGAAAAGAATTACAATAAATCTTAGTGAAGAGAAAATTTCAAATAAAATGTATGCAAAATTAGAGGTAAAAGATAATGCAGGAGGTATTGATAAAGAAAACTTAGATAAAATATTTGACCCTTATTTTACAACAAAACACAAAAGCCAAGGTACAGGATTAGGATTATTTATGTCAAAAATGATTATTGAAAAGAGTTTAGAAGGTGAACTTACACATAAAAATCTTGAAGATGGTTCATTATTTATTATATTAATTCCTTTGAGTAATTTAGGATAAAGATGCAGAATAATTTATTAATACATTTAAAAATACTTATAGTAGAAGATGAAAAGAGATTAGCCCAACTACTAAAAGATGCAATATCTGAATCTTTTTTTTCTGTAATTATTGCAAAAGATGGGAAAGAAGGTTTAAAAAAGTTTAAATCATTTAAACCTGATATTGTAATTACTGATATCATGATGCCTTTTTGTGATGGACTAAATATGACCCAAAAAATCAAAGAGTTAGATGAGCTTATTCCTATTATAGTATTAAGTGCACACTCTGATAAAGAAAAACTATTAAAAGCTATCGATTTAGGTATTAGTAAATATTTTATAAAACCTTTTGATCCAGATGAATTAATAGATCATATAAAAAAAATAGCTCCAAAGTTAAATAAGCAAAAAAAAGTATTTCTAAAAGAAAACTTCGTCTTTGATAACAACACAATGAGTTTATATAAAGATGGAAAGATAATTAATATTACAAAAAGAGAAAAAGAGTTTTTATTTTTATTAATTAAGTATCAAAATACTGTAGTAAGTACACAAGACATAAAAACAAGTCTTTGGAAGGAAAAGGTAAGTGATGAGCGTTTAAGAACCTTTATAAAAAGATTGAGAATTAAAACGTCAAAGGATATTATTGAAAATATTCTAGGGCAAGGATATTTAATTTCTCCAATGAACATTTAGTTTTTCACTAATTATTTTTTCTTTATTTATATCTCTTTGTTTAGAAATATTGCCAATGTTTGATGTCGTTTCTATGAAGTTTTGTAAATAATAAGTATTTTTATAGCCTAAACTACTAATTGTATTTATCATTGAGTTTATATCTTTTTCATCTAAAAGTGATGAATTAATAGTACTTCTTAGTTCAAAATCAAAGTCTATATTTATCAAATATTTTATTGTCTTTATAAAATCATCATACTTTTTTACACCTACTATATTTTCATATTTATATTTTGGTGATTTAAAATCTATTGCCATATAATCAATTAGCTTTTGAGATATGAGTTTTTTTATTAATTTAAGGTTTGTTCCATTGGTATCTAGTTTTATCTTAAAGCCAAACTCTTTGATTTTTCTACAAATATCAGTTAAATCATAAAGTGTTGCTTCACCTCCGGATAAAACAACAGCATCAAGCATCCCTATTCTAGACTTTAAAAAAACTAAAATTTCATTTATTGAATAATTTCCCTCTTTACAATACACGATATCATCATTATAGCAATATTGACATCTAAAATTACAACCTTTAAACCAAATTACACAAGAGAGGTGTCTTATGTAATCTGTTGTTGTAAATTTTGTAAAATCATAAACAATTTTTTGATTCAATAAATTTAATTCGCTGTTTATGCTCACCTTTTTTCCCTATATTAAAACTTTCAACAGGTCTATGATAACCCATAACTCTCGTATATACGATACATCTTGTTCTTTTACTTGTGCTTTTCTCAAGCAATTCTTGATTGTTCATTTGTTAACTCCTTTTTTAAAATTTCTTCATCACATTTTGGACAAAATTCATGTTCACCTTGTAAATAACCATGTTTTTCACAAATTGAAAAAAGTGGTGTTACTGTTATATAAGGTAATCTAAAATTTGTAATTACATTTTTTACAAATTTTCTACAAGACTCAATAGATGAGATTTTTTCATTCATATATAAATGAAGTACAGTTCCACCTGTATATTTGCATTGTAGTTCATCTTGTAAACCTAATGCTTCAAATGGATCATCTGTATAATCAACAGGAAGTTGTGAAGAGTTTGTATAATAGATATTTTTATCAAACCCTGCTTGTACTATGTCTTTGAATCTTTTTTTATCTTCTTTTGCAAATCTGTATGTTGTTCCTTCAGCTGGAGTTGCTTCAAGATTGTACAAATTACCTGTTTCTTCTTGGTATTGAATCATTTTATCTCTCATAAAATCCAATATCTCAATACAAAAATCATTTCCAATAGATGATGAAAGATCAGTTTCCTCAGAAAAATAGTTTTTTAACATCTCATTCATTCCATTGACACCAATTGTTGAAAAGTGATTATTAAAGCCTTTCAAATATCTTTTTGTATATGGATAAAGACCTCTTTCATACATATCTTGGATAAACACTCTTTTTTTCTCTAATGTTGATTTTGCCAAGTCCATTAACTCTTCTAGTTTTTTAAGTAAAGCATTGACATCTCCTTGATATAAATAACCAAGTCTAGCCATATTTATAGTAACTACACCAATACTTCCCGTCATCTCAGCACTTCCAAAAAGACCTCCACCTCTTTTAAGTAATTCTCTTAAATCAAGTTGCAACCTACAACACATACTTCGAACATGTCCAGGTTTATAGGCTTTATCATTTGTAATAAGCTTGCCATCTTTATCTTTAGTATATTGACTTCCAATGAAATTTTGGAAATATGAACTCCCTATTTTTGCAGTATTTTCAAATAATAGATCTGTATTCTCACCATACCAATCAAAGTCTTCAGTAATGTTAACTGTAGGAATAGGAAAAGTGAATGGCTGACCTGTTTTATCACCTTCTGTCATAATCTCATAATAAGCTTTATTTATAAGATTCATCTCTTTTTGAAAATCTTTATATGTCAAGTCCTCAAAAGAGTTATAACCTTTCTCTTTAATTTTCTTAAGAAGTTTTGCATTTTTTAAATCTTTTAAAAGATGCTTTTGATTTTTTGTTGGAATTTGATCCTTTAAATCACTAGGAACAGTCCAATCAATAGTCACATTGGTAAAAGGACTTTGTCCCCATCGTGCTGGAACATTTAAATTATAAATAAAACTCCTAATAGCTTTTTTTATCTCTTTGTAGGCTAAATTATCTTTAAATACATATGGTGCTAAATAAGTATCAAAGCTACTAAAAGCTTGTGCTCCAGCCCATTCGCTTTGAAGTATTCCCAAGAAATTTGCCATTTGTCCTAAAGCTTCTCTAAAATGGTTGGGTGCACTACTTTCAACTCTACCGCGTACTTGATTAAAGCCTTCATCAAGTAGAATTCTCAAACTCCACCCGGCACAATAACCGCTTAAACAATCTAAATCATGGATATGATAATCAGCATTTCTGTGTGCATACCCCTCTTTACTTGAGTATATTTTATCTAACCAATAATTTGCAATAATTTTCCCAGCACTATTATTTATAAGTCCTGCATGGGAATAACCTGTATTAGAGTTGGCATTAACTCTCCAGTCACTTTTTAAGATATACTCTTCAACAGTTTGTGTTGAGTTTATAAATGTTGTATCATCATTTAAGCCTAATATGTGTTCTCTTTGCAGCTTGTGAGTATGTCTATATATCATAAATGATTTCATCACTTCAAAATATTTAAAATTATATAACTCTTTTTCAATAATATCTTGTATATCTTCAACAAACAGTTCATCATTTAGTTCTATTTTATTTGCTACATTAAAAAATATTCTACTATCATAATTTTCTTGTACACTTTTAAAAGCTTTTTTAATTGCATCTTCTATTTTATAAGATAGATATTCTTCTTTTTTATCATCTCGTTTAAATATATATTTTTTCATTCTGTTCCTTTTAATGAATAATAGAAGTTTAAGTGAAATTATCTTAATTTATAATTACTCTAAATGTCACAGAAGTGTCATTTTTTGGTACATTAAGAAGAAAATATATTTTTAAATTTATGAATATTTTATTAGTATTAAGTTAAAAATAAAGCCAATTCTAATATAATATTTGCTTTTATAAAAACAAGGAATTAGTATGAGACATTTCTTAACAATTGCAGACTTTAGTAAAGAAGAATTATTAGAGATTTTAAAATTAGCAAAACAAATTAAAGCAGAAACAAAACAAAGAAATTTTAAGGAATATTTACCTAAACAAGTATTAGGAATGATTTTTGAGAAAAGTTCAACTAGAACAAGAGTTTCCTTTGAAACAGGTATTTATCAACTAGGTGGAGTAGGATTATTCTTATCATCAAATGATATACAATTAGGACGAGGTGAGCCTATGAGTGATACTTCTAGAGTTATTTCAAGAATGGTTGATATGGTTATGATAAGAACTTTTCAACACTCTAAACTTGAAGAGTTCGCTCAATATTCAAAAGTACCTGTAATAAATGGTTTAACTGATGATTTTCATCCCGTACAACTTATGGCTGATTATCTTACAATTATTGAAGAAGGTAAAGATAAAAATTTAGTTGCAGCTTATGTTGGGGATGGTAATAATTTAGCCCATTCATGGCTTATGTTAGCTTCAAAACTTGGGTTTGAACTAAGAATTGCTACTCCAAAAGGTTATGAAGTAAATCAAGAAATTTTAAATAGTGCCTTAGAGTTTGCAAAAGTATCAGGTGCAAAAATTATAATTGGAAATGACCCAATAGAGGCTATAAAAGATGCAACTGTAGTTACAACTGATACATGGGTATCTATGGGACAAGAGGATGAAAAAGAGAAAAGAGTAAAAGATTTTGCAGGATATATAGTAGACACAAAACTTATGTCATATGCAAAATCTGATGCTATTTTCTTACATTGTTTACCGGCATACAGAGAGTATGAAGTTTCTGAAGAGGTATTTGAAGGACCTCAAAGTAAAGTTTTTGAAGAAGCAGAAAATAGACTACATGCACAAAAAGGTATTATGGTTTGGTTAGATGGTAAACGAAATGATTGATTTTAAAAAATTTGAAAAATACTCAAAGCCAGGACCTAGATATACTTCATATCCAACAGCTCCTGAGTTTACAGAAGAGTTTTCACAAGATGATTTAATAGATATTTTCTCAAAACAAGATTCTTCAAGAAACTTATCATTATACCTTCATCTTCCTTTTTGTAGAAGTGCCTGTTACTTCTGTGGATGTAATGTTATTTTTACATCTAAAGAAGATAAAAAAGTAAGATATTTAGAATATCTACAAAAAGAGTTAAAACTACTTGAAAAGAATTTAGATACATCTAGACTAGTAACTCAAATGCATTTTGGTGGAGGAACACCAACATTTTTCTCTGCTGAGCAATTAGATGAAGTTTTTACTATGATAAAGAGAAGTTTTCCAAACTTTAGTAATGATGCTGAAATTTCATGTGAAGTAGACCCTAGATATTTTACAAAAGAGCATATGGATGTACTTAAAAAAGGTGGTTGTAACAGATTGAGTTTTGGGGTTCAAGATTTAGATGAAGAAGTTCAAAAGACAATTCATAGAATCCAGCCATATGAAACAACTCAAAATGTTATGAATATAGCAAGAGAAGCAGGAATTAAATCTATAAATATAGATTTAATCTATGGATTACCACATCAAAACAGAAAAACATTTAATGAAACACTTCATAAAATATTAAAACTTGACGCAGATAGATTTGCAGTATTTAATTATGCCCATGTTCCTTGGCTTATGAAGACCATGAGAAAGTTTGATGAAACAACATTTGCACCACCAAGTGAAAAATTACTTATTTTAAAAGACACTATTGACTTCTTTACTAGCAATGGATATAAGATGGTAGGAATGGATCATTTTGCAAAAGAGAATGATGAACTTTTTAAAGCTATTGATAAGGGTGAGTTACATAGAAACTTCCAAGGTTATACAACTAAGGGTGGAGCTGATTTAATAGGTATTGGTGTTACATCAATAGGTGATGGCGTTGATTATTATGCACAAAACTATAAAGATTTGAAACAGTATGAAAATGCTTTAGATGAAGGGAAACTACCTACATTTAAGGGATATAAATTAAGTGCTGATGATCAATTAAGACAATTTGTTATAATGGAACTTATGAGTAACTTCTCTTTAAATATAAAAAGAGTAGAAGACAAGTTTAACATTGATTTCTTTGAATACTTTAAAGAAGATGTAGAGGCTTTAAGTGAGTTTATTGAAGCAGAATTAATGACATTAGATAAAGAATTTATAAAAGTAAATCAAACAGGTGCAATGCTTATAAGAAATATTTGCATGCCTTTTGATGCTTATTTAAAAAAAGTTCCTGAAAATAAAAGAAGGTTTAGTAAAACTATATAATGAATACAATTAATAAATTTGATTATACAAGTATTAGCGATGATTGCGTTAAATGTGGTAAATGTAAGCCAGTATGTACAATATTTAATATAAATCAAGATGAAGCAACAAGTCCAAGAGGATTTATTGACTTATTAGGTGCATATGAAAGAGATGAGTTAGAATTAGACAAAAATGCAAAAGATATATTTGAAAGCTGTTTTTTATGTACAAATTGTGTTGAAGTCTGTCCAAATGATTTACCAACAGATATGATTATTGAGCAAGTTCGTTCTGATATTGCTAAAAAATTTGGAATAGCTTGGTATAAAAGACTATTCTTCTTTTTGTTAAGACATAGAAAAATCATGGATTTAATGTCTAAGCTAGGTTGGATGTTCCAAACATGTGCATTAAAAATAGAAGAAAAAAATAGCTCAGCAGTTCCTAAATTTTCTTTACCAATAGTAAAAAAAGATAGAGCTCTACCATATGCAGATAAACGTAGCTTTTTAAATAAATACCCAGAAAATATACCCGCAAAGGTAGAAAATAAAGATAGTAGCGAGAAAAACAAAGTTGCAATTTTTATTGGATGTATGAGTAACTATACTTATACAAATACAGGTGATAGTTTAGTTAAAATATTAAAAAAACTAGAGCTTGATATCATGATTCCTAAAAAGCAATTATGCTGTGGAGCACCAGCTTATTTTACAGGTGACTTTGATACAGTTGATTACTTAATTAAAAAAAATATTAAATATTTTGAAACATGGATTGATGATGTAGATGCTGTAATTATTCCAGAAGCTACCTGTAGTGCTATGATTAATCAAGATTGGGAACACTATTTACATGATCAGCCAGAGTGGAAAGAAAGAGCTATAAAAATATCTAAAAAAGTATTTATGGCTACAAAATGGCTTGAAAATAGTACCAAATTAAAAGATATGCTAGCAAATTCAGGTAAGAAAATAGATGATTTAGTGACTTATCATGACCCTTGTCACGCTAAAAAGATGCAAAATGTATGGCAAGAACCAAGAAATCTACTAAAACAAAATTATGTATTAACTGAGATGAGTGATTCAAATAGATGTTGTGGTTTTGGTGGAGTTACTATGCAAACAGAAAAGTATGATTTTGCAAAAGCTGCAGGTACCCCAAAAGCAGCAATGATAAAAGATACAAAAGCAAAGATAGTAAGTGCTGAATGTAGTGCATGTAGAATGCAAATAACAAACTCATTGTATCAAGCTGATGTTGATGTTGTATTTAAAAACCCAATTGAGCTAATCGCAGAAGCACTAGATTAATGGAATTTTGGCAGAATATATATTCCCAATTTGACCCAGTAGCATTTAATATAGCTTCAGTTTCTGTTCATTGGTATGGAATTATGTATGCCTTTGCATTATTGAGTGCTATTTATGTTGCTAAATGGTTCATAAACTATGATAAAATAAATATCAAACAAGATATTTTTGACTCATATATTTGGTGGGCAGAGATTGGTGTAATATTAGGTGCTAGAATAGGATATGTTCTATTTTATGATACCCATACTATGTATTATCTAACACATCCTTGGCAAATATTTAACCCCTTTATTGATGGTACTTATGTTGGTATTTCAGGAATGAGTTATCATGGGGCATTTATAGGTTTTTTAATTGCTTCTCTTCTATTTTGTAAAAAAAATAAAGTCTCTTTTTGGTTTATTACGGATATTGCAGTTTTGGGAATAAGTTTTGGATATATCTTTGGTAGATTTGGGAATTTCTTCAACCAAGAGCTTATAGGAAGAGTTTCTGATGTACCTTGGGCAATCTATGTAGATGGAGCTTTAAGACACCCCTCTCAGATTTATGAAGCAATTCTCGAAGGATTACTTATATTCTTAATATTAATATATTTTAGAAATAGAAAGAAGTTTGATGGACAACTAGCCATAATATATGCTTTAGCCTACTCTATTGCTAGAATTGTAGCAGAGTTCTTTAGGCAACCTGACACTCAACTTGGCTTTTTATATGGCAAATGGCTTACGATGGGGATGTTAATATCATTTTGTGTTATGGTAGCGACAATTATAATTTTATTTGTTATGAAAAAAAGAGTCTCTTAATACTTATAAGATTTAGACTCACTTAACTCTTTTTCATAACTAGTAATAACATCTTCAAGATCAGCTATCTTTTTTCTATAATCATCAATATAACTTTGTAAAATAGTTATTGATGTCTGTGATTTATCTAGTTTTTCAGATGTTGATTTACTTTTTTTAAGTAAGTCTTCAAACTTCTTGGCTAATGTTTGAATTGTACTATTCATACCTGTGATTTTTCCTTGATATGCGATTTGCATATTGTCAAATCTTGTCATAGTTTCTTGAAGTTTTTTTTCAGAAGTTATAACTCTAGAGTTATTGTCTATATTTTTATTTCTTAACCTTTTAATCTCTCCGTCTAAATCATTTACTAGTTGGATTAGCTTTTTATTTTGAGCATCTTTTTCTCCTCCACTAGAGGCAAGCATCTTTTTCACTTCTTCTTCAACTCTTTTTTGAATAGAGTTTTCAACTTTTAGCTTTTCACCTTTTTGTTGGAGAATTAATCTTTTAAGATTTTGTTTTTCCTCTTCTTCTGCTGTAATTAAAATACCTGTAGATAAAAACTTTACTATCTCTTCATTTTCATTAAAAATAGGGATTATTGTTGTTTTAGTATAAAAAGTACTTCCATCTTTTGCTAGGTTTCTAATTTTACCTTGCCATTTATTACCATTATTAATAGTAGTCCATAAATTCTCTACAAAATCTTTTGAAGTATCTGGATGTTTTAATATGTTATTGTGTTGTCCAAGAAGTTCACTCTCTTCATATCCTGAAATTTTACAAAGCAAAGAGTTAACATGAATAATATTCCCATCTAAACCTGTCTCTATAATAAAATTCTCATCTTCTAAAACAGTTTTTAAATCTTCTAACTCTTTTAAATGTTTTTTAATCAATAATTCATTATTACAATTAGTTAGTATCTTATTACATACTTTAAGTGTTGTAATCATTTGTATAGGTTTAATTATATAATCATTTACACCTAATCTTATAGCTTTTATTAAAATCTCTGCATCATTAAATGCAGTACAAATTAAGATAGGAAGATTAGAATTTTTTTCTCTAATTTTTGAAGTTAATTCTATTCCATTCATTTTTGGCATATTTATGTCAGTTATCACAATATCAATATCATCAATATTTTTTTCATAGACTTCAAATGCTTCTTCTCCGTTTGAAGCAATAAAAACTTTTTGAAAAAAGCCATCAAGTAAACTTGAAATTTCTTCCCTTAAAATCTCTTCATCTTCAACATATAAAATAGTTGATTTATTGATGATAGAGTTTTTAAGATCTACTTGGCTAGCTTGTAAATCCATGCTCAACTGCTAGTTCATCTATTTTATTTTTGAGCAAATCTAATCGCCATCCATGCCTATCAGCAAAGTTTTCAATTTCGACTTCTCTTTGTTCATAGTCACAAAACACAAAAATTCTTTTTAAAAATGGTTTTGGAACTTGTATTGCTATAAGTTGAAAATAGTTTTCCTTACAACTTCTAGAGCAAAATGCTTTACTCATAGCAATCTTTTTTTTACAGAACGGACAGTGTGACATTAGTAACCTTTCGGGATTATTTTATAATACTTAGCATTTGTAATATCTTGTAGATATTTTGGATCAACTTCGTGTAAAGCAATAATCTCCACAACTTTACCTTCCATTATCCATCCATTATTGGTATCTTCAAGCATATGTGCTTCAAACATCTCAACCAACTCATCTTTGGTCAAAATTAATTCTTCCATTTAGACACCTTTACTTAGAATCTCTTCATTCCAGTCTCATCAATAACATAACCTTTATTTGAGTGGTTTTTTATTATTTCATAATAGGTTTTTTGCCTGATTTTGTTTACAATATTTCTCATTGTATAAATAGACATATTTTTACCCTTCCAAACAACTTCTTTGATTGTATCATAATCAGTGATTTCAC
The DNA here is from genome assembly GCF_048571185.1 of Arcobacter denitrificans (SeqCode). Classification (GTDB taxonomy): domain Bacteria; phylum Campylobacterota; class Campylobacteria; order Campylobacterales; family Arcobacteraceae; genus Arcobacter; species Arcobacter denitrificans. Next base: position 2,639,351 of record NZ_CP182350.1, on the reverse strand, counting down.
CTCTTCTAGCAATTAAAAGTTTTAAGAAACCTTTTTCAAGCCTAGTAAAATCAATTGCAGCACCACCTGGCTTAAAGAATTGATCCCTATATTCATCAAAATATATTCCACCTTGGAACTCTATTTTGTCCCCTCTTTTTGTCTGATTTAGACACATTATAATTGCCAATTTTAGATCTTGTAACCTTAAAGGTTTAGAAATAAAAGTATATGCATTACAGTTAACAGCAGTAACTATATCATCATTATCATCTTCTGATGATATAATAATTTTAGGAAGAGTTTGTGCCACTTCTATTAATTCAAAACAGAAATCTTTAAATGACAAACCTTCACTCAAAGTATCAATAATTATTAGGTCATAGTTATTTTGATTAAATAAAATCAATGCATCTTTATTGTTAGATACAAAACTAACTTCCCTAAAATAATTATCTAAATCTTCTTCTAAAGATTTTTTAACATCCAAATCACTACTTACTACTAGTAGTTTTGCATTATCCAATTTTCTGATATTTTTCAATGTCTTAATCATCAGCTTCTCTTTTTTATTTTCTAAGATTATATCTAAAATTATAACTCTTGTCAAAAAAAATTATTTTTAAATAAAATTAATCTTTATTTTACTTCAAATCACCCCAGCTATTACCTATGGCAACAGAAACTTTTAGGGGTATTTCAAGGGTAAAAATATTTTCCATTATTTTTTTCAAATCATTCGTTATTTCATCTAGGTTTTCATTTTTTACTTCAAAAATAAGTTCATCATGTATTTGTAAAATCATTTTTAAGTCATCATTGTTTTTATATTTATCAAATATTTCTATCATTGAGAGTTTTATCAAATCAGCGGCACTACCCTGAAACTTTGTATTTACTGCTTCTCTCAAATAAGCAATTCTTTGCATAGTATTAGCAGCATTAAAATCAAATACTCTTCTTCTTTTAATCAATGTTTCCACATATCCATTTTCTAAGGCATAATCCTCAATTGATTTCATATACTCTTTTACATTTGTAAAGGCTTTAAAATATGATTCTATGTAAACCTTTGCCTCTTTTGGAGTTATTTTAAGGGTGTCTGCTAATTTTTTACTACCCATTCCATAAAGTAGTCCAAAATTTATAGTTTTTGCAATATTTCTTTTTTCACTTGCTTTTTCTTCACCAAATATTTTTATGGCTGTTTGGCTATGGATATCCAAATCATTATTAAACGCATCAACTAAAGCTTTATCTTTACTAAAATGAGCCAATAGTCTTAACTCTATTTGTGAGTAATCAATGCCAACTAGTTTATACCCATCCCTTGCAATAAAAGCCTTTCTAATCTCTCGCCCTGCACTACTTTTTACTGGGATATTTTGAAGATTTGGATTTTTTGAACTAAGTCTTCCTGTTGCCGTTCCTGTTTGTAAAAATGATGTATAGATTTTATTTTCATCATTATTAGAAGCTAATTCTAAAAGTGGTTCTATATATGTTGATTGTAGTTTATAAGCTTCTCTATATTCTAATAGTTCTGGAATAATCTCATGGGAGTCTTTTAGCTTACTTAACACAACTTCGTTTGTACTATAACCTGTTTTACCTTTTTTAGAAGCTGGCAATCCTAAAGTTTCAAAAAGTATAACACCTAGTTGTTTTGGGGAGTTAATATTAAACTTACTTCCTGCTAATTCATGGATGTTTTTAGTTAACTTTTGAATATATTCTTGATTTTTTGTTTTAAGATTTTCTAATATTTGAGTATCTATTTTTACTCCATTATTTTGCATATTAATTAAAACATCAATAAATCTAAATTCATAATCATCTGCAATTTTCAAAAGGTGTTCACAGTTTTGTTTTTTAAACTCTTCAAGTAGTTTAAAATATACTTTATAGGTCATTAAAGCATCTTCAGCTGCATAATTACAAGCATTTGCAATATCTACTGTAGAAAAATCATCACCTTTTTTAACTACCTCTTTAAAGGCAATCATTGTATGATCAAAGTAGCTCTTTGCTAAAGCATCTAGCCCAACTCTTGAACTACTATCCAACAACCATGCTAAAATTAGTGTATCTGCATATAGATTTAATTGGATATCAAAATTAAATTTTATAATATCAAAATCATATTTAAAATTTTGAACAATTAGTTTAAACTCATTTAGTCTTAATAGTGCCTCTTTTGCATCACTGATTGAAATTTGTTCACTAACTCCTAAGTAAGAGTGTCCTATTGGAACATAGTATGCGCTGTTTTTATCAAAAGAGAAAGAAAACCCAACTATTTTTGCTACTTTTGTATCTAAACTTGTAGTCTCTGTATCAAAGGCAACAATGGAGTCTTTAGAAATAGAGTTTATTACTTCATCTAATTTTTCTTTTCTATCTAATAATATAAAATCATAATTTATTTTCTCTTTTGGTTTAGGTATTTGGGTTTTATAATTAAGTCCATTTTGATGAACTCTTTCAACTATCTTATTTAAATCATACTTCAACAAAGTATCTTGAATTTTTAATATTGGATTCTCTTTTGGCAATACAAACTCATCTAAAAAATCTATACAATGGCAATCTTTTTTTAAAGTTACTAATTCTTTTGAGATAAAGGCCATCTCTTTATTTTCTAAAAGAAGTGTTTTCCATCTTGGTTTTGGCACACTTTCTATGTTTTCATAGATATTTTCTAAGCTTCCAAACTCTTTTATTAAAGCTTCTGCAGTTTTTGCTCCAACACCTTTTACTCCAGGTACGTTATCGGCACTATCACCTAAAAGTGATTGATAATCTGTAAATTGTTTAGGGTGAATCCCATATTTTTCATAACACTTATCTTCATTTATTACTACTTTTTTAATTGGATCAAATAAATATATAGTATCATCATCAATTAACTGATATAAATCCTTATCATGGCTTACAATTCTTACTTCTAAATTCTTTTGTCTAGCATCATGTGCAATTGAAGCAATAATATCATCAGCTTCAAAGCCACTTTTAATTGCTGTTTTAAAGCCCATTTGTTCAATCCATGAAATTGCTACAGGAAGCTGTTTTAATAAATCTTCTGGAACATCAGGTCGATGTGATTTATACTCTTTGTAGATTTCACTTCTGAAGGTATCACCTTTTGAATCAAGAGCAAATACTATATAATCAGTTTGAAAATCTTTACCAACATTTGAAATAAAATTCATAAAGCCAGTAAGTAATCCAGTAGGAAAGCCATCTTTTGATTTTAAAGGAGGAAGTGCGTAAAAACTTCTAAATAAAAAACCAAATGTATCTATTACAGTTATAGTTTTTTTAGCACTTAAATCATCATTATCCATTAAATTTTCCCTAGTTTTAAAGTTTTTATATTATAATGAAAAGATATAAAAATAAGTTTATTTAGGTTTTTGATGGGTTCAGATTTAGAAAAATTAAGAAATACAAATCATGAGTTAAAAGAGATTATTAATAATTCTTGGGATGGCATTGGAATAATAGATTTCAAGAGTAAAATTTTATATGTCAATGATGCATTAAGTCCAATATTGGGCTATTCAAATATTGAACTCTTATCAAGAAATTTTGTTGATTTTGTTAATTATGAATACAAAATATCTTTCTTACAACTTCTACGCGATAATATGAGAAACTTATATGATACCGACATCAACGTCCTTTGTACAAGAAAAGATAAAAAACCAATTTATTTAAAAGTAACTGTTTCTCTTATGCTAAATAAAAAATTCTTTGTTTTAAATGCAAAAGATATTACAAAACAAATTTCAGATGACCAAATATTAAATAACTATGTGATTTCTAGTCATACTGATAAATATGGCTTTATTACAAAGGTTTCAGATGCCTTTTGTAAACTAACAGGATATGCTAAAAGTGAACTATTAGGAAGGTCTCACGCTGTAATTCAACACGAAGACACTTCTTCTGCTCTTTTCAAAGACCTGTGGGATACAATTCTTCAAGGTAAAGATTGGACAGGAAGAATCAAAAATGTAAAGAAAAATAATGATATTTTTTGGGTAGATACAAAAATAAAACCTATGTATAATAAGTACGGAGATATTACTGGATTTACTGCATTGATGTTTGATATAACACATGAGTTAGAACTAGATGAAAAGATTATAGCACAAGATAATAAACTAAATATTATGAGTGAAACAATTAAAACAATTTCTCATGAATGGAGACAACCTCTTAACACTATTTCAATTTTGGCACAAAAGTTATCACTAGAAGTTGAAGAAAATGAAACTTTTTCAGATGCTCTAAAAATAATAACAGAAAATGTTAAAAACCTTTCAAATACAATTGAAGAATTTAAGTCACTTATTGAAGTTGAGGCTCAAAAAGAAATTGTAGAAGTTAAAAAATTGATTGAGACACTGATAAAACCCTATAAAAGAATTACAGAGTTTGAAATAGAGTGTGATGAAAAACTAATTATTGAAACTTATGAAACTGTCTTAGTAAGTGTTTTTAACAATATTGTTAAAAACTCTATTGAATCTATGCAGCGAAATATGATAGTAGACAATAAGAAAATTATAATTCATGCTAGAAAAAGAGATAACTTTATTGAACTTATTATAAAAGATAATGCTGGTGGAATAGAGTCAAAACATATTCCAAAAATTTTTGAGCCATATTTTTCAACCAAGCAAGAAAAACATGGAGTAGGATTGGGATTATATATATCAAAAAATGTTATTGAACTGCATCTAAAGGGTACTATTACAGTTACAAGTAGTAAAAATACTACAACAGTAAAAATAACTTTACCCGTAATAAACTAAAGGAAAAAAAATGATAATTATACCTGCAAGATTGAACTCTAGTAGATTTCAAAATAAAATTTTAGCTGATATACTAGGATTACCAATGGTTATAAGAACTGCAAAGCAAGTAAGTATGTTAGATGAAGTAACTATTGCTACTGACTCCCAAGATGTAATTACACTAGCAAAAGAGCATGGAATAAATGCAATAATGACTTCATCAACTCATCAAAGTGGAACAGATAGAATAAATGAAGCAGCCAAGAAGTTAAATTTAAAAGATGATGATATAGTAATTAATGTTCAAGCAGATGAACCTTTTATTGAAACAGATGTAATAAAAGCTGTAATAAACAGAGTTGAAAAAGTAAAAGATAAAAAAGAAGATATAATGATTGTATCGTGTCATAAAAAAATATCTTCAGAATTAGCTGATGATCCAAACCATGTAAAAGTATTACTAAATGATAAAGGAAATGCCACATACTTCTCAAGAAGCAAAATACCTTACCATAGAGATCATTATGAAGAGTCTACCTATTATGGACATTTGGGTATTTATGGATTTACAGTAAAAAGTTTAGATGAATTTTGTAAACTTCCTACTGCTTTGACTGAGCATATAGAGAAATTGGAGCAATTAAGAGCAATCTATCATGAAAAGAAAATTGCAATGGTAGAAGTGGAATCTAAATCTTTTGGAATTGATACAGAAGAAGATTTAAGAAATGCATTAAAAATATTTACTAAATAGTTTACTTTAAAAGTAGAGGTATTCATGAACAAAAACTTTTTAACTCAACTAAACATACTTTATGTTGAAGACCAAGATGAAATTAGAAACTTTACTTCTAATATTTTAAGTAGTTTTGTAAAAAAACTAGTAATATGCAGTAATGGGGAAGAAGGACTAGATGCCTTTAAAAACAACCCTGAAATAGACCTAATAATTACTGATATTAATATGCCAAAAATGAATGGATTAGAAATGGTTAAAAATATTAATCAAATTAATCCAAATATTCCAACAATAACAACAACTGCACATACTGATTCTAATTTTTATAAAAAATCAATAGAGTTAGGAATCACTTCATATTGTTTAAAACCATTAGATTTATACGAACTAATGAAAAATATTACAAAATCTTTAGAGCATAAATTTTTAAATAAAGAGCTAAGTAAAGATTCAATGGATTTAAATATAACTAATGAAACACTCGAAGTGTTAAACAATCAAGATAGTTTTGTAGCTATTATTAATGAAGGAAAAGAAATTTTTGTAAATGATAATTTTTCAAAAACCTTTAAAGAGCTTAATATTAATCTAGAAACATCATTGATAGATAAAGAACAATACTCTTTTAACAAAGAGATTCCTTGGTATGAGTTTATTAGTAGTTTAGATAAGCAAAATGTATTAGTCAAATTAACAATTGAAGATAGCAATAAAATCTTTAAACTAAATGTATCAAAAATAGAAAAAGAGAAAAGCTATTATTTAGTATCTTTATATGATATTACAAATTTAAATGAAAAATCAAACTTATTTGAATACAAATATAACCATGATTTAATAACTGGTTTATACAATCTAAATAAATTTCATAAAATATTTTCACTTGAATCTAAAAGAGTTAGAAGATATAGAAAAAGCTTATCTTTAATAAAACTTGAGATACAAAATATAGATGAGAATATTGTATCTTATGAGGATTTATTAATTGATATATCCCAATTGATTACTAAAAATGTTAGAGAACATGATATAAATTTTAAAGCTGAACAATCAGCATTTTTAATTCTACTTCCTGAAACAGATTTAGATGGAGCTTTAAACGTTGCTTATAAACTAGAAGAGTTATTAAACGATATGCTTGAGGATAAAAACTTTTCTAAAAAGTCTTGTTTTGGAATAGTTGAACTAAACAATGATGATAATGAAGAACTTATTATGAAAAGAGTATCTTTAGCATTAAAAAAATCATTAGATAGCCAAGAAGAGAGAGTCTCTTACTTCTAAAAAGTAAAACTCTCTCCCAAATAGTGTTCTCTTACACTTCCATCATTTCTTATCTCATCACTATTTCCAGATGCTAATAATGCACCACTTTTCATAACATATGCCCTATCACAAATCTCAAGGGTTTCTCTTACATTATGATCTGTAATAAGTACACCAATACCTCTAATTGTTAGTTGATGAATAATTTCTTGAATATCTTTCACAGCTATTGGGTCAACACCTGCAAAAGGTTCATCAAGAAGTAAGAAGTCTGGTCTAGAAACAAGTGCTCTTGCTATTTCAGTTCTTCTTCTCTCTCCTCCAGATAAAGATACCCCTTTTCTTTGTCTAATTGGTTCAATATTAAAAACTTCAAGTAACTCTTCTACTCTTTTAAGTTGCTCTTCTTTATCCTGGGTTACAATTTCAGCAGCAAGCATTAGATTATCTTCTACACTTAAATCTTTAAAAATAGATGATTCTTGGGGTAAATATCCTATACCTTTCAATGCTCTTTTATGTAAAGGTAATCCTGTAATATTTTTATCATCTAAAAATATCTCACCAGAACTTGGTTTAATTAAACCACAAACAGTATAAAATGTTGTAGTTTTTCCTGCACCATTTGGTCCTAATAAACCTACTATTTCACCAGATTTAACTTCCAATGAAATCCCATGTAAAATTTGAGTTTTTTTAATACTTTTAGTTATGTTTTCTATTCTTAAATTATGCATTAATTATATATCGCCTTTTATTCTCTAATTTCTCAATATCAATTTTAATGGTGTGAAATCCATATGAATTAAGTAATTCATCAAGCCTATCATCACCCCACTCTACAAAATGAGTTCCCTCTTTTTCAAACTCTTCTAATAAGCCCAAAGATATAAACTCTTCTAAACTTTTATTATAAACATCATAATGGTAAATATTCTCACCATAAATCGTCTGAATTGAGAAGGTTGGAGAAGTTACTAAATCATCTATATTTAATGACTTAACATAACTTTTAACTAAAGTAGTCTTCCCACTTGCTAAATCACCACGTAACAATACAATAGAGGCATCTTTATTAATTAAATTCTCTAGTTTATCAATAACTTTCGATAATTGATTTTCTTCTAAAATTAATTCTACTCTTTCCAAGATAATCCTATTATATACTTTTTGAAAAACTAATTATTTGGTCTAGTTTTTCTTTAGCTTTTCCTGAAGTAATAGCCTCTCTTGCTATTTTGATTCCCTCTTTTATATCTTTTGCCCTATTATCAATAAAAAGTGCTGCTCCTGCATTGATTAAAACAATATCAAGTTTTGCACCTTCTACTTTACCTTCTAAAATATCTCTTGTAGTTTGGGCATTTTCTTTTGCATCTCCACCAATAATATCTTCTTTTGAGTATAAGCCTAAGCCATACTCTTTTGGATCAATTATAAAATCATTTGTTCTTTGATCTATCAAGGTAGTTGCATAAGTTACATCACTAATTGATATTTCATCCATGCCATCTTTTGAACTCACAACCATAGCTCTTTTTGTTTCTAAAAGACTTAGTGCTGTAATCATTCTATGGATATATTCATCACTAAATACTCCAATTAACTGCTTAGAAACAGTTGCTGGATTACTTAAGGGTCCTAATATATTAAAAATAGTTCTATGTGGAATTGATTTTCTAATAGGCATAATATTTTTCATTGAAGGATGATGGTTTTGAGCAAACATAAAAGTAAAACCTGTCTCTTCAAGCATTTTAACTTGGTCTTCAATACTTAGGTTTAAATTTATCCCAAGTTCTTCAAGCATATCAGCACTTCCTGACTTACTTGTAATACTTCTGTTGCCATGTTTTGCAACTTTACTTCCACAAGCAACTAAAAGTAATGAAACTGTTGTAGAGATATTAAAACTATTTGATTTATCTCCACCTGTTCCACAATTATCTATTAATTCATCTTTTAATGTATAAGGAATAGGAAGTGGAATAAGATGATCTCTCATAGCATCAGCAGCTGCTGCTATTTGTTCAGCAGTCTCTCCATCTTCATATAATTTGATTAAAAAATCTCTAACTTCTTCTTGAGGAAGCCTATTTTCAAAAATATCATCAAATTTTAGTTTATCCATACTAAACATTATCTTTTCCTTTTAGTTTTTCTATATATTCATCTTGTTTTGATTTTGGAGTTGATTTAGTTTGTGGGATTTGTAATACTTTGTACTCTTCAGTGTATTCCAAATATCTTATTTCTATAGTATCCCCTACTTTAACTTCTTTTGCTTTTTTAACAGATATTCCATTTATATGTACAACTTTATGTTCAAGCATATCTTCAGCAACGGCTCTTCTTTTTGTAATATTAACTGCGTTTAAAAATTTATCTATTCTCATAAACAAGATTATAGCTAAGATTAGATAAAATAACCCCTTAAAATTACTATGATATAGGATATGATAATGAGTAAAAAAGAAGTAAAAAAAGTAGTATTAGCCTATAGTGGTGGACTTGATACATCTACAATATTAAAATGGCTTCAAGATGAATATAATGCAGAAGTTATAACATTTACAGCAGATTTAGGTCAAGGTGAAGAGGTTGAACCTGCAAGAGAAAAAGCTTTAGCTTGTGGAATTAAACCTGAAAATATTTTTATATTAGATATCAAAGAAGAGTTTGTAAAAGATTATGTTTTTCCTATGTTTAGAGCAAATGCAATTTATGAGGGAGAGTATTTATTAGGTACTTCAATAGCACGTCCCCTTATTGCAAAAAAACAAATTGAAATCGCACATAAAATGGGTGCAGATGCAGTTTCTCATGGAGCTACTGGAAAAGGTAATGATCAAGTTAGATTTGAATTAGGTTATTTAGGGCTTGATTCTGAAATTACGGTTATTGCTCCTTGGAGAGAGTGGGACTTAAACTCTAGAGAAAAACTTCTTGCATATGCAAAAGAGCACGGAATAGAAATTGATAAAAAGCACATAGATGCAGATGGAAACCCATCAGTTAGTCCATACTCTATGGATGCAAACCTTTTACATATTTCATATGAAGGTTTACATTTAGAAAATCCAAATAATGAACCAGAAGAGTCTATGTGGCTATGGTCAAACTCTCCTGAAGAAGCTCCTGATAAGGCAGAATACATCACTATTGGATATAAAAATGGAGATCCAATTTCAATCAATGGGGAAGAGTTATCACCTGCAACACTTCTTAAAAAGTTAAATGATTATGGAAATAAACATGGTATTGGAAGAATTGATATTGTAGAAAATAGATATGTAGGTATGAAAGCTCGTGGTTGTTATGAAACTCCAGGTGGAACTATCATGCTAAAAGCACATAGAGCTATTGAATCTATTTGTTTAGATAGGGAAGCGGCTCACTTAAAAGATGAGTTGATGCCCAAATATGCAAAACTAATCTATCAAGGATATTGGTTCTCTCCTGAGCGAGAGATGCTTCAATCTGCAATTGATGCTACTCAAAAATTTGTAGAAGGAACAGTAAAACTAAAACTTTACAAAGGTAACGTTATAGTTGTAGGAAGAGAATCAGTAAACTCTTTATACTCAGAAGCACACTCAACTTTTGAAGAAGATGAAGTTTATAATCAAAAAGATGCAGAAGGGTTTATTAGACTTAATGCTCTTAGATTTATTATTGCTGGACAAAAACGTAAATAATTCTTCAATATTTTAAGATGGTTAAAAAATAACCATCTTAATTATTCTAAAATCACTCAATTATAGTATACTATCATGTAGACTATTTACTATAAAACTGCTTTGTAACTTAAATGCTATTCTTATATAGTAAACTTTTCTATAAAACAAATATGGAATAACATGAACTATCTAACTGATTTAATGAGCATAATGAGTATAAACTCATATACAAAAAATAAAGACGGCGTTGATAATGTTGGCAAAATAATGTCAAAATGGCTGGAAGATTTAGACTTTCAAAAAAAAACGTATACTCGTGAATTAATTGGTAATCATTTACTTTTTTCATCAAAGAAAAAAGATGGAATTAAAGTTCTACTTTTAGGCCACAATGATACAGTGTTCCCTCCAAATAGTTTTGAAGATGTAAGTGAAGATGAAGAGTGGATTTATGGCCCAGGTGCTTGTGATATGAAAGGTGGAAATATTGTTGCCTTACAAGCCCTAAGAAATATATATACTGCTAATAAAGAGATTTTTAACATAGATTTTTTACTTGTTTCTGATGAAGAGTCTGGAAGCGACGATTCTAAAGTTGTAACATCAGAGATTGTAAAAAATTATGATTTATGTTTTGTATTTGAAGCAGCTGGAGAAAATATGGAGGTTGTTACTCAAAGAAAAGGAGTAGGAACATTTACTATACATATTGAAGGAAAAGCTTCACATGCTGGTAATCATTATGATAAAGGTATTGATGCAAACTTAGAAGCAAGTTATAAACTACAAGATTTAGTTAAATTGACAAACCTAGATTTGCAAACTACTGTAAATGTTGGTAAGATAATTGGGGGAATTGGTGCGAATACTATATCTCCCAAATGCGAAATTACTTTAGAACTTAGATACACATCTAATGATGAAAAACAAAGAGTTCTAAACTCAATAGATGCAATAGTCAATAAATCATATATTAAAGGAACAGTCTCCACGCTTACAGGTTCAATTCAAAGAGATGTAATGGAAGAAAATTCTAATCAACTAGAACTTGTAAGTACTATAGAAAAAATTACAAATAGTAAATTGTTAACTGAAAAAAGAGGTGGAGTTAGTGATGCTAATATAGTTGCCTCTTGTGGAGTTACTACATTAGATGGTTTTGGACCTTTTGGTGATGGAGATCATACCATAAAAGAAAGAGCTTTAAAGAGTAGTTTTGATGAGAGAATTGATTTAATGACTAAAATTTTAGCTCATTTTCAAAAAAATAACGAAGGGGGGAGTATAATGGCTAGAAAAATAGGTATGTGGTTATATCAAAATAGTGGTGGAGATGTAATACAACAAAAAATAATAGATAAGTTAAAAGAACGAGATATTAAAACTTATACTGACATAAATTTACGCAATGCTATTGCAAAAAATGGACATATAATACATGATAAAATGAAATTAGATAAACTAGATTTATTTTTCTCTTATAATGCAGGTGAGCAGACCCAATACCAAATGTATTTATATAAAGCTTTAAATAGAGTAATTCCTATGATAAATGACTATATTGCTTTTGAATTAACAGAAGATAAATTTCATACTGCTTTTTTATTAAGAAAACATGGTATAAATACAGCAGACTATAAATTATGTCACAGAGATGATACTCATCATCTTAATGCTATAATGAAAAAATGGTCTAAAATGGTATATAAACCAACTGATGGCTGGGGCGGAGTTGGTCTAACTAAAATAGAAAATGAAGAGACTTTAAATATGCTTATTCCTTTTTTAAATCAAATGGATTTGAGATTTTTCTATGTTGAAAAATTTATTGATTATGATAATAGTGATTTTAGGGTAGATATAGTTGATGGTCAATTTGTTGCTTGTTATGGAAGAAAAGCAAGTGGTGCTGATTGGAGAACAAATATTACAAGTGGTGGAAGTGTTTTCTTAAGAGAACCAAATGATGATGTAATCAATTTGGCACTAAATGCTACTAAAGTTACAGGACTTGATATTGCTGGCGTTGATATTATTTATGACAGAAAAAAAGAAGAGTATGTTGTACTTGAAGTAAACGGTATACCCGCATTTGCAACACCAGAACAAGAAAAAATGGGATTAGATTTCAATGATAAAAAAATTGATTTGATTGTTGATTTAATAGATAGAAAAACTAAAAAAGAGGATAAATAATGAAAAAACTGCCAAAGATAGGATTCTTATACCTTGATTATGTAATGAGATTTTTTGATAAGTCAAACTTTAAAGGGTGGCCAGATAAAATAGAAACTGTTACATACCATTGGAAGAATGATAAAGCACGGTTCATAAAAGAGATTAAAAGAAAAAAAATTGAAGTTCTAATTGGGAATATCCCTGCAACTGCATATGAGACCTTTGTTGAGATATCAAAAGAGCTTCCAAATGTAAGATTTGTACCTTCAATTGAAACACAATTTTCAAATAAATCAAAAGAGAATGTAACTCTATTTTGTAAGAAATTTAATATATCAATTCCTAAAACAAAAATATATTATGATAAAGATAAAGGCTATGATTACCTAAAAAATAAAGCTACTTATCCACAAATCATAAAAAGAAGTTATGGAGCATCTAATTATGGTGGTTATTATGTTCATAAAGCTGATAGTTACAAAGAAGCAAAAAAACTTCTAGATGAAAGAAAATATACTCCAATTTATACTCAAAATGCAATTGACTTAAAAGATTCAGGAGATATTAGAGTAATGCTTATAGGACATAAGCCTATTTGTGCTTTTTGGAGATATTCGGGTACAGGAGAATGGATTACTAATACATCTCAGGGTGGTTCTATGTCTTATGAAAACATCCCAATGAACGCACTTGAACTAGCCGTAAAAGCTAGTAAAGCTGCAAAAGCAGAGTATTGGGCTTGTGATATTGCTATTTGTGCAAAAACAGGAAAAGCATATATTTTAGAGTGTGCAACTGCTTTTGCTGCTTTCCCTTATATAAGAGACTGGATTTGTCAATACTTGATGTGGGACTTTTCAATGGGAAGATTTAAAAAACCTCATGTTCCAATGTTCTCTTGGGAAGAGTTAGGGAAAATAGATTCTTCTTTACTTAGAACAATGAGACACATAGGATTTAGTAAATATAAACCTAGTTTTGATGGAGAGTATTTTCTAAATGATACAAAAGATTTTGATATGGCATTAACTGAAATTAGTAATGAAAATGACGTTCCAGATTCTATTGCACCTAAAGATATAGAAAAAACTTATAAAAAACAAGAAAGTACTGTTATTGAGTTTGAAAAGAAAAAAATCAATTTAAATGAAGCTACTTTGACAGACTTAATGTCTTTATACGGTATGGAAGAAGATTTAGCTTTTGAAATCAAAGATTATTTGGATGAAAATATAATAACAGATAGTTCTGATTTACTTGAAATTGAATCAATAGATAAACAAATGTTAAAGTCATGGGACCAAACAATTGGAGATATGAGAGTTGATGTAAATAGTGCCTCAAAAGAGATTTTGAAAAAAATAAAAGGTATTGGTCCAAAACTTGCAAAAGTTATACTTGATTATAAAGAAAAAGTTACTTCAATTAAAGATATTGATGAGTTAAAAGAGATAGATGGTATAGGAAAGAATAAGTTTAATCAGCTAAAATCCAGATTAAAAATAGGAGAATAATTTTTTGAAAATACTATACAGATCATACGATGCTTCAACAACAATTTTTAAAGAACTAGAAGCAGAATATCCAAAATATTTTAAAATAGAATCGATTGGTCAAACTTGGGAAAAAAGAGATATAAATTTAATCACCATATCAAAAAATATAAAAACTGCAAATAGTAAACCAGCACTATTTTATACTGGAACTATTCACGCAAGAGAATGGATAGGACATGAATTAGCAATTGAATTTGCTTCTTATGTTCTAAAAAATTTAGAAACTGACCCCACACTACAAACTTATTTAAACGAAAGTACTATATATATGGTGCCTTGTGCAAATCCAGATGGATATGAATACTCAAGAAACCATTTCTCTTTTTGGAGAAAAAATAGAAGACAAAATATGGATGGAACCTATGGGGTAGATTTAAATAGAAACTTTCCTATTGGATTTGTAAAATCTACAAATACCTCTTCAAATGTATATGGTGGACCTGAACCTTTTAGTGAACCTGAGACTCAAAGCTTAAGAGACTTTGTTTTAGCTCATCCAAATATTACTATTGCCTTAGATTATCACAGTCAAGGAAATGTATTCTTTCCAGCTCATGATTTTAGACATGAAGATACTATTGATACAATTGATATGAATATATTATGTGCAAATATGGCAGAAGAAATTAGAAAAATATCAGGGCGAGAGTATGGTATACACCAAGGTAAACCACCTGCAAAACTAATCTCTGGAAGTGGAAGAGAATTTTATTATTCACAAGGAGTTCTCTCTTCAGTAGTAGAAGTAGGAACTAGAAATATTAGTGATTATATGGAAGATATGAATGAAAATATCAGAGAACATATTCCTGCTTTAATATATGCATTAAAAGAAGTTGATAACTATAATAAAAACTCTACTATGCAAAGAGTTAGTTCTTTTGATATAACTGAAATTGGTTCTAATCATGTAAATTTAAAATGGGATTATAAAATAGATAAAGATATCTATTTTGAAATATTTAGAAGCCGCAGCGATAAACACTTTTGCAACGCATCTAATTTAATCACAAAAACACAAAGCTTAGAATTTAGTGATATTAATTTGGCTTCAAATAAAGATTACTTTTATAATATCAGAGCTGTAAATAAAAAAACAAATCAAAAATCACCTTTCTACCCACAAATAAGAGTTAGAACATCTGTTGAATATGATGAATATAGTAGAACTTATTATGCAAATGCAAAGGGAACAGGTTATGTTGCTGAAAACTTAAATAATAATCCTAAGCACTTTGGTATTAATTCTTTATTTGTTGGAGTTGATGAAAACAAAGGTATTTCATATGCTGTTATTTCTATAAATGTAAAATCTCTTCCCCAAAATGCTCTTATAAAGGTCGCTTCTTTTAATCTATACCCTATTAATAGAGTTTCAACAACAATTGAAAAATATGGTGAATGGAATGTTGGACTTGTAAATCAAGAAACTATGGGTGATATTACAAACTTTGAAGATGTAGATAATATGGAAATAATTAGATATATTGGTCGTCCTACAGAATCACATCAGCTTACACAAGGGATTTGGAGAACGTGGAGTTTATCAGGTTCAGAGTGTGCGGATTTAAAAAAGTCAATTGTGGATGATACAATAGTTTTAAGAGTTGAAGGACCAAAAGAGTTAAGAGTTGGGCGAACAAAACAGATGATGCAATGGGATATTGGATATGGAAAATATGGTTTTGGTTTGTCATATAGACCACGACTTGAATTAACATACACTATTGAGCCTACAGTTGCAACTTTATATCCAAAATCTATTCATACAGTAAGTAAGTCTGAAGTAACAGATGATGTAATTACAGCAGGTTTTGATGAAAAAGGAAACAAGATATACTCTACTTTTAAGTTTAATCTCTCTTCTCTTCCTCCTTACAATGATACTATGATTACTAAGGCTTATTTTGAATTAAACTCAACAAAAATCTATATAAAAGATGATATTAGATTTCACTTAGAGTTTGTCGATGAAAATATTGATAAAAGCTATATAGACATTACAAATAGAGAAATAATTCAAAACGTTGGATATGATGTTAGTGCAAATGAATTAAAAAACAATCAAACCCAATATTTTATGTTTGACTCATTTTCTGAAATTATCTTAAATGAAAAGCTAAAAAATAAATCAGATATTGCTTTTGTATTAAAACCTACATCAGCTACAAAAATAATTAAAGATAAAACTGTTTCTTGGGAAGCAAGTAACAGTGCACTTTGTCCAAAATTAATTATTGAGCACATTCCTAAAAGAAGACTTCCTGTTGAACAAGTCACAAATGCTCAATTAACAATGGAAAATGGTAAAATAAAAGTCACTTGGAATAATCCAAAAGATGAAGACTTTACAGGTACAAAAGTAATTAAAAATGCTTATAGAAAACCTCTATCTGCACAAGATGGCCAAAAACTTTATGCAGGTGTAGATGAGTATACATTAGATGACTTTGGAGCTACAGATATAGATAAATATTATGCAATATTTACTTATGATGATGTTCCAAATTACTCTAAACCTATTATCCTAGAATATAAAGCTAAATAATTTTTATTTAGCTTTTAATTATAGTAGCTATAATATTCTAAAAATAATTTTAGGATATTAAAATGATATTAAAATTTAAAGAATTTTACCCTCAAATAAACCCAAGTGCTTGGATAGCTCCAAGTGCTGATTTAATTGGAAACATAACTATTGGTGAGGATTCATCAGTTTGGTTTGGATGTGTAATTCGTTCTGATGTTAATGAAGTAAAAATAGGTAAAAATACAAATATACAAGACCTCTCATGTATTCATACAGATACAAATACAAAAACTATACTTGGAGATAATGTAACAATTGGACATAAAGTTATGCTTCATGGTTGCACTATTGAAGATAATTGTCTAATAGGCATGAGTGCAACAATTTTAGATGATGTAATTATTGGAGAAGGAAGTATTGTTGGTGCAAACTCACTTGTAACATCAGGGAAAGTATTCCCTCCAAGAAGTCTAATCATGGGAAGTCCTGCTAAGCTTGTAAAAGAGTTAAATCAAGAAGATGTAGATAATTTAATCAAGCATGCTGCTCATTACGTAGAGTATAAAAATGATTATAGATAAAAATAAACTATACTAATTATGATTATAGAAGAACAATTTGATATTTTATATCCCATTCTCAATGCTATCTCTCCTATTTCCAAAGAGAACAGGGATATTGCAAAACCATTTTTTAAAACTAAAACATTAACTAAAGGCAAACACCTTTTTTCTATTGATGATAAAGTTGAGGATTTTTATTTTCTAATTTCTGGTTTAGCTCGATACTATTATCTCACTGTTGAGGGAAAAGAGTTTAATAAATCTTTTGCAGAAAAACAAGGGCATCTTTTAAGTAGTATCTCTTCAGTATCATATGGAACAGGTTCTCCTTTTAGTGTGGAGGTTTTAAGTGACTTTATATCACTACACATACCATATAAAAAACTTTTAGATCTAGGTCAAGAGTTTAAACAGTGGAATGATTTACTTTTACGAATCTATGAAAACTTAGTAATAAAAAAAGAGAAAAGAGAGTCTGACTTTTTACTTTTAAATGCAAGAGAGCGTTATGAAAAGTTTTTAGATGATTATTCCATGATTGAAAATGCTGTTCCAAACTATCATATTGCTTCTTATTTAGGTATTACAGATGTTGCTCTTTCAAGAATTAGAAAAGAGATGAAAATTAACATAGGTTAATGACAATATTTTTTTTTGATTGTATACTTACACAATTAATTAACGGAGCCAACAATGCAATTAAAAATAGCCCAAATAGAAGATATAGATAATATATTAAAATTACATGCTAAATACCAACTAGCAACTATTGCTGAAGTTGATAAAAAAGATGGATTTGTCACAACAGGATTTAGCAAAGAAGAATTAACTAGTCTTATTAAAGAAGAACAAGGATTATTTATAGCTATTGAAGAAGATAAAGTTTTAGGATATGTTATGTCAGCTTCATGGCAGTTTTGGTCAAAATGGCCTATGTTTGCTCATATGATAAAAGACTTACCAAAATTAAACTATTTAGGACAAACTTTAACTGTAGATAATTCGTACCAATATGGACCTGTTTGTATTGATAAAAGTGTAAGAGGAAGTGGACTCTTAGAAAAACTTTTCGATTTTGCCTTAGATTCTATGTCTAAAAGATACCCTATTTTAGTAACCTTTGTAAATAAAATCAATGAACGTTCATATGCTGCACATAAAAGAAAACTTGAACTTGATGTTATTCAAGAGTTTGAATTTAACAATAATAAATACTATGAGATGGTTTTTGATATCTCTAAAAGAGTTTTAGATAAATAAAAGAAGAGTTATTAAACTCTTCTTTTATAATTTTGAATAAGCTTCGGTAAGTTTTGTATATAAAAGGTTAAAGTCAATACTTTCATACTCTTCTAAAATTGAAACCATAACTACATTATCTTCATGTCCATTCCAAACTTTTGTGTAAGTTCCTTCTTTGTAGCCATTATCTTGTCTAAATTTATTTAAACAGTTTTTACCAATATAAAGCTTTTGAAGCCAAGGAAAAGATAGTCCTGAGATTTTACAACATCTAAAGTATTGGTCAATAAATCTCTCTATTCCAGAAAATGATGGCATATTTCCTGTTTGAATTGCAAGGGAGATATAAGAAAGCTTTTCAGACTCTTTTACCATAAGACTTACATCTACTTCACTATTTGCTTCATAAATACAATGTGTATTTACTAAAGAAACTGCTTTTGGGATATTTGTTTCTTGTAAAATATAAGACATCAAAAAATGCCAAATATCTACTAACTCTACATGAATATTATTCATATCAGGTTCTGAATTAATATTTTTCCAATGCTTCCAAGGAGTTGATTCAATAAGCTCAGAAACTTCCATATGGATACATCTTAACCAATTGATTTCTTTACCATATTTATTACTTCCTAACTCCCAGTTTTTACCATTTGTAGAGTCATTTAACTCTTTTTGCAATAAAAACATCTCTTCTAATTTATGAGGAAAGCTAGAAGCTTCTTCTAATAAAGTCGCAAGAGGTAAACACTCTTCTACTAAGCTTTCTAGCGTTGAACTTTCAGGTAAATTCTCTTCACCTCTTAATAAATGTACAATTAAAGATACAGTATAAGGAACACTGTCTTTTTGTTCCCATTTCAAAATCTCAGATGGTGTTACACCAATATATTTTGCAAAATCTTCTATAGTAAAAAAACCTAAAGATTTTGTAGCAATTTTCAAATCCTCATATAACAATATTAACTCCTATTCTACTGGTAATTCAATTTTAAATAATGCACCATTTGAACTATTTTTTACACTTAGTTTACCTAAGCTATGTTCTTCAATGATAGTTTTGCTCATATACAATCCAAGACCGGTGCCCTTGTCATTGTGTTTAGTTGTAAAGTACGAATCAAAAACTTTATTTAAATCTTCTTCGGGTATTCCACCCGCGTTATCTTCGATTTCTATTATTACATAATTTTCGTTAAAATCACATCTAATAATTATCAATTTTGATTCTATTTCTCTTTCTAAAAGAACATCTATCGCATTTTTTATAATATTTATTATAACTTGAATTAGATTATTTTCTATAATACTAATTTCTTTATCATTAATAATATCTAGTTTAAACTCAATATTATTAATGGTTAAAATATAATGCAAAAATTTAACTGCTTTATCTATTATTTTACTTGGTTTTGTAATAACTTTTTGACTTTCAGGTTTGAAAAAGTTTCTAAAGTCATCTATGGTTTTAGACATGTAATCTAACTGTGAATCAATATCTGTAACAGATTTTTGTAGAATATCATTATCAACATAACCATCTGTTTTTTTTGTCAATACAAGTTTTTGTGCCAATATTGAAACTGTTTGAAGTGGCTGTCTCCATTGATGTGCAATCATAGATATCAACTCCCCCATTGCAGCCATTTTTGATTGTTCTAAAAATACTTTTTTCTGGTTTTCTAAACTTTTTTTATAGCTAATATCTTTAAAGATAACAATAATATCATTTTCTCTTTTTTCAACATTAATTTCAACCCAAAATACTGATTCATCACACTTTAAAACCTCTATTGCTTCTATAAAGAAATTATCTTCATTATCTAGTTTTTCTAAAAACTTAGTAGCTTCACTTTTATGTACTATTAAATTTTCTATTTTTTCAAACTTTATTTTTTTCTTATTTGATAAAAATAGTTTTCTAAAAAAGGTACTTGAGTTTTCAATTCTTCCATCTAAATCAAGATATAATATAGCTAAGTTTTCATCCAATGTATTAAGTAGATAATTTATTTCATCTTCATCTTTTACTATTTTAATTGTTTGACTTTTTTTAAATAAGTACAAATAAAATATATCAAAAACTTCATCAACTCTTCTGGTAAAATCATAACTACTTAATTTGCTATTATTTTTTACATCAAAAAATATAGAGTTTTTAAATGTTCTAAGGATTAAAAAAAGTTCATCTTTTTGCAAAACATTTTTCAATAAAAACTTTAGTTTAATATCTTCTTCATTTTGTAAAAACCTAATAAATGTATTAAATAGTGGTACAAGAACAGTCTCTAAAAACTGTCTTGAATCAATCTGTTTATCTTCAATTAAAGAACTTATTTGTTCATTATTCATCATATATGTGAAGATTTTAATTTGACTGTTTTTAATTTTTAGTATATTCTCTTGCAAATATCTAAGTCCTATTTTGTATTTGGTTTTTTATAATAAAGCTTACAATCCATTTTACTTGAACTTTTCACAACAACACTTGGAATTGTTGGCGATTTAAAGCCATATGCTTTGCATCCATGTGATCTACCATTTTGCCAAGTTACATAGTAATAAATACATTTTTGACAAACTATTCTTTCTTTTTCTTTCATTTAAATTATCACTTTACTTTGTATTGCTTTTGCTAATGACAAAATGTCAACATTTTCTAAACTAACTCCCGTTGGAACACCTTGTGCTATTTTTGTAAAATTTATATTAAACTCTTTTAACCTATCTTCAATAAACAAAATAAAAGCATCATTTGATAGAGATGGAGATATAGCAAAAAGTACATCTTTTACATTGTTTGTTTTAACAAAATAAATTAATTTGTCTAAGACCATTTCATCCAATTGAGATATTACAAAATATTTGCCATTGAATTGTTTTGATTCTTCTATTGTAAAAATATCTTTTGCAGACTGAACAACGCATACAAAACTAGATTCTCTATCATCATCTAAACAAATTTCACAAATCTCATGTTCACTCATGCATCCACACTGTGAGCATTTTCTTATTGATTTTAGCGCACTTTCAATACTATGCGCAATTTTTATACCACAATAATTATCACTCATTACTATGTGATAAGCAAGTCTTTGTGCTGATTTTTTTCCAATAGTGGGAAGAGATTCAAAGGCTTCTACTAAGTCATAAAATTTATTTAATCCAAGTTTCATGTGGCGATTATATCAAAGATTTATCATAAATTAGATAAAATCGCGAAGTTTTTTAAATAATAAAAGGAGCAATACTTTGTTAGACATAGATTATTATGAATTATTAGAAGTTACAAAAAGTGCTGATAAAAGTACATTAAAAAAAGCTTACCGACAGATGGCGATGAAATATCATCCGGATAAAAACCCAGATGACAATGAAGCAGAAGAGAGATTTAAAGCAATTAATGAAGCTTATCAAGTCTTAAGTGATGATGAAAAAAGAGCTTTATATGATAGATATGGAAAAGCAGGATTAGAAGGACATGGACAAGGTAGAGGTGGCTTTAGTTCTGGTGGATTTGATGATTTAAGTTCAATTTTTGAAGAGATGTTTGGACAATCTGGATTTGGTGGATTTGGTGGACAACAAAGACGACAGAGAAAAACATATAGTTATAATTTAGATATTGGAGTTGAATTAAAAGTTGAATTCAATGAAGCTGTATTTGGTGCAAAAAAAGATGTTATTTATAAATATAAAACAGCTTGTAAACCTTGTAAAGGTACAGGTGCAAAAGATGGTAAACTAACTACTTGTAAAACTTGTGCTGGACAAGGACAAGTTCATACAAGACAAGGTTTTATGACATTTGCACAAACATGTCCAACATGTAATGGTACTGGTGAATCAGTGGCTAATAAATGTAAAAAATGTTCAGGTACTGGATATGAAGAAAAAGAAGAAAAATTTAATGTAGATATTCCTGAAGGTGTAAACGATGGAAATAGAATTAGAGTATCAAATAAAGGGAATATTGCCCCTGATGGCTCAAGAGGTGATTTATATCTACAAATCAATGTAAATGAAGATCCTCACTATATAAGACATGATGATGATATCTATATAGAAGTTCCATTATTCTTTACTCAAGTAGCTCTTGGCGATACAATCACAATACCAGGTCTTAGAGGTGAATTATCACTGGAAATTCCTATGGGAACTAAAGATAAAGAGCAATTTAAATTCAGAAATGAAGGTGTAAAATCTGTTCAAGGACATGGAAAAGGTAGTTTAATAGTTCAAATAAAAATAAAATATCCTAAAAATATAAATGAAGAGCAAAAAGAGTTATTAGAAAAACTACAAAAAAGCTTTGGAATAGAGAGCAAACCACACGAAAAAAACTTTGAAAATATGTTTGACAAAGTAAAAAGCTGGTTTAAATAAACTACACTTAAATAAAATTTATCACAGTATTTTTATTACTGTGATAAATCTAGAAAAAACTACTTATTTCATAATCAATTAAAAACTTATTCTATATAATATTTTAAATATACTATTTAAGGATTTATATAATGTTACACCTAGAATCATACCCTGATGAAAAAGGTTATTTTGGAAAATTTGGAGGTTCCTTTATACCTCCACAACTTGAAGTTCCTTTTCAAGAAATTACTAAAGCATACAATGAAATAAAAAATTCAAAAGCATTTTTAGATGAACTTCATCATGTAAGAAAACATTATCAAGGAAGACCTACTCCAATTTCATATGCAAAAAGCCTCACAGAGTTTTGTGGTGGTGCAAAAATATATTTAAAAAGAGAAGATTTAAATCATACAGGAGCACACAAACTAAATCACTGTATGGCGGAAGTTATCCTAGCTAAGCATTTGGGTAAGAAAAAAGTAATAGCAGAAACGGGAGCAGGACAACATGGTGTTGCACTTGCAACTGCTGCTGCATATTTTGGACTAGAGTGTGAAATTCATATGGGTGAAGTTGATATCAAAAAAGAGTATCCAAATGTTGTAAGAATGAAGATTTTGGGTGCTAAAATTGTACCAGCTACTCATGGTCTTAAAACTTTAAAAGAGGCTGTTGACTCTGCATTTGAAGCTTATTTACAAGATACTGACAACTCTATTTATTGTATTGGTTCAGTTGTAGGTCCTCATCCCTTTCCTATGATGGTAAGAGATTTTCAAAGTATAATTGGAATAGAGTCAAAGGAACAGTTTTTAGAGCATGAAGATAAGCTTCCAGACAATGTAATAGCTTGTGTTGGTGGAGGTTCAAATGCTATGGGAATATTTGCTGGATTTATTGATGATAAAGAAGTAGATTTATATGGAGTTGAACCTTTAGGTAAAGGTGAAAACTTAGGTGAACATGCAGCAAGTTTAACTTATGGAAGTGAAGGAGTTATGCATGGCTTTAATTCCATCATGCTAAAAGATGAAAAAGGTGAGCCAGCACCTGTGTATTCAATAGGTAGTGGGATTGACTACCCATCAGTTGGTCCAGAACATGCTTTTTTAATGGATAAAGGTAGAACAAAAGTTGGCTTATGCAATGATGAAGAAGCGGTAAATGCATTTTATAAGTTATCACAACTAGAAGGTATTATTCCAGCACTTGAATCAGCTCATGCAGTTGCATATGCGATGAAACTTGCACCTACTTTATCAAAAGAGAAAACTATTTTAGTAAACTTAAGCGGTAGAGGTGATAAAGATATTGATTTTATTATTGAGAACTACCCTATTCCCAATTTAAAATAAAATTTTATTAATTGACAGAATTTATCTATTAAATGGCCTAATTTATTATATAATTTTCTAAACGGAGAATAAATGAAAGACATATCTCAACTAAGACAAGAATACACAACAAAAGGTTTAAGAAGAGATGATTTACTAAACTCTCCTATTAAACAGTTTGAACTTTGGTTTGAACAAGCCATGAGTGCTCAAATCTTAGAGCCCAATGCTATGAGTTTAGCAACAGTTGGAAAAGATATGATACCTTCTATTAGAACTGTTTTATTAAAACTGTATGATGAGAATGGTTTTGTATTTTTTTCAAACTATAAAAGTAAAAAAGCGTGGCAAATAGAAGAAAACCCAAATGTAGCGATACATTTTGCTTGGTTACAACTAGAAAGACAAGTTAAAATAGAAGGAACAATTGAAAAGATAAGTACTACGGATTCTTTAAAGTACTTTCTTTCTCGTCCTAAGGGAAGTCAAATTGGAGCGTGGGTTTCACATCAAAGTGAAGTTATTACTTCTAGAAGTCTACTTGAAGCAAAATTTGATGAAATAAAAAACAAATTTGTAAAAGGTGAAATACCTTTTCCGTCTTTTTGGGGTGGGTATATTATAAAACCAAAAGTTGTTGAGTTTTGGCAAGGTGGCAAAGATAGGCTTCATGATAGGTTTGAGTATAAACTAAATGAAAAAAACAATTGGCAAATAAATAGATTAGCCCCATAAAGGAATAGCTATGTTTGAGTGTTCATGTAAAGAAGAGTTTAATATTTGTGGAAGTGAATCAACTATTCATTTTATTACAAATATTCCAGAAATGGTACAAAAAGTTTCTAAGCTACTTAAGAAACTTCACCTTAAGTCAAAAATTGATGAGAATATATGTTCTGTAGTTTTGTTAAACCCAAATAAGTTTTTTCATGAAAATATCAATTTCTTATCTGAAAACTTTTCAGAATTTGAACAAAAAGAGATACGTGTATTTGTAGAAAACCATAAACATCCACTTACTATAAACAATATACTAAAAGCAAAATCACTATTTTTGTATTTAAATTTTATCAATGATGTTTCATTTTTTGAGATTTTATATAGCAAAAGCTTTACCTCTCACTTTCAACCAATTATTGATATGGAAAACAATACGATTTTTGGGCATGAAGCCTTAATAAGAGGGGTTTATCCAGATGGTACACTTATGTATCCAGATGAGATTTTTAAAAAATCAGAAAGAAACAGTACAAACTTTAAACTTGATCAAATATGTAGAGAAACAGCTTTAAAAACAGCAGCTACAAAAAGAATAAATAAAAAAATATTTATTAACTTTTTGCCAACTTCAATATATGATCCTGAATTTTGTCTTCAAGCAACAGTCAAATGGGCAAAACAGCTAGAATATGACCCAAAAAATATAGTTTTTGAAGTCGTAGAAACAGAAAAAGTAAAAGATAAAGAGCATCTTAAAACAATCCTCAATTTTTATAGGCAAAAAGGTTTTTTAATTGCCCTAGATGATGTGGGAGAAGGATATTCATCTTTAAATATGATTATTGATATAAAGCCAGACATCATTAAAATAGATAGAAATATTATTGATAATATTCAAAAAGATACAATGAAACAATCAATATACAAAGCTTTAAAACAAATATCAGATGATAACAACATAAAACTTTTAGCCGAAGGAGTGGAGACTGCTGAAGAGCTAAATAAAGTAAGGGAACTTGGCGTAGATTATGTGCAGGGTTATTACTACTCAAAACCATTAGCAGAACCAATTAGAAAACTTCAAACAAAACTAGTCTAAATCAAAAAAATCCTTTTTTTGATTTAGAGTCACTTTTATTTACAAGCATTTCATTTAAATCATTAATTCTACGATTTTTATTTCTAACATCTTCTTCTAAACTTTTATTTCTTTCTTTAAAATGTTCCACTAGTTCTAAAAGTTCATCATATTTAAGAGACAGTTTATCATTTTTTTGCTTTTCTATATTTAGAGTTTTGATATACGACTCTATTTCTTCTTTTTTAGAGTTCATAAATTTTTCGTATTTTTGAGTTAGATTATCTCCTTGACGTTCATAGTGTTCTAGTTGTCTTACATTTGAAGCATTTTTTTCTTTTAAGGATTTTATTGTCATTTCATCTTCTTCATATAAATCTCTTAATGTATCTACTTTTTTTTCTAAAGCACTGTTTTTTTGTTTTAACTCAAACTCTTTTTTATTTGACTCTTGAAATTTCATTATTACTTTTCGTTGAAAGTCTCTTTTTTCAAGATTCTCTTTTGTGGTTAAAAAGGCTATTGTAATATAATCATTATTGTTTGTTTTAAAAATAGTATTATTTAAATAGAAGGTTTCTCCATCTTTTGTTATAAACTTAGTATTTCCTTTCCATAGTTTCCCATTATTTAACTCTTCCCATGTTTTATCAATATATTTTTTAGGTATTTCAGGATGAATAATATTATTGAAGTTTAAGTTAGCTACATCTTCTTTATTGTATCCAGAAACATCAAGCATAGCTGTATTCATATATGAAATTTCACCTTTTCCATTCATTCTAAAAATAAGGGCTGCTATATCAACAGCTTCAATTAAATACTCTACTTCTTTTCTTTTATTCTCTAGTCGTTCTTCAAGATATTTATTTTCACAAAGGTAATCTATTTTTTGTAATAATGTACTAATATCAACTGGCTTAGTTATATATGAATTAACATTAAAATTTATAGCTTCAAGCATACTCTCTGGTTCAATTCTCCCAGTAGTAACTATAAAAGGTATATTCATATCGGAGCTTCTAACAAGTTTTAAAAAATTTATTCCTGAAACCTTTGGCATATTTAAATCTGAGATTATGATATCAATATTTTTATTATTTTTATAAACTTCATAACCCTCTTCACCATCAGAAGCTTCTAAAACTGTTGAAAAATACTTTTTTAATATAGTAACCAACATCTTTCTATCTGTATTTGAATCTTCTACAACTAATATTGTTATTTTATTTAAAAAATTATCATCCACACAAACTCCTTTTATATAAAGACATAGTACCTCATAAAAAATTAAAGAATACTAAGCTTAAACTAAGATACTATTATCTTATAATAAAAAAGTAATTATTATATACTAATAATCTACATTTGTAATATACAATTAAGATATAATTACATATAGTTTAAATATTATATTATAAATAGGATATCTTATATGCTTGAGTTAAAATTAGTTGTTGTAGAAGATGATGAAGTACTATTAAAAAGAATTACTAGAATATTAAAAAGAGAAATTGCTGAAGTTTATTCTTTTAGTAATCCAGATGAAGCATTAGAAAAAATACTTGAAATCAATCCTGATATTATTGTATCAGATATTCATATGCCAGGTATGAGTGGCTTAGAGATGTATAAAAAAATCAAAGATAAAAATCTAGATGTTCCTATTATCATGGCATCTGCCTTTAGTGAACCAAAATACTTTATAGAAGCTATTAAATTAAAAGTTAAAAACTTTATAGTTAAACCAATTGATATTGATAATTTACTAAATGAAATAAGACAATTCAATAAAGAAATAGAAGAAAAAAAAGAATTAAGTAAAAAAGAGAAAGTTTTACGAATACAATCAAAAATGGCTGCAATGGGTGAGATGTTAGGAAATATAGCCCATCAATGGAAACAACCTTTAAATACGATATCCCTAAGTGCAAGTACAATTCAAGTGGCTAAAGAGATGAAGACTATTGATTACGAAAAAGATTTGGATGAATACTTAGATAACATTATGAATTCTGTTGATTACATGAATACCACAATGAGTGATTTTCAAAACTATTTAAAACCAAACAAACTTGAAAGTTGTTTCTACTTGGAAGATACGATGAAAAAGGTAGAAAACTTAATCATTGCCCAATGTAAAGCTTATGATATAACACTTATAAAAAATATTCAAAATACACATTTATGTAATTATCAAAATGAACTTCTACAAGTCATTTTAAATATAATAAAAAATGCAACCGATGAGTTAATAAAGATTAAAACAGAAAAATATATCTTTATTGATATAACAGAAGAAGATGGAGAAACAGTAATTAAAATAAAAGATAATGCTGGTGGAATAAAACAAAAGAATATAGACTCAATATTTGAAGCTTACGTAAGTGGAAAAGAAGAGACAGAAGGAACTGGTATTGGACTTTATATGTCTAAACAAATCGTGGAAAATAGTTTAGAGGGTAAAATAAATGTAACTAACTCCAACTTCATATACAACAATAAAGAATATTATGGTGCTGAATTTACGATTAGATTAAATTCTTTAGTAGGAAAGTTAACTGATACTTGATAAGTTGATTATAAATGAACTTCCTTTATACTTTTTTCCTTCATGATTAAGTTCTGAATCAGCATAAGATATAGTTCCTTTTAGTGATTTTTCCATCACCATTTTGGAGATATACAGACCTAGACCTGTACCCATCTCTTTTGTTGTAAAATATGGCTCAAAAATCCTATCCTTTGTTTGGGAGTCTATTCCTCCTGCATAATCAGTAATTATAATATCAAAAGTATTATTATCCTTTTTAACTACTAAAATATCTATTTTATGATTTATTTGATTTGAATCTTCTAACTTAACAATTGCATCTTTTGCATTACTTAAGCAATTGATAACCAATTGCTTAAGTTCTGAGATTCTACTATTGAGTTTATACTCATTAAAATCAGAATCTATTAATTCATTGATATTAACTTTTTTATTATCTTTATAAATATATATATCCACATAAATAGCATTTTCTTTTAATTGAGCCCATGAAAATGATATTATTTCTTTAAGTGAACCTATTATATTAAATTCAACAATTTTATTTGATTTGGTGAAAAAGTTTCTAAACTCATCTATCGTTATTGACATATAGTTTAATTGTTCCATAATCTCATCACGTGATTCTATAAGATACTCTTCATCTATTTCATTATGTTTATACGCAGAGACAAGGTCTTGAACTGCTAAACCAATAGAATTTAAAGGTTGTCTCCATTGATGTGCAATTGCAGCAACCATTTCACCCATTGAAACTAGTTTTGATTGTTGCATTAAGAGGTGTTCTTGATTTTTTTCTTTTTCTTGTAGTTCTTTTATTATTGTAATATCTTGACATGTACCAAATATGTTGATTGCGTCATCATTTAAATATGTAGTAGTACCTTTTAGATGAATAGTTTTTGTTTTATTTTCAACAATTACTTTGTATTCCATATCTAAAGGTTGTTTATTATCAATTGCATATTGAATACCTTTTTCAACACTCTGCTTATCTTCTGGATGAATAACATTTATAAAGTTTTCATAACTAGGAATAAAGTTTGAATCTTTAATTTCAAAAATATTTAATATCATATCAGACCAAGAAAAACTGTTATCTTTTATATTCCAATCCCAATGTCCCAATAAAGATATTTTTTCGGCTTCTAATAGTTTTTCATTAACTGCTTTTTTCTCTGTGATATCTTCAATTACAGCTATAAAGTATTCGATTTTTTCTTTTTTATCATCTAAAAAAACAGGGGTCACAGATAAATTTACCCATACTACAGTTCCATTTTTATGGATATATCTCTTTTCCATAGAGTATTTATCAATTTCTTTTCTTAAAAGTTGTTTGACATGAGAAATATCTTTTTCTATGTCATCTTTATGGGTTATATCTTTAAAGGTGAGTTTTACTGCTTCTTTATTTGTATAACCTATTATTGAAGCAAATTTACTATTTAGTCTCCAAAATGTTCCATCAGGTAAAACTAAAGCAATACCCAAGGGAGATTCATTAAAAACATTTTCAAATAACTTTTTACTTTCTCTCTCCTTCTCTATATCTCTAATTGAACCAATAAAAAAAGTTTCAGCATCAATATTTATTTTTGTAATAGACAAACTAATAGGAATCAATCTTTTATTTTTACTTATACCAAATAGTTCTCTTTGTGTTGTTAAAACTTTTGTCATCATAGTTCTATCATGACTAGCTAGATATTCATCATGTCTTGAATGATGTGGTTCAGGTATCAAAATATTTACATTTTTCCCTACCAATTCATTTTCTGTATAACCAAAAGTTACTAAAGTAGTTTTATTTACCGTTTGTATTTTTCCTTTTTCATTTATCATGATTATAGAGTCTAAAGAGTTATCTAAAATCTTTTTTATCTTAAATTCACTTTTCTTTAATATATTTAAATACTCATATAATATCTTAAAGAAAGGAAGTATTAAAATCAATATGGCAAAAATAATTGATATAGCTATTATTTTTGATTGATTTATAAATAGGTTTGTATCTTTTGAGTCTTTAAAACTATAAACTATATAAAAAAGCTCATTGTTCCAAAGCCTTAAACTTTTAACTATGAAATCATCTTTATAGGTATTTGTGTATATTGAAGAATCTAACTCTGATATATTCACATTAAATTTATCTTTGATAGTTAATTTATTACTTTGATATTTTGACCAATTATTTTTATTATCTGAACTTATAATAAAATAGCCATCTTTATCTACTAAATCTACATTTAAAAACGTTGATATTATATTTTCTTTTAGCCAATCATTCATTTCATAATTTATTATTACTATAGCTTCTTTCTTCTGTGCATTAAAAACTGGCATTGCTATTCTTAGGGTGGCACGAAAAGGTATATCTATTTTTCCATTTTCAATATTTAAATCCAAAGGAGAAATACCCATTTCATTTTTTTCTAATTTAATAAAATGTTTAAAGTATTCCCTATAAGATTTATTTTGTAATTTATCTTTTGAAACAACTTCTATATTGTCATCTCTATTATCTAGTTTAATTAACTCATTTCCATCTAAAGAGAGTACTCTTATTTGCATAATTAAAGGAATCTTTTTCATTTGATCTTCAAAAAGTTTTATAACTTTTTTTTCACTATTGGTATTTAACTCTTTTAAATATTCAACAACCATTATATGATTTGCCAAGATAGATAGATATGCTTTTCTATCATTTTGAAATAGTCTTATATGATTTACTAAATATTTATATTCTGTTTGAATTTTATCTCTATTTGAATCTTTTATTAATGCTGTACTGTATTTGAAGGTAAAAATAAATATAGAAAAAGAGATTATTATACATATAATTAAGACAAGCCAATGTGTTGAAGTTTTTATTCTTTTCATCTTATTCACTTTTATTTTGAAGTTATGCTAAAACAAATGGTATCATAAGTAGTATAAATGTTATTAAATTTATTCTATTAATATCTAAAAACATTCCTCTTTATTAGATAATCTTTTTAATTCATCACAAGAAAATCCAGCTTTTTTTCTTGCTTCAAAATTCATATCAGGTTTTTTACTTTGTGTGCTTCCTGGATAATACTTTTCAAGAAGTTCTAAATATGTACTCTCTACATTTAAATTCTCTTTTTCACAAGCATATCTGAACCACCTATCACCTTTATAAACATGATCAACCTCTTCTTGTAAAATAATATTAAGAGCTTTTAAAATTTCACTGTTTATAGTATCTGGGTTTGATTCAAGTTTTTTCATTATTTTAGGATTTTGGTCAAGTCCATTGGCTTCAAGATATCTTGGAACTATTGCCATTCTATCCACCAAGGTAGTTGTTCTTTTCATAGCTTCAAAAAGGTTTGTATGCACTTCAAAGTCACCATACTTATAGCCTATCTTTTTCATAATCTGTTCTATCATTAAAAAGTGTCTTATTTCATCACTTGCAACCTCTAACCAATCTTTATAATAGTCATTTGGCATATTTTTAAATCTAAGTGCAGCATCAAGGGCTAAATCAATAGCACTATACTCTATATGTGCTATTGTGTGAAGTAAACTAGCTTTACCCTCTTTAGTATCAAAATATTTTCTTATTTTTACATCTTTAGGAAGAACTATTTTCATAAAACTCTTATATGATGGTTCATTTAGTGCTTTTGGTTCAAAACTGAAATCATAAGTTAGTTTATTAGCTAAAAATTTTTCATAAAACTTCTCAAACTTTTCAAATTTATTTTTTGGAGTACTTGTTAATAAAATATCTTCTAAGTTTTCAAAATAATTCACTTATTACCTCTAAATTGATATAATCTTATAAAAATAGATTCTATCTAATAAGGTTTGAAATGGATATAAAAATAAAGCCAATGGGCGAATATCAAACAAATTGTTATATTGTAAGCGTTGATGAAAAAGATTTTATAATAGACCCAGGCGTTGATGCAATGCCATGGATAAAAGAAAATGCAAAAAATCCTGTTGTGATTTTAAACACACATGGACACTTTGATCATGTATGGTCAAATAATGAAGTAAGCCGTGAATTTGGGCTAAAGATATATTGTCCTAAAGATGATGCTTTTATGCTAGACAAAGACCCTTATGGTTTTGGGATGACTCCAAGCACAGCAGATATATTGGTTGATGGTGATGAAGAGTTTGATTTTGATGGGACTGTTGTAAAATACCACTTTTTTCCAGGTCATACACCAGGGTGTTCTGCTATTGAAATAGATGGCAATCTTTTTACAGGTGATTTTATATTTAAAGGCACAATTGGAAGAGTAGATTTTCCTTTCTCAAGCCCCACAAATATGAAAGAGAGTATAAAAAAAGTTTTATCATGGGATAAAGATATTAATATTTTTCCAGGACATGGAGAGAATACAACACTTAAAAATGAAGTCCATTCTTTAAATAACTGGTTAAATTACCTATAAAAGCTACTTTACATATAGGTTTTATGCTAGTTTTAAATAAAAAGAATTATAATTAAGTAAATTTACATAAAGAAGAGAGATTATGTTAAAAAACTCAATATTAAGTTTAATAAAATCATCAAGTCACAATGAAAAAGACTTTAAGTCATTAGAGAAAATTTATGAACTATATGAACAACTTCAATATTCATCAAATCTAAAACAAGTGGCCGAAGATATTTATGAGTGGCTTAATAGAAACTATAACGTAGATAATGTTACCTTCTCTTTATTTGATATGAAAAATAATAAAAAAGAAAACGTATATGTAAAAGGAGAAGAGTTTTATCTAGATGATGATAAATCTTTTTTCTTTATTATAAATACACATACCTCTCAAAATGCTATTGTTTCTTTTTCTGCAACTTCAAAAACACACTATAGTGTATTAGAGGCTGAGTATAATGCTATTGAATCAGCATTTTTCCAAATTTCTCCCATCATTCAAAGTGGTATTTTAAAGAAAAACTACATTCAAGCAAACTCTATTGATTCTGTTACAAACGTTTACAATAGACAATATTTAACAGAACATGTAAATAAATTAATAAACTTATCACATAAAGATAAAAATGAAGTTTTCTTTTTAATGGTAGGAATTGATAGATTTAAAGCAGTTATTGATGAGTTTGATTATGATATTGGTGATAAAGTTTTAATTGAACTTGCAAGGGTTATTCACTCAAATATCTCAGAGTTTGATTTAGTGGCAAGACTTTCAGGAGATGAGTTCTTAGTCTCTATTTTAAGTACAGCACAAGAAGATGAGATAAAAGATATTTGTGAAAAACTAATTCAAGACTTTGCCCAAGTAGAAATACAAATAAACGAAGAAGCAACCCTTAAAAAAACTATTTGCATAGGTTATGATAAATTTGAGGCATCAACTAATACTATGGATCAAATTATCAAAAACTCAGATACAGCACTCTATGAAGCTAAAAATAAAGGAAGAAGTTCATTTTTAGCTTTTAAAGATATAAAAGAAGAAGATAATATAGATTTATTTTAGTTCTTCTTTTTTGCTTTAATATAGACTCTTTTGGGTGCAGGATACCCTTCTACAGTTTTAGTTTTATCATTTGGGTCTAAGAAGTCATCTAAACTTTGGTCAAAAGACCATTGGGTTTTTCTTTGCTCTTCACTTGAAGTAGTAGTAACAGCAAGAACTTCAATATCACAAAAGCCAGCTCTAATTAGCCAGTTTTTAAGAGCTGGAATTGTTGGTATAAAATAGATATTTGGAATCTTTGAGTACCTCACATTTGGAGTAAGAGCAACTTCTTCTTCTCCATCTATCATAAAAGTATCAATTAAAACTTCACCATCTTTACTTAAGGAATTTCTTAAAAGTTTTAGTGTCCCAACAGGGTCTGGTCTGTGATATAAAACACCTAACATAAAAATAAAATCAAAACTATGATTATATATCTCCAAATGTTCAACTCCAAGTTTTTCATAAACAATATCACTTTTTACAAAGTGGTTTATAAACTCAAATTGAAGCATAGTTAAAGGACTAGGGTCAAAACCAATAAGTTTTTTAGGTTTATCTTCGAGCATTCTAAACATATAATAGCCATTGTTACAACCAATATCAGCCACTACTTTATCTTTTAGATTAAAATGAGGTCGAATTAGATTATACTTTATATTACTTTGCCATTCACTATCTATTTCTAAACCAAAAAGATTAAAAGGTCCTTTTCTCCAAGGAATTAGAGTTTTAGCAGTTTGTAAGACTGTTTCTCTTTCTTCTTGAGTTAAATCCTCTTTTTTACCTATTGTAAGCCAGTCTTCAAGTTTAACTTCACATGAATCTTTTTCTATTTTCTGTGCTTTTAGAAGTTGTTCATGCCAAGGTTTAATATTTTTCCAGGAGAGACATTCTACTCTCTTTTTTTGCAGTTCTTTTAATTGTTCATTCATAGTGCAATTATAATCATTATTTCTTAAATATCTTTTGATATAATTGCAAAATTTTAATATAGTTAACATAGTTAATATTTTATTAATAAAGCCTGATTATAATAAAACAAAAAAAAAGATACAAAAGGACTAATGTTTTGACTAAAATATTGGATATATTATTCTCATTTAAAACTACTCTTATTTTATTGGCAATACTAGCAATTGGAGCAGGAGTAGCTACATTTATGGAAAATGACTACGGAACATCAACAGCTAGAGTACTTGTATATAACCATTGGTGGTATGAATCAATATTAGTTCTTACAACACTAAATTTAATGGGAATAATTTATAGAAGAAAGATGTGGAAACAAAAAGCAAAATTTTTGTTTCACTCTTCATTTGTATTGATTTTAATTGGGGCTGCAGTTACAAGATATGCAGGATATGAAGGAATTATGCAAATAAGAGAAGGTCAAACTCAAAACTTGATGTACTCTTTAGAGCCGTTTTTACAAGTTAATATCAAAGAAAAAGATGGTAGTTCATACTATGCTGAGTATCCAATCGAACTATCTGCTTTAGGTGGTAACTACTTCAATCATGATATAAATTTCAACGGAAAAACCCTAAATGTGAAGTTCAACAAACATATGTATGCAAAAAAAGGTAAAAATGATATGAGTATTCTTACTATTGAGGCTACATTAAATGGACAAACAAAAGCAATAAAACTTCCAGGGAAAAGAGGAGTAAAAGGAGTGCCAAAAATAGAAGATTTTGGAGATACTATATTAAGTGTTGAGTATGGTTCAAAGTTACTACAACTCCCTTTTTCAATAAAACTAAATGACTTCCAACTTGATAGATACCCAGGAAGTATGTCCCCATCATCATATGCTTCAGAAGTTACAGTATTTCAAGAAAATGGAAAATCTTATGACTATAGAATTTTTATGAATAGAACACTTCATCAAGGAAACTTCTTATTTTTTCAAAGTTCATATGACCAAGATGAAAAAGGAACTGTTTTATCTGTAAATAATGACCCTGGTAAATGGCCAACATATTTAGGATACTTTTTTCTTACATTAGGTCTTGTATTAAACTTATTTAGTAAACAATCAAGATTTTGGATACTTGCAAACAAAATGAAAGATAAAAATATTGCTTCACTAGTACTTGCACTTGGATTAGCCTTTACAGCTTCAAATCTACAAGCAGCAGAACAACAAGCACAAAATACTCAAGCTACACAGCAAACACAACAACCTATGGTTAAAGAGTATGACACAACTGAAGAGTATATTGAAATGCTTAAAAAAGACTCTTTAGAATTAGCTACAAAATTTGGTACACTTACTGTTCAAAGTGGTGGCGGAAGAATGAAACCTGCAGACTCTTTAAATCAAGAAATTCTCTTGAAGCTATCTGGTAAAAAATCTATGTTTGGACTAAATGCTGATCAAATTGTCATAGGTATGATTTCTCGACCAGAGATTTGGAGAGGTGTAAAAATGATAAAAATCACCACTCCAAGATTAAAAAACTATTTAGGTATTGAAAAGAAGAGAAAATATATCGCTTTTGCAGAAGTTTTCAAAGATGGAAAATATATTTTAGCAGATGAGATAAATAAAGCAGTTGCAACTAAACCTGCACAAAGAGGAACTTACGAAAAAGATGTAATAAGAGTTGATGAAAGATTAAATGTTGCATTTATGACTTTTAATGCAAGTTTATTTAACATCTTCCCTACTCCACATGATTTTGATTCAACAAAATGGTTTAATCCTGTTGATGCGATGCAAAAATTCCAAGGTAAAGCCCAAAAAGCTTTAGAGACTATGATTAGAGGATTTGTAAATACAATTATTCTTGAAGACTGGGAAAATGCTAGTAAATACTTAGACTTTATTTATGCTTATCAAAGAAAAGTTGGTGAAAAAATAATACCAAGTGAACAAGAGATTTCAAATGAGATTATGTTTAATAAACTTGATATTTTCCCTAAACTTACTTTAGCTTACTTATTTGTTGGTTTTATTATGTTGATTACAGCATTTGTTGTAGTATTCAATCCAAAAATCAAACCTAAAAAAACTACTTTAGTAGCCTTTATTGTTTTATCAATACTTTTTGCAGCACATACTTTTGGTATGGGATTTAGATGGGTAGTTGCAGGACATGCTCCTTGGTCAAATACTTATGAGTCTTTACTTTATATTTCATGGTCTGGTGTTTTTGCTGGTGTTTTTTTCTTTAGAAAATCACTATTTGCACTAAGTGCTGCTGTTATTGTTGCAGCTATTTTTATGTTTACAGCACATCTTACAAGTATTGACCCACAAATTACAAACTTGGTTCCTGTACTTAAATCATATTGGCTTACAATTCATGTTTCAATTTTAACTGCTTCGTATGGCTTCTTTGGACTAAGTGCAATTATAGGTTTTATGACACTTGTATTGTTTATCTTTAGAAAAAATAGACCACACTTAGATGAAACAATTAAACATATCACATATATAAATGAAATGTCTTTAATCATTGGATTAAGTGCTATTACCATAGGAAACTTCCTTGGTGGTATTTGGGCAAATGAATCATGGGGAAGATACTGGGGTTGGGATCCAAAAGAGACTTGGGCTTATGTATCTATTGTAGTTTATGCAATAGTTATTCACTTAAGATTTGTAAAATCATTAAATAATCCATTTGTACTTACGACTGCTTCTGTTTTAGCATTTAGTACTATTTTAATGACTTACTTTGGAGTAAACTTTTACTTATCTGGAATGCACTCATATGCAACAGGAGACCCAGTACCTATTCCTACTTGGGTTTATGTAACAACTACTCTTGTTTTTGTAACAATAGCTATAGCATACAAAAATAGAGATTTAAAAGCCTAAGTTTTTACTTAGGTTTTTATGAATTTAACTTAGATATATTCACCAACTCATCAAAACACTCTTCAAAAGCATCAACAACTTTTGGCTCAAAAAAAGTTCCTTTACCTTCTAATATAATCTTTTTGGATTTATTTTCATCAAATGCTTCTTTATAACATCGTTTAGACATCAAGGCATCAAATACATCTACAATAGATACAATTCTTGCAAATAACGGTATCTCTTCGCCTTTTAAACCTTTAGGATAGCCTGTACCATCCCATTTCTCATGGTGGTATAAAGATATATCTCTCCCTGCTTCCATGATTTTAGAAGTTGGATTGTTTAATATTGCAGCACCTATTGCTGGATGAGTTTGTATAACTAGTCTCTCTTGCTCATCTAATTTACCAGGTTTCAATAATATTTTATCTGGAATACCTAACTTTCCTATATCATGCATGGCACTTGCATGTTTTAATATATATATCTGTTCCTCTTCTAAATTAAGTTTTTTAGCGATTGCTTCACTATATAAACCTATTCTATTAATATGTTCAGCCGTATCATTATCTTTGTACTCCGCGGCAACAGCCAATCTAAATAATGTATCTAAGTATGATTCTTTTAAATTAACTTTCATTTTATTAAATGAAGTAATTAACTCATTTATCTCTTTGATTTTACTTAGTTTAATATCTGCTTGATTTAAATTTAAAAGCTCTAATTTATTAGTAGTATCTCTTAAGTCTAATATTGGTCTAGAAATATTCTTAGCAACTTTAATACTAATAAATAAAGATATACATCCAATTAGTATAATAAAAAGAATATTTAACTTATTATTTCTTTTTAATAGTCCTAAAAAATCATCTTCAAAAACATACATACCAATTGTCCACTCTAATTCACCTATTTTAAAAGGTAAAAACATTGCTTGGTAATTATTTCCATCTTTTTTAAAACTGATATAAAACTCTTTTTGTACCGATTCAATATCAGTTTGTTTTATGAGTTCATTATATGCTTTTTTTATAACACTATTTTCATCAAGAGTATCAATTGTTTTTAATTTACCTTTTTCTGCTGGGAAAGATATAATTTTTAATGATTTATTAATCAAAAAAACTTTTCCATTTTCTCCAATTTTTAAATTATTTATAAAAGATGATAATTTATCAATCTCTATATCAATTCCAATCACACCTTTTATTCTATTTCCTTTATCATATATTGGTGTTGATATAGTTATTCCTGCTTTTTGAGAAGTATAAAATATATATGGTTCTGTCCAAGTTGATAGTTCCCTTGTCACTGCATTTATATACCATGGTCTAACTCTAGGCTCATATTTATCATTATCTAAACTCTTTTCTTCAATCAAATTCATAAATTTATCATTTTGTTCAATAGTTACATTTTTTTTGTTTGTATTATACTTAATGCTTTTTTTTAGAAAACCTTTATCATTTTTTAAAAGCATTAAGAAATCGCCATCAATAGATGCAAAATATATAGCAGAAAAATATTGATTTACAATCATTTGTTCATAAAAATAATTAATCAACTCTTTTTGATTTTGAATATTTATAACATTTTTATTTTGCAAATTTTTGGTTAAAAAAGATGCATCACTTGCTACATTCATATAAGTTTTGGATTTATCAATAGCAAACTCTGATATATTCTTCATTATTTTATATGATTGAACAGACATTGTACTCTTTGACATATAATAGGTTGTTAGTAATATCATAGACATAGATATGATAATTATCAAAGAAAAAGATAGTATAAGAAGTGCTTTTAACGAAAATTTCATAATTTTACCTAAAAATCATTATTGTGTTTATTATTATAACCAATAAATAGTCACATAATGGTCAAAGTTAATAAAAATATCATCACTTTTTGATATAATCACAAAAAAATCAAAGGTTTATCTTGAGCTTAGTTTTAGAAATATTTAAAGAAATAACATCAATACCTAGATGTAGTGGTACACATAACGAATTTATAAATTATGTTAAAAGTTATGCTTCAAAGTGTGGATTTGAATGTTTTATTGATGATGTAAATAATATTCTTTGTAAAAAAAAGAATTCAAACTCAAAAATCTGTTTACAATCACACTACGATATTGTTTGTTTAATAGATAATACAATACCAGAAATAATAGAAAAAGATGGTTTTTTAAAAGCTAAAAATTCAACTTTGGGTGCTGATAATGGTATTGGTTGTTCTTATATGTTAGCACTAATGAGTGAAAATAAAGATTTAGAATATCTTTTTACCTCAGATGAAGAGATAGGATTAATTGGGGCAAATGACATTAAACTAAACATCACCTCACCTTTTATGCTAAATTTAGATTCAGAAGAAGAAGGAGAGATTTGTATAGGTTGTGCAGGTGGTGTAGACATACTTGCAAAACACACAAATCATAAGTTAGTTCCAAATACACAAAACCTAAAACTATATGAAATCACTATTTCAAAACTAAGAGGTGGACACAGTGGCGTTAATATTCATGAAAACATACCAAATGCAATCAAACTTATTGCAAAAGCAATTAAAGAGTGTGGAGGAAAATTATTAGATTTAAAT
Source organism: Arcobacter denitrificans (SeqCode) (assembly GCF_048571185.1). Classification (GTDB taxonomy): domain Bacteria; phylum Campylobacterota; class Campylobacteria; order Campylobacterales; family Arcobacteraceae; genus Arcobacter; species Arcobacter denitrificans. The sequence goes on along the minus strand of NZ_CP182350.1, from coordinate 2,598,860 downwards.
GGTGGAGAGAGAATTAACTCTATACCTGCAAATGCAAAAGCAATCATTGCTTCAAAAAATCCACCATCTCCTACACATGAAAATATGAGTATCAAAGAAGTAGCAGAGGTTCCTCAGCATTTTAATTTATATAGTGATGAAATTATAGATTTTTTATATGATTTTGAAAATGGTGTAATAGAGTTCAATAATGAATTAGATGTAGTAGAAACCTCAATTAACCTAGCAATTGTAAAAACAAATATCAATGAAATAGAGATAAAACTAAGTGCAAGATCTATGGATAATGAAAAACTAAACAGTATCAAAGAAACTACTTGCAATCAGCTAAAAATACAGAACTTTGAAGTACAAACAAAAGGTAAATATCCAGCTTGGAAACCAGATAAAAATGAGTTTACTCAAACAGTATATGAAATATATATAAAAAATAACCCAGATGCTCAATTTAGAGCTATCCATGCAGGACTTGAGTGTGCAATTTTTAAAGAGAAATTCCCACACTTAAAAGTAGCATCCATTGGACCAAATATTTATAATCCACACTCTTATAATGAAAAAGTCAGTATAAAATCAGTTGAAAATCTATTTGGAATTGTAAATGAAATAATTTTATAAAGTATTATAATAATAATTATTTTGCAATTAATATAATAAAATAACAGAAATGTTAATAATTATGTAAACTTTTATATTATTTTATTATAATATCTTCATATTTACAACGAGGTATTATTATGACGATTAAAAGAAAATCTAATCTACTAGTTGCAGTTTTTATTATTGTACTTATATTAAACGGACTTGGATTATTTGTATCATTATCAAAAATAAAACATGCAAATAATAACTTAATTGAAGAGACAAAACTAACTTCTTCTTTTCAAAACTTGAAATTTTTAGTGAAAAACATTCAAGAACTAGGTACTGACCTTACACTTATGGGTGATACAGAGGGCATTAAAGAAATTGAATCTTTGATTAAAAAATATAAAGATGTAAGAAAAAAGATAAAAGAAAAAAACCAACATAAAGAAAATAAAAAATACTTAACAAATATTGACAATATATTTGATAATTATATTTTTTCTCTAAAAAACATGGTTAATTATGGTGTTAAAGCAGTAAAAAACAGAAATGAATTAATTCAAATTTTAGCTTCTTCAAGTCAAAACTTGACAGATGAAGAAATGAATATTTTTAATAAATTTATGGATTCAACTTTCAGTATTGAAGACAATATGGATAAAGTTGATAGGTTTTCAGCAATAATTGAAGAGAATATAAATAAAGCAGTAGAGAAACAAAAAGAATTTCTTGAAGATACAATTGTTAAAGATATTGAAATAATAAATAAATTTCAATTTGTTTCTAACTTATTAACAATAGCATTTGCAATTTCTGTTATTTCTTTAGTTTTAATTATTAGTAATATTTTAAAAAATATTCAAAAACTAGACGATGGAGTTGAAAAGTTAGCACACAATGAAGATGCGAGCAAAATAGACCTTTTTTCAAATGATGAACTTGGCAATATTGCAGAAAATTTTAATTTTTATGTAGAAAAAATAGAAAGTGCCGTTCTACAAGATAAATTGGCAATTGAAAATGCAAAAGAAGTTATTGGAAAGGTGAATGTTGGATTATTTAATGATAGAATCTCAGTAAAAGGTTCTACAAATGAATTAAATGAACTAATAGCTCAATTTAATAATATGTTAGAGTCAACAAGAGATAATTTAGTTAAGTTATCTGACTCTTTAACTGAATTAGGAAAAGCTAACTATATATATAAAATACCTGATATTCCAAATATTACAGGTCTTGTTTCATCTTTATTTGGTGGAACAAAAGTTACTCAAACTGCAATCAATGAAGTAATCTCTATAATTGATAATTCAACTAAAAGATTAGGTTTTAGTGCAGATGACTTATCAAGTGCATCATCTGAATTAAGTGCTTCATCAAATAAACAAGCAGCAGCACTTGAAGAAACTGCAGCAGCAATTGAAGAAGTAACAGCCACTATCCAAAGTGGTAATGAAAATACAGCAAAAATGCTTGAATATTCATCAAAAGTTGCAAACTCTAGTAATACAGGTATTGAATTAGCGAAAAAAACATCTGAATCTATGGATCAACTAAGTACAGAAGTAACTACTATAAATGATGCAATTATTGTCATTGATCAAATTGCATTTCAAACTAATATTTTATCACTAAATGCAGCCGTTGAAGCCGCAACTGCAGGAGAAGCAGGAAAAGGTTTTGCAGTAGTTGCTCAAGAAGTTAGAAATCTAGCTTCACGAAGTGCAGAAGCTGCAAATGAAATAAAAAAGCTAGTAGAAAGTGCAAATATAAAATCAAAAGAAGGAAAAGATGTTGCTTCTAAAATGATTGATGGATTTAATGAACTAAATGAAAATATATCACAAAGTGAAAAAATAATTGGAGAAGTTGCAAACTCTACAAAAGAACAAGAACAAGCAATGGTTCAAATAAATGATACAGTTAATGCACTAGATCAAGCCACACAAAAAAACGCTTCTTTAGCTAGTCAAATAAATGAAATGGCAGCTAATACTAAAGTGTTAGCTAATCAATTACAAAATGCCGTGGATTCTACTTCATTTGATGAAAAAGCAAAAAGAAGAGTTTGTGATACTGAATTTGTATTTAAAATAAATAAACTAAAAACAGATCATGTATTATTTAAAAATAATGCCTTTAATCAGTGTGTCTCTGGTGGAGATAAAGTCACTGTAAAAAACCACAATGAGTGTGATTTTGGGAAATGGTTAAATTCAACGAAAGATTCAGCCATAGCACAAACAGAAGATTGGAAACTTTTATATAATGAACATAGAAAAGTTCATATGATGGTTCAAGACTCTGTTGATTTATATGCAGGTAAATATAAAAATGGTCAAATAATTTCAGTAGCTCAAAACTTAGAAAAATCAATGAATAGAGTTTTTGTACAAATGGATAAAATAAAAGAAATTCATTGTGATAATTTATTTAATAAAAAGGCTTAATTATGGCAGTAGGTAAAGAAACAGTATTAAGTGATAATGCTTTTTTAGTTAGTGAGACAGATGCAAAGGGAAATATTCTTTTTGCAAATAAAGAGTTCTGTGATATAGCAGAGTATGAATTAGATGATTTATTAGGTAAGCCACATAATATTGTAAGACATGAAGATATGCCTAAGGCTGCATTTAAAGACCTTTGGGATACTGTAAAATCTGGTGAAGTTTGGCAAGGCTATGTTAAAAATAAAACTAAATCTGGTGGATATTATTGGGTATTTGCAACTGTTTATCCATACCTTAATGAAGCAAAAGAACAGTGTTATATGTCTTGCAGGAGAAAGCCTTCAAGAGAAGAAGTAACTAAACACGAAGCTTTATATAAAACAATGATATAAAGAGGCTAAATAGCCTCTTTTATAATTTTTAAAATAGTCTCTTGGGCACCTTGAGCTATTTCTATCATATCAGGGTTTATATCATCTACAAGTTGTACTATTGAGTTTGTAGCAACAGTAGTCTCTTTATCTTCTTTATATACAGAAATTTTACAAGGCATTATTGAACTTAAACTCATATCCTCACTTAAAAACTCTTCTGCAATCTTTGGATTACATACATCTAATATCTGACACTCATTTTTAAAGTCAATACCTTTTGAGTTTAATGTCTCTTTTACATTGTGAATATGTAAAACACCAAACTTATAATCTGAAATAATCTCTTGAATTTTATCTACTACTTCTTGTACACTTTTTTCACTTTTTTCAATATAAACCATTTTCTATCCTAATTTTAATAATCTTGAATTGAAGTATAACAAAAAGCTATAAAATTATCTTTTAATTATTTACTAAAATTCTACATCCCATATTTGGTATTGTTTCAATTAGTTTATACTCTAATTTTCCTCTTAATCTATAGATTAAAGTTCTTAGTGTACTATCAGAAATTGTATTTGTAGTCCAAATTCTTGACTCCAATTCCTCAAATGATACAATTTCTTCTTTTGATTCAATAAGAATTTTTAAAAGTAATATTTCTTTACTACCAAGTTTTATAGCTAAATCTTTGTAAAATAATTTATCATTTTTATTATCAAAGTAGTAATTATTACCTAAGTAGTGATATTCTTTGTTTATCGTATCTACTTGTCTTGTCTTATTTTTATATAATCCAAGCATTATATTAGACTTCAATTCTTCTCTTTTAAAAGGTTTTAATAAATAGCTTACAGGATTTGTTTTAATAGCCCTACTAATTGTATCTTCATCCGAAAAAGCTGTTATATATATAATAGGTATATTTTCAAAAGTTTGGATTTCCTCAACAACTTCAATACCATCTTTACTTTTCCCAAGATTTATATCCATTAAAATAATATCTGGCCTATCATACTTAACACTTTTAATTGCATCATCATAGTTTGTTACACAGTTACTTACATTATAGTTATATTTCATTAAAGTCTTTTGCATATCAAGGGCAACAATACTCTCATCTTCTACTATTAATATTTTTGTTTTATTCATATTTTTTTCTTTTTAATTGTTATAAGTTATTTTAAAATGATAACATTTTATTGTCACATATTTTGTCACAAATTAGTTAAATTTACTATAATCCTAAAAAAACTTTTTTAAAGAAGCTTGATGCTTGATTTGGATTATATGATATAATCAAACATGGTGTTTCAAAACTACCATAAGAATTCAACTCCTTAAAAACTTCAACACCACCCAGTTTTTTGAACAACTTCAAATGCTCCTTTTTTATGCCAGACAATGCAATATCTATATTATTATTTATAAAGATATTATATATTCCACACATTAGGTATTTAAACTCTTGATTTAAACCACTACCTCTATTTTTAACTATATTTCTAGATATTTCACCTATACAACTATATTGTTTGCGCATATCATCAAAGCAGCATTTATTTTCTGATGGTAATTTATTTTCTGAATCAAAAATCAACCTAATAGTCCCAGAGACTTCTTTATTGTTTTTATAATAAATAATTGCAGATGTTTTATCATATATATCAAAGTTTAATCCTTCTATTGAATCAGGAAATTCATCTAAATAATTAATTTCTCTAAATACATTACTTCTTAGTTTGAATACATCTATTAACTCCTCCGCAGTAGTAGTTAATCTAAGATTTTTATTATCTTGATTCCAAGATAAACTTCTATTAAATGAGATACTCTCATCAATAATACTTTCTAAAAAAATTCTTTTTTGAAAGGTTTCCAAAGCAAATTTCTGTTCATTATAAAAGTTTATTGGTAGATAATCTAGCCTTTGTTGAATATTTTGTTGAACAAATTCCTGAAGTTGATTTAGAGAGATATTTTTATTTAGGTAAGCCATTGTCTGTCCTTTTTAGGACAAACTTTAATATGTTGACGTCACATCTAGCGTCACATACTTTATAATGGAATTATTTTACAACCTATGGAAGTTATAGTTTCAATTATTTTGTATTCTAATTTACATCTTAGTCTATAAATTAATGTTCTTAGTGTACTATCAGAAACAGGAGAATCAGGCCAAAGTAAATATTCAATTTCATTAAATGATACGATTCTTCCTTTTGCCTCAACTAGTAGTGTTAACAACTTTTTTTCTTTTACTCCTAATTTTATTGGTATTTCATTATAAAAAAGTATTTCATCTTCTAGAGCATAATAGTAATTATCACCTAAACATATGTTATTTTTATTTATATACTCTTTTTTTGCCTTATCAATCTTATATAGACAAAGCATTATTATAGATTTAAGTTCTTCTCTTTTAAATGGCTTTAATATATATCCTATGGGATTAGTATGTATCGCCCTACTTATAGTATCTTCATCCGAATATGCGGTCAGGTATATTATAGGTATATTTTCAATTGTCTGTACTGCTATTGCAGTTTCAATGCCATCTTTACTATTCTTTAGGTTTATATCCATAAATATTAAAGATGGTCTAAATTCTTTTACATGAGCAAGTGTTTCATCATAGTTTGTAGTACAATAAATATCTTTATATCCAAAACTTTTTAGTGCTTGTTTTATATCAAGAGCAACAATACTCTCATCTTCTACTATTAATATCTTTGTATTAATCATCTTCCTTCCACTTGATTGTTGTAATTACACCATCAGTTGAATCAATTGATATGCTTGCCCCCAATTGATTTGTACATAAAGTATTTACTAAAGTTAAACCTAGAGATTGTTTTTTATTTTTTTCATCAAACCCAATCCCATCATCTTTTATTATTAGTTGTATTACTTCTTCAAATCTTTTTAAACTAATTGTTATATTCCCTTCTTTTGATGGGAAAGCATATTTAAATGAATTTGTAACTAATTCATTAATAACTAGTCCACAATATATGGCTTGCTCTATTTTTAAGTTAGCTTGAATATCAAAAGATATTTCAACATCAGTTTCATAACTATCTTTTATCTCTTCTATCAGTAAATCAAAATATTCATAGGCATTTATATGTGAGATATCATTTTGATTGTATAAAAGCTCATGTAAGTGTCCCATAGCACTGATTCTATTTTGTATGGTGATTAGTATATCTTGTAGTTTTGTATCTGATATGTCATCATTTTGAAGCCTGATTAAAGAGACTATTGTTTGCATATTATTTTTTACTCTATGATTTAACTCTTTTAAAAGTAACTCTTTTTCATCAAGTGCATATTTTAAATCTTTTGTTTTTTCTTCAACGCTTTTTTCAAGCCTTTTTGTCTCATCTTTTTGTTGCATAATTAATTTATGATTTGCTTCATTTTTCTCTTTTTGTAAGTTTGTAATTCTATTTGCTAGAGCTACAGAGAAAATAACTGCTTCTAGTACAAAAGATATTTCTATCAAATATCGAGAATAGCCATATATATTGAATACCCCTGAACTTGATAAATACATCAATATTCCAGAAGTTAAAAATATAAACCATCCTAAAAGTATAAAATAAGCTTGTTTATTTCTTTTTATACTTGCAAAAATTGTTAAATACATTAGAAAAATCAAAAAGAGCATAGTAATACTATTTCTATATTTGTCATAACCATCTGTTAATAAGAAAAATATAATAGATATAGGTATCAAAAATAAAAATGTATTTAATATTCTATTATGAACTATATATTGTTTTGTTTGCAAAAAACTTTTTGTAAACAACCCCAAAGCATAAACAGGTATTGCAACGATTAAAGAAGCAAGACTGACAATAGTAACCATACTTTCAAAATCAAAGAAATATGTATTTGCTATACCAACATACATCATATGATGAATTATTAATCCAAACATATAAATAACATAATATAAATAACTAATATCTCTAGTGAAAAAATATATAAATAAGTTGTATATTGCAAGTATTAACATAGCTCCAAAAAAAAGTGAAAGAAATATTTGATGACTTATCTCTTTATTATAAAATACTTCACTTTTCCATAGATTTAATTTAACTATTAATGTAGTAATTGATGATGATGCTTTTATATAATAAGTGGCAGTTTGATTTGGTTTTAGTTCTATATCAAAATTAGGGTTTATAATCTTTTCATGTATATTTTTCAGAAAAAGGCCATCTTCTACTTTTGTATAGTTTTCATTTGGATTATAAAACTCAATATTTGTAGTAAGTGGATTATCATACTCAAGGATTTTATAAATAAATTTATCTGTGTTATTTTTTAATGTAAATCTTATCCAAACATCAAAATCTGGTGAATATCCATATCCTAGAAGTTTTTCACTATTTTTTTCAAAAAGATTATCTTGTTTCCTAATTTCACCTAAAGTTAAACTTCTACTTTTATCTATATAAATTTCACTATGAGATAACAAATCGACAAATTTTGTTTGATTATTTATCACTAAAGGATTTGCATAAAAGATTGTTGTTATAAGTAGAATAAATATTATTCTTATTTGATTCATTATTATTGCCTACAGTTGATAGTTTATTATACATAATAAAAATAATTAAAGATATAAATTAATTTCCTAAGATGGTGTTCGATACTGGATTTGAACCAGTGACCCCTACGATGTCAACGTAGTGCTCTACCACTGAGCTAATCAAACATAGATTTTAATAATTGAGATATTAACTAAATATTATTTTGATTTAGCTTTTTGGATGTCGTATGAATATTTATAAACCATAAAGTCATACATTGTAGTATTTTTATTTTTTGTAAAAAAAAGAAACATTTCTAAAAGTCTTATAGACATTCTAAAAAATGCTGTAAAAGGTATAGCATAAGAGGCAATAATCTCTATTTTTCTGTTTGGATAGTATTTATCAAACTCAAATTTTAACTCTTCTAAAAATCTAGTTTGTTCTTCTATTTCGTCAACATTATTTGCTCTTATTACCCTAACAGCAAGCAATAAGTTAGTGACAAACATTAAAGCATTTAAGTTCCAACCCAATATACAAATATCTAAATAACTCATTTTTTCTCCAAAGTCTATAATTATATCAAAAAAAATATTAGTTTAAAATGATATAATTTTGTATGAAATTAATAGATACAAATATAACTCAAGAATTAAACGAAGACTACCTAATTGAAACTCTAAATTTAAACAACAAAACTATTTTAGAATTGGGCTGTGGAAATGCTTCAAAAACTATAAATATTGCAAGTAATGGATTTAATAGAAAAGTCATCGCTTGTGAAGTAGATGAGATACAACATCAAAAAAACCTTCAAAAAACTTATGAAAATATTGAATTCAAGCTTTGTGGGGCTGAAAACATTGATATGGAAGATGAAAGCGTTGATATGATTTTTATGTTCAAATCTTTTCATCATATACCTATAAACCTTATGCCAAAAGCATTGAGTGAGATAAAAAGAGTACTAAAACCAAATGGTTTAGCTTATATCTCTGAACCTCTATTTATAGGTGATTTAAGTGATATAATTTCTATGTTTCACAATGAAGAACTTGTAAGAATAGAAGCCTTCAATGCTATCAAACATGCAGTTGATACTGAAGAGTTTAAACTTTTTCAAGAGATATTCTTTTACTCGCAAGTTAGCTATAAAGATTTTGAAGATTTTCAATCAAAAGTTATGAATGTAACATTTAATGATAATAAGATTTCAAAAGAGCTTGAAAAAGAAGTAGAAGAAAAGTTTAATCAATATATGCAAAATAATAATCCAATAACATTTAAAAAACCTTTTAGGGTTGATATTTTACAAAAAATTTAAGAAGAGAATAATGACACAAAATGAATATAATAAAAAAATAAATATATTAATATCTTGGGCAATAGCCTATTATGTTGAAGATAATCCACAAGCAAGTGATGAAGAGTACGATAAACTCTCACGAGAATGTTTAGCATATGAGCAAGAAAATCCAAGCCTTTCACACCCAAACTCACCAAATAAAAGAGTTGGTGGCTTTGTTTTAGAAGGATTTGAAAAGGCCTCTCATCTATCACGTATGTGGTCACAAGAAGATGTTTTTAATACCCAAGAACTAGAAGATTGGATAAAAAGAGCTAAAAAAGTCAATACAAATCTGGAGTTTTATTGTGAACCAAAATTTGATGGTGCAAGTCTGAATTTAATCTATGAAAATGGAGTATTAAAACAAGCAATTACAAGGGGTGATGGCAGTATTGGAGAAGATGTTACAAATAATGTAAAAACAATACACTCTATACCTTTAGAAATAAAAGAAAAATCATTAATTGAAATTCGTGGTGAAATTGTAATCAAAAAGGCTGATTTTGAAAAGATAAATCAAGAAAGAGCAAAAAATAGCGAACAACTATTTGCAAACCCTAGAAATGCAGCAGCAGGAAGTTTAAGACAACTTGACCCAAAGATTACAGCAAAAAGAAAACTTTTTTTTAATGTATGGGGAATAGGACAAAATTCTTTAGATTTTAAAACTTTAAATGAAAAGATGAATTATGTTTACTCATTTGGATTTGTAAAACCACCTATGCAGACTATTACCTACAGTGTAGAAGGTATAGAAGAACTTTATCACAAAATAATAGCTTCAAGAAATGATATTCAAATGATGCTTGATGGAATGGTTGTCAAAATCAATGATATTGAAACCCAAGATGAGTTAGGTTATACGGTTAAGTTTCCAAGATGGTCATGTGCTTATAAATTCCCAGCAGTTGAAAAAACTACTACTATAAAAAATATAATCCAACAAGTAGGACGAACAGGTGTTATAACACCTGTAGCAATAGTAGAACCTACTTTAATCGATGGTTCAACAGTTGAAAGAGCTAGTCTACACAACTATGATGAAATAGCAAGACTTGATTTAAGAGTTAATGATCAAGTTATTATTATAAAAAGTGGAGATATTATTCCTAAAATAACTAAAGTCTTTATAGATAGAAGAGATGGAAGTCAAATAGAAATTCCTCGCCCTACTTCTTGTCCTGAATGTAAAAGTGAACTTTTAGATGAAGGTACGCTAATAAAATGTCAAAACCTTGATTGTCCATCAAGAGTTGTAAATTCAATAATATACTTTGCAAGTAAAAACTGTATGAATATAGATGGCTTAGGAAATAAGATAGTTGAAATCCTAGTTAGACAAAATAAGATAAAAGATATACTTGATTTATACTCACTTAAATACGAAGATTTAGAAAACCTTGAAGGATTCAAAGAGAAAAAAATAAACAATCTTTTAAATGCCATACAAAATACTAAAAATAGTTCACTTCATAGAGTTATTAATGCCCTTGGTATAGAACATATAGGAGAAGTAGCCTCTAAACAAATTTGTTTAGAGTTTGGACTTAAAGTCACAACTATAGATTATCATTCACTTGTAATACTTGATGGAATTGGTGAACAAATGGCTAACTCATTTTGTGAATTTATGCGTGTGAATCAAGAACTTGTTCAAAAATTAATTGAAACTATAAGCCCTACTATTGAAGAAAAAATAGAAGTAAGTGAAAATGCCTTTAAAGGAAAAACAGTTGTTATAACAGGAACTATGAGTGTAAGTAGAGGTGAAATCAAGAAAAATCTTGAAGCCCTTGGTGCAAAAGTTAGTTCTAGTGTATCTAAAAAAACCGATTATGTTATTTATGGAGAAGATGCTGGAAGTAAATATGATAAAGCAATTGAACTTAATGTAAGCACTATAAATGAAAAAGAGATGAATAAAATGATATAAAATATTTTTCAGGTGTTACTTTTTAATAAATTTCAAATTTTACTCTAGTTTAAAATAAGTTTTTATTATGTATTTATATATATTTAGTCTATAATTAAGAGATATTTTACAAAAGGTTTTATATGAGTAATACAGTAAAAGGTGAGAAATCTCTTACAATGACAATGTTAATGACTCCTGATAAAGCAAACTTCAGTGGCCAAAATGTACATGGTGGAGAGATTCTAAAAATGCTAGATCATGTTGCATATGCATGTTCTGCTAGATATTCAGGTGGATATGCCGTTACACTATCAGTTGATATGGTTTTATTTAAAGACCCTATTAAAATTGGTTCGTTAGTTACTTTTCATGCATCAGTAAACTATGTGGGAAGAACATCAATGGAGATTGGGATTAAAGTAATTTCGGAAGATATAAAAGACCATACAATCAAAAATACAAATGTTTGTTATTTTACTATGGTAGCAGTTGATGAAGATTGGAAGCCAATATCTGTTCCAAAGTTAGACCCAAAAACAGAAGATGAAAAAAGAAGATATAACGATGCAATCAAAAGAAGAGAGCAAAGAATGTCTTCAAAGCACGCTACAAAAATATAATAAATACTCTTTCAAAAGAAGCTTATGCTTCTTTTGAATCGATATACTCTTCGTAAGTACCTTTAAAATCAATTATAGATCCATCATCTTGAATCCTAATAATTCTATTTGCATAAGCATCAAGAAGTTCCCTATCGTGAGACACACAAATAACAGAACCTGGATATTCTAAAAGACCTTCACCCAATGCAATAATTGCCTCTAAATCTAAGTGGTTTGTTGGCTCATCAAGTATCATAAAGTTTGGTTGTTCTAACATGATTTTAGAAAGCCACATTCTATGTTTTTCCCCACCACTACAAGCACTTACTTTTTTCTCTTGTTCTTGACCATTAAATAACATTCTTCCAAGACAATTTCTTATTTCTGAGATATCTGCATCTCTATCAAAATCTCTTAGCCAATCATATAGTGTTATTTCACCTTTGATTATGTCTGTTGCATTTTGAGGGAAATACCCATTTTGAATAGTTGCACCCCAGAAAACTTCACCACTATCAGGTTTTATATTTTCCATCATAATTTCACATAAAGTTGTTTTACCAATACCATTTGGTCCTATAAGTGCGATTTTATCACCTTTTTCAACTGTAAAAGAGATATCATTTAAAACTTGTTCTCCATCATATGATTTTGAAACATTTCTTACAGTAAGTAACTCTTTACCTACTTCTCTTTTTTGTCTAAAAATAATAGAAGGGTCTCTTCTACTTGAAACTTGAATAGCACCAACATCTAACTTATCAAGTTGTTTTTGTCTTGATGTTGCTTGTTTTGCTTTTGATGCATTTGCACTAAATCTGGCAATAAACTTCTCTAACTCTTCTTTTTCTTTAAGCTTTTTGTTTACATCAGTTTGTTGCTGTTTTGCAATCAGTGTAGAAGCAATATACCAATCATCATAAGTACCACTAAACTCTCTAATTTGTTTGTAATCAACATCTAAGATATGTGTACAAACTGCATTTAGGAAGTGTCTATCATGTGAGATAACTACCATAGTTCCATCATGATGTTGTAATTGATTTTCTAACCACCCAATTGTTTCAATATCAAGGTTATTTGTAGGCTCATCTAAAAATAGTACATCAGGTTTTGGATATAAAACTTGTGCTAATAGTACTTTGAATTTATCTCCACCAGTTAGTGTTGACATAAGTTCTTGATGTTCAGAAGCTGGAAAACCTAAATCTTCTAAGATTTTAGTAATTTTCACATCATATTCATAAGTTGGATCTTCTTCACAACATATTATTTCTAACTCACCTAATCTTTCACCTATTTCATCTGTATACTCTTCCATATAAAGTTTTTCTTTTTCTTTAATTGCATCGTATAATCTTTTGTTTCCAAGTAAAACTGTATCAAATAAACTATATGTTTCATAAGCAAATTGATTTTGACTTAAAGTTCCAACTTTTTTTCCACTTTGAACTTGTACTTCACCCTCTGTTGCTTCTTCTTCTCCAGATAAAATTTTTAGAAATGTAGTTTTACCAGCACCATTAGCACCGATTAAACCATATCTTTTTCCAGCATCTAGTTTTAGGTTTATTTCTTGAAATAAAACCCTTGCACCAAATGATTTTTTTAAATTGACTGTTTGAACCATATATTTTTCCTAATTGTTGTTTTAGTAATTCGCGATTTTAACTAAAGTAAACTAAACCGAAAGTAAAACGATTTAAAGCTCTTGATCAAAAGCCAATTTTATAAGCTCTTTCTCTGTTAGTTCTTTTTTCTTGTCATCATCACTAGGGTTTTTTATACAAAGTACTTTCTCTTTTAAATCATTTAAATTGTATTTTGTTAAGTTTTTAAGCAAGGTATCTGTTACCATATCTTGTTTCAAAGAATTATTGTTGAGTAATTTTGTAATACCATTATGCAGCTTTTTTCTTGTTGTTTCAAATAGTTTTTCTTCATCAGTTAAAGTTACATAAATTCTATCTAAGTATTCGCAAACTAAATCACCTGCATATTTATATGTTGTGATTTTATTATAAACAAACTTCTGAGACTTGATATCAGGAAGTGAAACATTTGTAAATATAGAACCTTGAACCAAATTTAGACCTTCTAAACTATCTATTGGATTGTGGGAACATATAAAATCATCTTTTACAATAGTAGGAGCATACTTTAAGTTAGAGATATTATTTTTAAGAATAATATAATTCCCTTGTACATCTTTTGGTCCGCCTTTTAAAGAATAAATTTCATTTTTAAAAGCTAAAAAATCACCCTTTACAACACTTGGACAACCTTCAAGGGAAGTAAGTTCATTATCACTTATATCAAAATCTCCAGTTATTTCATTGAATTTTAAAGGTAGTCTTGAAAGGTTAGCTAGTCTATCAGATAACTTAACTCTTCCTGTAACATCAACAGAATTATCTTCTAAAATCTTATAGTTTGTAATATCATATTTATGTAGCCACTTTTCAATATCTTCTTTATTTTGTAAAGAGACAATAGGTTTATAGACATGTTCAACTACATCTTTACCTTTATATCTCCAAGTAGTTGTTTGTTCATCAAAACTATGAACTAAGTGATTCAATCTAACATCAGTAATCAAATCCCAACCTATTTCATCAGAGATACCATCTAAGTCTTGTATCTCATTTCCATGACAAATGTAATCTTCACCAACAGTAATTGGTCCACCTTTTAATTCTCTCAAAATATTATGAGAACAATCAAAATATAAAGTCACGTACTTAGGACCACCCTTTAATGAGTGTATTTTATTTTCTGAACAATTAAAGTATCCTCTTACAGTTCTTGGACTTCCTTTGATTGTAGTGAGTTCATTGTTTGAACAATCTAAATATCCCACAATCTCTTTTGGACAATAAGATAAATTGACCAGCTTATTAAATGAACAATTGAAATCATATACAGCTATAGGAGAACCTATTAAAGATTCAATCATATTATGAGAGCAATTAAAATCTCCAGTAACCTTTTCCGGAGACCCTTCAAGTGATTTTAAAGAGTTATTACTAATATCAAAATAACCATCCACAACATCAAAGGTTACAGGTAGCTTATCACCACTTAATTTTCCATTTAAATTAACATTTCCATGAACTGTTACTTTTAAATCTTTTGAAATAAAAAAATTACTAATAGAGTGTTTATCAAGCCATTTCTCAACATCAACTGAGTTTGTCATAGTATACCTTATTTTGAAAGTTATTCTTTCTGTTTGTATTTTATTATTTTTATTGTAAAAAAGCAATAAAAATAGATTAAATTAACTGTTTTACAAAGAACCTTAAAATATTATTTTTATGGTCTATATACTTTTATATTATTAAATTTTTTTGCATCTTTTAAATATTGAGCATGTAATTGACTCAAAATTCCTTTTTCACAATAAAATAGATACTCTTTATCTTGTGGAAGTTTCTCAAACTCTGTTTTCAACTTATAAAAAGGGATTTTTAAAGTCTCACAAGATGTCTCTATACACTCAGGGTTTTGTCTAATATCTATTACAACATAATTACCACTTGAGAGATCACTTACAGTTTCCATTTGACCTATATCTTTTATATCTTCATTTATCTCATCAACATTTATTTGAATAGCATCTTCTACTGCTTTATCTAAAATAGAATAATCAAATTTATTAGCCTCTTTTTCCATTCTTTCATAAGAGCCATGTGTCGTTGGGTTTTTAGAAATCACCCCACAATACTCAGGCATAGCTTCTGCAAACCTTTTTGTACCAATCTCATTGGCTATATTTATAATATCTGGTTTATTCATAGTTGCAAGGGGTCTTAGAACTAATTTATTTGTTGATTGGTCAATCAATGCTAAGTTTCGTAAAGTTTGACTAGAAACTTGTGCGACACTTTCACCTGTTAGAAGTGCATCTATTTTTAAATCATTGGCTATTTTTTCAGAAGCCTTTAACATAAGTCTTTTTAGTGTTACTCCCATATATGTTTCATGTGTTGACCTAAATATTTCAGTAACTACATCATCAAAAGGAATAGATGTAAAAGTAACCCTATGAGAAGATCCAAACTTACTCCATAGATAAAGAGCAACTTGTTTTACACCTATTTCATGGGCCACTCCACCAAGATTGAAAAATACAAAGTGTGTTTTAATTCCTCTTTTCATAGTAAGATATGAAGCCACAGTAGAATCAAAACCACCTGACATAAGTGATAAAATCTCACCTTGTGAACCTATTGGAAAACCACCAAGACCTTTGTGTCTTAGTGTTATGATATTTAATTGATTGTTTATTAGTTCAAGATTTATAGTAACTTGCGCATTTCGTAAATCTACGCCTTTAGTTAAATCTTTATTTTTATGAAGCATATATCCACCAACTGCTTGTTCAACCTGAGTAGATTTAAATTCATGTGTCCCTGAACGTTTAACTCTTACAACAAAAGATTTGTCAACTATCTCTTTTGCCATATGCTCATTAACTATCTCTTTTATCTCATCAATTGTAGTGATTTTATCAAATTGTAATGCTTCTAAAACTAACTCGATTCCTGGAGTATCTAATAGTTTAATCCTAACTTCTGTAACAACATCAATAGGACAAACTACTTCTATCTTGTCAAAAAATTTTTTTGTTGTAATATCTTGTGAAATCTTTGCTAAGAGTTTTTGTAGGTTTCCGTGGAGTCGCCCTACCATTTGTCTTTTAGCAGATGTTCCTTTTATCATTATTTCTGGGAATAGTTTTATTATAAATTTTTGTGTTTTTACTGGAGAAATTTCCATTATTTTATAAGCCTTGTCTTTAATTAGTCGCAATTATATCATAAGGCAGGTAAAGTAATAATCAAATATATATTTATGAATTAAATAAAGAGAAAACTCTTTATTTAATAAACTCGACTATATCTTCAAACTTTTCTCTTAATTGAGTAGATTGTTCGTTGATTCTATATCCAAAAGGAAGTACGCAAGTTAGTTGGAATTTAGAAGTATCAAGTCCAAGTACACCTTCAACACCGCCTTTATCAAAACCTTCAATAGGACAAGAGTCTATTCCTTTAACAGCAGCTGCTGTCATCATATTTCCTAAAGCAATAAATGTTTGTCTTGCTGTCCATGCATAAATATTTTTGTCACTACTTAAAGTCTCTTTTAAATGCTCAGCATAAAGATTTAGGTAAAAATCATATTTCTCTTTTGGCATATCTCGTCTTGCAAATCTTTTTGCGGGGATTCCACTTTCAGGTTTTACTCCTTCAATCCCAGCTAAAACAATGACCAAATGAGAACAAGTTGTAATCTGAGCTTGATTCCAACAAAAAGGTCTTAGTTTTGCTTTTAACTCTTCATTAGTGATAACTAAAAACTTCCATGCTTCCATACCAAATGAAGATGGTGATTTTCTTCCTGCTTCAAGGATAAACTTCATATCCTCATCACTTATTTTTTTACTCTCATCAAAAATCTTACACGCATGTCTAAATTCCATAGCTTCCATAAATGTTTTTTCCATAATTATTCCTTTATATTGATTTTTTAAATTTTTACAAATGTGACATCATCACTTTTTATAAATTGTACATCAAATGTTTCATTAACTACACACTCTCTTAACTTAGGCACATAAACCTTTACATGCTCAGCTTCAAGGTGTAAGTCAAGTAACTCTTGGGAACTCCATCTTTCAATAGTGATAAAAGTATCACCATCAATAAAAGATTCATATTGTTCACAGCCTTTTTCATTTATTGCATATTCATACTGTAAAATATTTGCTATTTCTCTTAATTCTTTATCTTTACTATTTTTTATTTTTGCTTTTACAATTACTATAATCATATTATAATTCTACTTTTTCTAATTTCTTAATCTTTAATGAATCAATCTTATTTTCTATTTTTGATACAAAATTTATAAAATGCTCTTTTTTCTCATGTGCCAATAAGAACTCTTGATTTTCCCAAGTCTCTACAAAAGTAAAACTATTTTTATCATCTAAATCCTTGTGTAAATCATACTGAATACAACCTTCATCATATTTATGTGTTGCTTCATGTAATTTTATAAGTTCATCATAAACTTCATCTTTAAATTCATCTTTTACTTTAACTCTTGCAACGATTACTATATTCTTCATAATATTTCCTTTTTTCAATTTTTAAACTTTGTATAATTTTTGTTACATCATAAGACAGTAAGAACAATCTTACCTTGAATATGTCCAAGACTTGCTCGTTTATGTGCTTTTTTAGCATCAAAAAGAGGGTAAGTACTATCAATCACAACACGAATCGTTCCATCATCAAGTAAGTCTTTTAATTTTGTGAGTTGTATTCCACTTGATCGCACTTGAACTGATGAGATTGTAACACCTAACTTCTCTGCTTCTTCTGTACCTGAGAAACCTAAAGGAAAGATGGGGAATAAAGAACCACCTCTTTTAAGTGTGCGTAAAAAGCGACCAGTTGTTTCTCCACCTATAGTATCAATAACAAGATCAATATCACGGATAACATCCTCAGGAGTTATTTTTGTATAATCAATAAATTCATCCGCACCAAGATCATATAATAATGCCTCGTGCTTACTAGATGCTACTGCAATTACTCGTGCACCTTTCCATTTAGCTAATTGTACTGCAAAATGCCCTACACCACCAGCTGCACCGTTTATAAGAATCGTTTTCCCCTCTAATGGCACAGGTTCATGCTTGTTTGGTTGAAGTGGATTTGGATGATTATGTCCAAGCTCAATCATGAACTGCCATGCTGTTAGTAGTGACATTGGAGCACCTGCAGCATGTACATGACTGATACTATTTGGTTTAATTGCAAGTTCTGATGCCGGAACGTTAACATACTCTGCATAGGCTCTACTTTCACCAGCAAGTCCTTCAGGAAAACGAACCATAGAATAAACTTCATCACCAACTAAAAAGTTTGTCACATCATCAGCAACTGCCTTTACAATGCCTGAAATATCCGTTCCAAGAATAATAGGGAAAGACACCTTTGGTTGCCACTCAGGAGGAAGCATCTTATATCCATCTCGTAAATACAAATCAGGTGGGTTGATACCCACTGCATGAACATGAACAAGAACTTCACCTGGTTTAAGTTCAGGGATAGGTGCATCTTCATAATGTAATACTTCAGGGCCACCAAATTCATATTGCCTAATTGCCTTCATTGTATTTGCTTTCATTATATTTCCTTTTTTAATCTTTAAATTCAAAACCTTGTTTTGTATAATTTTCTTCAATTTTTCTAAAATATATATTTTTATAATAATTTGTCGTTTGTTCGCAATATGATTGTAAATAGTTCATATTATTATCAACTCTGAACTTTTTCATTTGTTTTTCATATGTTAAAACTCCATCTATAACTTTCTTATCATCATATTTATCTTCAAAGGCAAAATTCTAGGTTTAAGTGGAGCTTCTTTTGCTTCTTTTGTAGATACTCCTATTCATTCATATTTTGCTCCACTACCTTATAAAAAACTTTTAGCTAAAACTTTTTCAAATCTATCTAGTTCTAAATCTAAGTTTAAATCACCTTTAAATATATCATGTACAGAATATGTCTCTAACTGTTTTGCTCCACAAAATTGAAATGTCTTATGTACTGCATAGTTTGCTTCATCTAAAGATAAACCTTCAAAAAACCCATCTTTATTATCAAATTCGCTTGTTGGACAGTTATATGTAAGACTTAACATATATTTTTTATCATTCATTAATCCACCACTACCATATTTTTTACTAGCATCATTTCTACTTCTACCATCTCCAGCATAAGTAACTTTTCCTGCACCTGTTGAAAAAATCTCATCAACATATTTTTTTGCTTTCCATGGTAAGGTCATCCAATAAACAGGATATTGAAAGATTATATAATCAGCCCAGGCAAACTTTTCTACTTCTTCATTGATATCATAATCTTTGTCTACGGTACTATGTTTTATAGTAAATCCATTTTTTGATAAAAATTCATCTGCTTTGTTTATATAATCTTTTGTTAGATTTCCTTCGGCAATATCTTTATAATATTGATGTCCATTTAGTATTAGTACATTTTTCATTTTTTCTCCTAAAAACTTATTTGAAAATTATATAGCTTGTAAACTTAATTTACCCTTACTTTACTTTAGGTAAGTAATATACTTTTATTTAGTTTATGGTATAATCTTTCTAAGAAAAGGATTTATAATGTATTATATAAATGATAAAGAGTATAAATGCTCAGTTGCTGTTACACTTGATATATTTAATGATAGATGGAAGTTAGGTATTATTTGGCATCTATTAGATGGGGATATGAGATTTAAAGACTTACATGAAACAGTAAGTGAAATTACTCAAAAAACATTAACAATTAAATTAAAAGAACTAGAAGAAAAAAATATTATACACAGAGAAGTATTTGCTGAAGTTCCACCAAAAGTTGTATATAGTCTTACTGATTGTGGGAAAAAACTAAAACCTGTATTAGAAGAGATGTACAAATGGGGGATCTCTTATGTTGGAGAGTGTGGAAAAATCACTGATGAAAACCCATGTGAAACAACTCTTTGCAAGTAGGATTAATGAATACAACATTATTTTATAAAGAACTAACAGAGATAAAAGATTTTTCTCAAATCATGAACGATGACAATTATTCTAAGATACCTGAAGATTGGTATGTATTAGTTTCTGATATAAAAGGCTCTACCAAAGCCATAGAAGAAGGTATGTACAAAAAAGTAAACTTCGTAGCTGCTCTTGCTATTATAGGTGTTTTAAACATCGATAAGAACTCAGATTTCCCTTATATATTTGGAGGAGATGGAGCTAGCTTAATTGTACCTCCTCATTTACTAGATAAATCAAAAATTGTACTCCTTGAGACTGCAAAAAAAGCAAAAGATGTTTTTGAGTTAAACTTAAGAGTGGGAGTTGTGAGTGTAAAAGAGATAGAAAAAAGAGGCTCATTTATTGAAATCACCAAATTTAGAGCCACAAAAGATTATACCCAAGCAATAGTAAGGGGCAATGGACTTGAACTTGCTGAACATCTTTTAAAAGAAGAGTATTCAACTTTTAAAATAGATGAAAACTTTACTTATAACTATCTTCCTGATTTTGATGGACTAGAGTGTCGTTGGGAAGATATCAAAAGTCCAAAAGAGGAAACCATTGCCTTATTGATAAAAAGTACAAACCTAGAAAAATCAAATATTATTTATCAAAATGTACTAAATAAAATACATGAAATAGCAGGTTCACAAAGTCAAAGAAATCCTATAAAAGAGATAAATCAACTTAATATTTCATTTAATCCAAAAGTTTTAAATACAGAGGCATCAATCTCTTCTTTAAATATTTTTTCTAAATTCTTCACAATATTACGACTTATGATTGAAAACTTACTTGGAAGTTTTCTAATGAAGTTTTCTATTGGACAATGGGGTGATTATAAAAATAGAATTATGAGAACAACAGACACAGAAAAGTTTGATGATATGCTAAGAATGGTAATTTCAACAGATAAAATACAAACAAAAGAGCTTGAGGATTATTTAGAAAAAGAGTATCAAGAGGACTATTTGGTCTATGGTATACATAAATCAGACTCTGCTTTAATGACTTGTCTTATTTTTGAGAGACATGGTAAACATATTCACTTTGTAGATAGTTCCAATGGTGGATATGCCCTTGCAGCAAAAGCATTAAAGGCAAGATTAAAATCAAAAGAATGAAAAATGCATACTAAATAAATATACGATAAAACAAGGATATCTATGAGTAAAAAAACTAAACTTCCATTTGATCCAAATGCCTTTGATTCTATAACTACTATTGGCAATATAATTGATGATTTTCCAAAGTTACATTCGATGGATTTTTCAAAAGTTAGTCTCAATGATGAGCTTACAAGACTCAATTATGAGATAACATCGCCAGAATATAAAGATTTTGAGTTTAGTGATATAAAAGATTGTTATGATTATGAAGTGGATAAAATAGTTTAATACTATTTTATCTTAAGTGTTTTTCTAAAGCCTCTTTAAAAGGTCTTCCCAATACTTCACAACTTACAGCTTCATGTATAAAGTCAAGATTCTCTTTTGGGTTTAACTTAGCTTCGTTTAGTTTTGAAATTGTTAAATTTGGAAATAATCTTTTTACAAGTTCTACACTATTAGTTTGCTTTACAACACCCTCTTCTATTACTTTTGCATACCAACCTGTATATCCATACTTAATTACAGTTTTTAGCATCTGATTATTTTGAGTATTTATATTTAACTTTTTACAGGGTTCTCTAGGTTGAGTTACTTGAACTATTGCTTCACCTATTTTTAAAATATCACCTACACAAACACTATCTTCATCAATATCTGCTACAAGAATATTTTCACCTAATGGTGAAATATTTTCATAATCTAAATTGATACCTAA
The DNA here is from genome assembly GCF_048571185.1 of Arcobacter denitrificans (SeqCode). Taxonomy (GTDB): domain Bacteria; phylum Campylobacterota; class Campylobacteria; order Campylobacterales; family Arcobacteraceae; genus Arcobacter; species Arcobacter denitrificans. The sequence continues at coordinate 2,576,589 of NZ_CP182350.1, read as the reverse complement.
AAAAGTATTTAGTTTTTGATAGCTTAAAGAAGAATAAAAAAGTACTGCTTTGTTCTCTCCTCCATGATGTTTTTTATCAGCTTGTTCATCATCTTTAAAGCCAAGTGTCGTAAGATATGATTCCTTTACTGGTGATTTTTTTATGGCACTGATAAACTCTTTATTTTCAGTTTCTGTTTTTAAAATCTTTCCAACTTTCAAAGAAAGTATTTTTGCAATATTGTTATTCATTTGTTTTCCTAATATTATGCTAAGGCTAAATTTACAGCTTCATTTGTATGTATCTCAGTAGTATTATAGAGTTTTACCGGTGTGTCTTTGGGTGAGATTAACATACATATTTCTGTACATCCTAATATAATACCTTCTACTCCTGATTTTACTAATTTATCAATAATTCTCAAATACTCTTTTTTTGACTCCTCTTTTACAAGACCTAAACATAACTCTTCATATATAATTTTATGTATAGTTTTTATATCTTCTTCATTAGGTACAACAACTTCAATCCCAAAATTTTCCCTAATTCTATTTTTATAAAAATCTTCTTCCATCGTAAAAGCAGTAGCTATTAATCCTACTTTTTTTATATTATCTTTTTGTAAAACCTTTGCCGTTGCATCTGCAATATGAACTATTGGGATATTTATATTCTCTTGAATTTGGGGAGCAACTTTATGCATAGTATTTGTACAAATTATTAGAAAATCTGCACTTGCATTTTCTATATTTTTTGCAGCTTCTGATAAAATAAAAGCTGTTTCATCCCACTTTCCATTATGTTGTAACTTTTCAATTTCATCAAAATCAACACTATACATAACTATTTTTGCAGAGTGTAAAGAGCCTAATTTATTTTTCACTTCTTCATTTATTTGTTTATAGTATAAAGCAGTACTTTCCCAGCTCATACCACCTAATAATCCAATTGTTTTCATTGTTAAACCAACCATTTAATTTTTTTTACTATAGCACAAAAAGAATAAAGTGACATTGTGTTAGACTTCCTAAAAATTATTTATTGGGTATCTAAATGTTTAAATTGATTATGTTAGGAATCATGCTGGTGCATTTTTTAGTACTACATTTGTTTTAAATGAACTTATGAGTGTATCGGGTGGTCATTGTCTTTGGTCTGCAACACTTAGATACTTTTTTATGATTATCTTTTTAGTTCTAGTTTTAATATTTCAAGGTGGAATTCAAAGAGTTATTGATGTATGTAAACTATATCTTAGTAATTATATTTTTTGGACAATAAGCGGAACAGTAGGATTTGGTTTTTTTTATGCCTTGATTTGTTTTAGTGCTGATTTTTCTCCTGGTTGGGTAATAGCTGCCACTTGGCAATTTACAGTTGTAGCTACGCTTTTTGTATTGATATTTTTTGGTAAAAAGTTTCCTAAGAAAATTTGGTTCTTTTCAATTATCATATTTATAGGTGTTTGCTTAGTAAATCTTGCACATATGGAAACATTTGATTTAAAAGCTCTATTCTCAGGTGTATTTGCAACTTCAATATTTTTATATACAAGAAATATCGCTAAAAATTCAAACGAACTTGCAGCAGTTGATGCTACACAAGCTACAGAGGTAGTTTTTGCATTGATTGGTGGAATGATATTTTTAGGAACAGGCTCTTTAAATCTAATCGCGATAGTAGGACTTGTACTTATAATGGCAGGACTATTTTTATTTACAAAATATCAAGCATATTGATATTTTGTAAAGTTTTTATTTTATAGAGATATAAATCTCTATCTCATCTTCTTTAACATATTTTTCAAAATCTATACTATATTTTCTTTCATATTCACTATTGTTTTCAAAGTATTCCCAAATCTCAGCCCAAGTTTGTAAAACCACATCAGGAAGCTCACCCTTATTTGAAAATACTAAATATCTTTCATCTTTAATAACAATAGCATTTTTAGGTTTTGTAACTTCAACACCAACAGTTACTGTATAGTCACCATTTACATCACTTGTATAGTCAGTATAAACACCATACATATATTTACTATTTGCTTTATTGAAAGTACTTCCATAAACATTTTTCTCAATATAATCTTCCCATAGTTGAGGGATTTTACCATCTGTTGATTCCAATTCAAACTTGTTGTTTGTAATAGTACTAAGACCTGAAATCATTAGATTTTTTACTTTTGATACTTTCATATTCTCTCTTTTTTTATTTATTATCTAATTGCATAGAAAAATTAATCAACTCTTCATCGCACCTTTTTATATGGTTCATTTTTACTTGCTTAAATCCAAATTTTTCAAAAAATGGCTTGGCAGTAATGCTTACATCAACTTTTATTTTAGATATATTATTATTTTTTGCTATTGCTAAAACATATTCCATTAAACTTTTTCCTACACCCATACCTTGATACTGATGATGAATATAAAAGCAGTCAATATAACCTTCATAAAACTCTACAAAGCCTACTAACTTGTTTTGAATAATAGCTAAATATGGTTTGCTTTTAGCTACTTTTTCTTCCCAAATTTTAAAATCTATATTTGGACTTGCCCATGCATCAAGTTGTGCTTCAGTATAATCTTTGTTGCAAGTTTTATGAATAGTGTTTGTAAAAAGAATAGGAATATCTTTTTTAAAGCGGTGGTCATACTCTATTATTTCTATTTTCATTGTTTATTGTTCATTACAAATTTCAATACCCATTTTTAAAAATCCTGTAAAAGCAGCATTGTCAAAGGATAGTGGCCCTGAAACTTTTGATTTGATAGTATCTAATACTTTTGAATACTCTTTATAAAACTCATAAGATGGTCTTGGTTTATATATCAAGTCTGGTATCTCCAAATACTTTATGATATTTTTTGTAGTTGTGGGTTTAATAAAATACTCTGTTTGCCTATTTATACTATAAGGTACAAGAGTAACCAAAGTCCACTTTGCCATACCAAACTCAGCTAAAAACTCCACAAGTCCATCAAAGCCATTTTTCTTATTTCCATGCAACAGTTCATAAAGCTCGATACTCAGCATATCTTTTTCATAAGAAGTCAAAGCCTTAATCACATCACGAAGTTTTACCTTATCAAACAAAGATACCATAACTGATTTTTGGATAGTTTTAAAATATGCCTCTGCAATAAAATGAGGGTCTGAAAAATTCTCTTTTTTAAAAGCTTCTTTTGCATAAGCTTCTAGCTTCTCAGGGTTGAATTTTTTTATAAGTTTAATTAACTTTTCATCCTCAAATCCCTTTGGATAAGCATCGAAGAATTCAGACTCTACATCTATTAGTTTTTCTGTGTTCATATATTTACTTACCTTTCCTATTTAAGATAAACTATCTTCTTTTAACTTTTTTAATAATAAATTAAATATTAATTCTTTTAAATTTAAGAAGATATATTTTGATTTTGCAATTGTATTATTTACTTATGTTTATCAAATTTTTTTATAATTTTTTCTAACGTTATACAAAAATTTACAAAATAATACCCACTTAACTTTCCATCTCTTTCATCTTTTAGAAGTTCAATTCTTTCTTTTAGTTTCATTAAAAACTCCTCTTCTTCAATTAAATTTTCAATCTCAAAATTGTATCTTTCTTTTAATATATGAGAAAATCTTCTAATAGTTTCATTATTAGAGTTTTTTAAACTTTCAACTAAAATATCCATATCAATGTATTTGAATATGGGCTTATCATAATATGGGACATATTTATTATTTGACTGAAATAACATTGAATACAATCTATTTATATTATTTTCAGAAATTGCAGCTATTATTAAACTTGAATCAACTTTTAATTTTTCTTCTAATTTTTTAGCAGTTTTATCTTTTATATATTCACTAACAACAGAAGTGAAAAGCTTTGATTCCATATACATATAACCTTCATAATCTTCATGATCAAAGGAGTAAGGGTCTTTATCTAAAATAACTTCATCACTAATCAAATTATTATCAAATAGAAAATCAATTTGTTTTTTTATCTCATATATTAATGAAAACTCTATTTTATTGATTAAATTCTTTTCTTTTAATGATAATAATATTGAGGAAACTATTTTAACTTCTTCAAACTTTTTATATTGATTGTCATGAAGTTTGAAATAAATTTCATTTGATAACTTAATAAGTTCCTCATCATCCAAATTATAATAGCTATGCAATAATTTCCACGAATTAATATTTTTACTAGCATAATATTTACTATTTTTTAGAGAGTTGTCAATTTCATCTTTTTTTATATTTGAATCAATTAATATTTCTTTCCATACATTAAAAAAAATAATAACATTCATATCACTTTGAAGATTATATCTATTTAAATAAAGTTTATAATTCGTTTTTTCAGCTTTTTCTTTATTGTCCTTTGTACTTAATAATTCATGATATTCTTCACTCAGTTTTGGCAAATCTAAAATATCACTGTTACCTTGTCTGATTTCAAATGAAAAAAGAAAAAACCAATATAAAACATCTTGTATCAACTCTTTATTTTCTAAATGATTTAATAAAACATCATCATAAAAGCGTTCAAAATCAAGTAAACTTTGTCTTAAAGCCCTAAGATTATTCGATTGTGACTTTTCAAATAATTCCAAAATTTGCATTTTTCTATCACTTAATATACCTTCCTTAATGTTATTTGTATTTTTTAACTCTAATAAAAAATTATCATAAGCTAAAATTGGATTAGATTTAAATTCAAACGTTTTTCCAATAAGTTTTTCTTTTATACTAGTATACTTTTCTGTTTTTTCAAGTTCTTCTTCATTTGCAATAACAATTACCTTATAAGACTGATGTTCAACAAAAAAATTAAGGTATCCCAATAAATCAATAATTTTTATAGAACATCTTTCTAAATCATCAAAAATAAGAATATAATCTTTTGTATTTAATAAGTCTTCAGGCTTAAAGTCTGGTATTTTAAAAGCAACATTTCCATCAGGTTTGTCATCATCGTCTAAATCTATTCTCAATGTACCTTTTAAAAGTTGTTTTGCAATCTTTCCGGCAAAAATAGTTTTTTTATTGTAAAGTTTTGGATGTATGGTTTCTAAAAATTTTGTCTCTATTTCATCATAAGAAGTAACACCATACAAACTTACGTAAATATATTTTTGATTTATTTTACTCAAATGTTTTTTGTATTCGTTAATATAATGAGTTTTACCACTTCCCCACTTTCCTTTTAAAAGAACAGCATATTGAGGACTTGGAAGTCCTATATAATAATCTAAGAATTCATCAATGTGTTTATTTGGCATAGTTAACCTCTGTTATTCATGTTTTTTATTATATCTAATTATTTTTCTCAACTCTAAATCCCATAACCTTTTCTTCCGTATCTTTAGTATCCTCTAAGATTTCAGACAGAAGTTCAAAAGCTGTTTTAATATGCTGTGTGTTTTGTGTTGTTTGAGTTTGATTTAGTTTTAAATCTTCTTTTAGGTTTTTGAGTTCTATTACTATGTCTTTGTAAGTAAGTGCAAACTCTCTGAGCTTTGCAAAGGTTCGCATGATATTTATAGTTACATCTGTAGCAACTTTACTTTTTAATACAGTTGCCAACATATAAACACCTTGTTCTGTAAACACATGGGGGAGTTTTCTAGTACCTCCCCAACTTGATGTCGCATTTTGCGACTTCAAGTTATCAAATTCATCTTTTGTTAGCTGAAACATAAAATCATTAGGAAATTTTTCTATATTACGATTAACTTGTTCCATTATTCTTCTTGTTTCAACTTCATAAAGAGTCGCTAAGTCACTATCTAACATAACTTTTAATCCACGTAAATCATATATTTTATCATGAATTATTGTTTGAGGTAAACTTTCCATAGAATCACTCCATAAATAATATGAAATAATTCTATCTATGTTTTTTAAAAATAATAAAAAATATTACATAATGTAATTAAATTTAAAAATTCTTAATCAAATCCTCATAAACAGCAGTTAATCCCTCTACTTCTTTTACTGTAGTTCTCTCTCCAATACTATGAATAGTGTCATTAATTACTCCAAACTCTATGGCTTCTATACCAAATGCTCCAAAATATCTGGCATCAGAAGTTCCTCCATGGGTTGATTGTTTTGTAGTTACTCCTAAAACTTTTTGGATAGAGTTTTCCATTGCTTTCACCACTTTTGATTCTTTATTTGTCACAAAAGGAAATGAGCCTTGTGTTGTTCTAAAGTCGTAGCTTAAGCCTTTTAACTTTTCATGGATAAACTCTTCTACACTTTCTCTTGTAGTATTTGTTGAATTTCTTACATTGAACATAAGTTTTAGTTCATTTGGTGTTACGTTTGTAACTTCTGTACCACCTCTTATATCTGTAATTACCATCTTAGATGGAGCAAAGTATTCATCTCCATTATCTAAATTATACCCTGCAATTTTTGGTAATATCTCTGCAAAATTATGTACGGGATTGATACACTTTTCAGGGTATGCAGCATGTCCTTGCTTACCTTTTATAGTGATATATCCATTTATACTTCCACGTCGGCCTACTTTTATTGCATCACCAAAAATCTTTTCACAAGTGGGTTCTGCTACAACTGCGTATTGTGGGATAAAGTCTATCTCTTTTAAGTGTTCAAGCATTTTGATAGTTCCGTAAGTTCCCTCACCCTCTTCATCACTTGTCATAAGAATAGAAAGCGTTCCATCGAACTCTTTTGCATGTTTACAAGCATATAAAAAAGCTGTATCTCCACTTTTCATATCTTGTGCACCACGTGCACTTATAACTCCATCTACTATATCAGCAGCAAAAGGATCTACTTCCCAACCTTGACCTACTGGTACTACATCTATATGTCCAGCAAAACAAAGATGCTGTTTTTTGTCATTAAACTTTTTATAAAAAAATCTGTTTTTTGTGCCTTCCATATCAACTTTTATGCAACGCCACTCTTTTCCTAAATACTCTTCTATAAAATCAAAAGCTCCATCATCATCAGGTGTTATTGATTTAAATCTTAATAATTTTTGAAATAATTCTATAATAGTCATCTAATTCCTTTAAAGTAGATATTGTATCAAATTTGTGATTTATTTTTCTATATCAAAACAAACAATAGAAGTCTGAGAATAATAATAAAAGGGACACTTGATTAATACCCTAGTCTCATTATGCAATTTATCAAACTTCTGTTATAATAAATTAACTTAAAATAGGAGTCTCCTATGAAAAATAATCTATTTATTAAAATTTTAGTTTCTGTATTTATAATTTATTCACTTTTAGGTTTCTTTTTAATCCCCTACATTGCAAAAGACCAAATAATCAAAAATCTTGACAATTTACTTATCTATAAAAGTGATTTGAAAAAGGTCTCTTTTAATCCATATACTTTAAGTATAAGAGTTGATGACTTCTCAATATCAAAAAAAGATAAAAAAATAATAGCTTTTGATGAAATTGAAGTTGATTTTTCACTTTTAAAATCTATACATGAATCTCACATAAGTTTTAAAACTCTAAATATTGTAAAACCATATGTAAATATAGTTCAAGATGAAGATGGAAATATAAATTTAGCCTCAATTTTAAGACCTCAAGAAAAAAAGACAGAGGAAAAGATAGAAAAAAACTCTACAGAAAAGACAGATATTCCAGCATTTAAAATATCAAAGACTCAAATCATAGATGCAAATTTTGTTTTTACACAAATTTTTGATTCTAAAAAGACTACAACTAATATAAATAATTTTAACTATACATTTTATGATATAGGAACATTTAAAAATTATCTTGCATCCCATAACCTTGTTACAAACATAAATGAAGATACTAAATTATATCTAGATGGTGGATTTAGACTAACTCCTTTTAAAATGTATGGAAAAGTAAAACTTGAAAACCTAAAATCAAATGAATATATTGGATATACAAAAGATTTACTAAACTTTCAAATAGGAGACCCAACTTTATCGTTATCTTTTGGATATAGAGTTGATACAACTAAAGAATTAGAAGTTTATATTGACAATGCAAATCTTAGTTTAAAGAACTTAAAACTAATCAAAGATAATAAAGAACTTGCAAGCCTAAGTAGCTTTAAAATAAATGATTTGAATCTAGACTTAGCAAAACAAAAAATATCTACAAATGATATATCACTCAACTCTTTACTTGCAAATATTGTCTCAAATAAAAATGAGCAATTAAATGTAGATAATCTTATAAATATAAAAGAGAGTACAACAAGTAAAAAAAATGAAAAAACAAAGAGTGAAAAACCTTGGATTGTGGATTTAAAATCATTTACAATAAACAACTCTAGTTTTATATACGATGATATAAAAAGTAGAACTAATATAAAAGCAAATGATATAAATGTTTTACTTGATTCTTTTAAGCTTTTAGACCAAAAAATAAAAATTGAGAAATCAACTCTTGGAACTAAAAGTTTTAAATTAAATGATAAAGTAAATAAAACAGACATAACAGCCCAAAACATTGAACTAAATCTAAATAATTTAGTAAAGAATGAAAAAGGTCTAAAACTATCAAGTGTATATATGACAAATCCAATTGCATCAATAATATTAGGTGAAAAAGTAAAAAAAGAGAAAAAAGAAACAAAAAAAGTTAAGAAACTTTCCACTTCCAAAGACTCTGGTATTGCCTTAGATATAGGTCCAGTAAAAATAAACAATGCCAAGTTGACCTTTCAAGACAAAAACCTAAAAGTACCATTTAAAACAAATATTACCAAACTAAATGGTAGTTTTTCTGAGCTAAATAGTAAAAGTTCTAAACCTACAAAATTAAAACTTGAGGGTAAAATAGATAAATATGGATATACAAGAATTACGGGCTTTGTTGACCATAAAAATATAAAAAATCTTACAGATGTAAATCTTATATTTAAAAATATTGCGATTAAAAATTTTACTCCATACTCAGGTAAATTTGCAGGAAGAGAGCTTGAAAAAGGTAAATTAAATTTAAACTTGCAATATAATATTTCAAAATCAAACATTGATGCAAAAAATAGCGTTATTATCACAGATATAGAACTTGGAAAAAAAATTGAAAGTCCTGACGCTGTAAGTTTACCACTTGAACTTGGAATTGCTTTATTAGAAGACTCTGATGGTGTGATAGATATAGATTTACCAATTACAGGAAACCTAGATGATCCACAATTTTCAATTGCTCCAATTATTTGGAAAGTATTTACTAACCTTATTATAAAAGCAGTAAGCTCACCATTTTCATTCTTAGCTTCTCTTTTAGGAATTGATGCAGAAGAGATAAAAAGTGTAGAATTCATTTATGGTGAAAGTATTCTAATTGATTCAGAAAAAGAGACCTTAGATAATATTGCCAAAGCCTTTGCAAAAAGACCAAATCTTGCACTAAAAGTTGAACCATCATATGATATAAATAAAGATAAAAGTGCACTTCAGGCTCTAAAACTTGAAAGTCTACTTACTCTTGATATGAAAAAAATAAAAGATGGTGACAAATATCTGTTAGCTTTAGAAAATAGATATATTCAAAGTAAGGAAGAAATTAGCTTAAAAAAAGTAAAAGAAGAGTTTACAAGCGAAGTAAAAGGTAAAAAATACTTTGACAAAGACTCATATATAGCTAAAATTAAAGAGATATTAAAAGCAAAAATTGAAGTTACAGTAGCACAATTAGAGGCATTGTCTTTAAAAAGAGTAGACTCTATAAAAGCCTATCTTCTTAAAAAGCATTCAATAGATAATAAAAGATTATTTATCAATGATAAAATAAAAGTATTAGATGAAAAAAATGCCAAATATGCAGAGTTTGATTTAGCAATAGATATAAAAAAGAAGTAGTTAACTAACTACTTCTTTATATTGTATGTAGGGAAAGGAATATTTATATTGTTTTGTTTTAAAGCTTTGTAAATACCAAGATTTACTTTATATTGAGTATCAAAAAATAGTTTTGTATGAGCCCAATATCTCACTTCAATATTGATAGAAAAGTCACCAAACTCTTTTATACCAACTTGTGCTTTTGACTCTTTTGAAATGATTTCACCATCAAAATCATTTAATACTTCAGATATTACTTTGATTGCCTCTTCTGGGTTTGATTCATAATCAATACCTACAACAGACTCTACAATTCTATATTCAAAAGAGTTGACTAATATTTCACCAATAATATGTTTATTGGGAATAGTGATTTGTTCTCCATCTTCAGTTGAAAGAATTGTATGGGCTAGTCGTATCTCTTCTACTACACCAAAAACTCCATCTACACTGATTGTATTTCCTACAATAAAAGGTCGCCCTATAATTATAGAAAGTCCTGCCCCATAGTTTGAAAGGGTTCCTTGTAAAGCTAAACCAGCGCCAAGTGAAGCAGCACCAATACCTGCTATAAAAGGAGTCAGTGTAATACCAAGTTTTCCAATTGCAACAATTGCAACACCAATAATAATAGAAAACTTGATAATATTTACAATAAACTTTGTCAACGTAACATCAAGCTCATTTTTCTCACAAATACGTCTTACAAAAGCAGATACTTTATTTGCTACATACCAACCTAAAAGGAAGATAATAATAGCACCAATTAATTGGAAACTATAATTAACAAAAAATTCTATTATTACATCATAAAATTTTTGTATTCTTTCTAGTTCTTTATCCATGATTGCTACCTTTTCTATAGTTTTACTACCTTGGCTCCAAAGCCACCTTGACTAGCATGTGCATCAGTAAATGATTTAACACTTGGATGTTTGATTAAAAAATCTTTTACTATTTTTGATAATTTCCCTGTACCAATTCCATGATAAACCAGAACTTCATCAAAACCAGAAATCAAACAATCAGAAATAAACTTATCAAGTTTTTCAACTGCTTCATCACCTCTTAGTCCATGTAAATCAATGTTTACATGTCCACCTTGAGGTTTTTCAATAGTTACTGTTGTTTGTTTTTTTACCTTTGGTTTAACTTCATTTCCTGATGGTCTTAATTCATCTACACTTACATGAAGTCTCATTCCTGCATCTGTTAAGATTAAAGCCTTTTTACCTCTTAATGAGATAATTTCACCCTTTGAGCTTTTATATTTTACCCTATCTTTCTCTTTGAAGTTATAATTTTCTTCTACTTTTTCTACTTTTATATCTTTTGCTTTTTTATGTGCGATATTAAGATGCTTGTGTGATTCTTGGTAGATTTTTGCTTTTATAGCTTTTTTTGCCTCTTCTCTTGCATCACTATACTCTTTATGAAGCTTTGACTTTTCTATATTTATATGGTCATCAAGGTCTTGTTTTGCTTCTTTCAGGTTTTTATTTAGTTTTTGATGTGTTTCAATCTCATCATCAAGTTTAGCAATTTTTTGTTTGTATTCCATCTCTAAGGCACTACTTCGTTCGATTAGTTCATTTAGTCTATCTTGGTCATCACCATAAACATTTTTTGCTTTTTTTACTACATTTACAGGTATCCCATATCTTTGTGCTGTTTCAAAAGCATAAGAACGTCCAATTGTACCTTGTAAGAAATCATAAGTTGGTTTTTGGTTTGCTTCATCATAAATAGCAGCTATTAGTTCAACTTTTTCATTTGCAGCCATAAGTGCTGCTAACCTTTTATGGTGAGTTGTAATGATTATCTTAATATTTTTATCAATAAGCTCTTCAATTATAACTTTAAACAAACTTGCAGCTTCATCAGAATCAGTTCCAAGTTCTATTTCATCAACTCCAACGATAACATCTTTTTGGGTAAACAGTTTAGAAAACTCCACCATTCTTCCTGCAAAAGTAGAGATATCATTTTTAACACTTTGGGGGTCATCTAATACTGCTAGGGCATTTTTAAAGTAACCAATAGAAGATTTTTCATTGGCTTTGTATGGTATTAAGTATTTTGATAAAACAACTGCTGAAAGTATAGATTTTAACATCATTGTTTTACCACCGGCATTTACACCTGTTATCATAATAACTGATTTTGAAAAATCTACAGAGATAGGTTTTCCATCATGAAGTGCTGGGTGAACAAACTCTTTTAAAATATTTTTACCACTTTTTGAAGGAATGATAAAGTTTTTATCTCCATCTTTAGCAAAAAATAGTCTTGCTAAATAGTGGTCAATTCTATCAAATTCTTTATTTAAAAACTTTATAAAAAGCAAGTTTTTTTCAAAAGTAGAAGAGATAGATTTACATACCTTTATTAAAACTTCTTCTCTTTTATTTTTTAAATCAGACTCTTTTTGTTTTAGTTCTGATATTGAATGAGGTAAGATATAAAAAAATCCTGAACTTGATCTATGAATAACAGTAGCTTTAATAACATTATTAAAACCACCACGCACAAGCAGGGTCTCTTCTGAGTTTACATAATGAACTTGTGAATCAATCAAATAAGGTCTTAACTTACTGTTATTTATAGATTTATGTAAAGCTTGTTTGATTGACTCTTTATTTCTATATAATGCTGATTTTATTAGATCTAAGTCTTCATCAATACCCTCTTTTAGGTTTCCTTTTGAGTCGAAAAAATCAACTATTTTTTCCATATCAGCAGGTATCTTAACTTTATCTATCCACTCAGATAACTTACCCTCAAAAGTAAATCTTTTCAAATAAAGAAAATATTTTACAATCTTTACAAACTCATAAACATCTTCAACTCTTAGTACACCTTGCTTTTGAATATGAACTATTTTACCATCAAGATTTTCAACCTTTTGAGGCTCTTTTAGGTCATATTTTGCTAACTCATTTATTAGTCTATGGTGTAAGTTTATATCACCTTCTAAAACGACTGATTTTTCTCTTGCAAATAATTTAGAAAATGATGCTAAATAATCCTCTAAGTCTAGCTTTTTAAATATCTCTTGCATATATTATTTAACTTCTACTCCATATCTTTGTAAAACATTCACCCAAGATAGAGCTTTCCCATTCATGTCAAACAAGGCAGGAGTTCCTCTTACACCTAATTCTTCACCTAGTTTCATATTTGCTGCAATAATTTTATTTAAAGAAGTTTTTTGTTTATCACTATATTTTTTATTTTTAAACTCTTTGCTATCAACAGTAACATTCATCATGGCATCAACTTTAGCAGCATTTGTTTTATTATCTAAAATATATTGTGTTAAGGCTACAGCATTTTTATGAAAACTTAAAGGGAAGAAAAATATCTTAAGTTGAACATCCTTTTTTATATCTTCAAAATATGATTCAAACTTTTTACAATATGGGCACTCAGGATCCGTAAACAAATAATATACATCTTTACCAGTACCATATGTTAAAGCCTCTTTACCATCTAAAATTGATACATCATTAGGAATAGAAAGCTCTTCCCCTGATGCAGTATTATAAACTTTACCAGCAATTAAAAAGTTTTTATCAGCGGTTAAAACCAACTCTTGAATATTTTCTTGTATATTCACTCTTAATAAGTAAAACTGTTCATCTTTATATGCTTTTATTATGTGCATGCCAGAACCTGTAAAAATAGGTAACTTTTCTATTTCACTCATCTCTTTTTTATTTAATTCACCCGATGCGACTGCATTTAGTGAAAATAAAATACCAATCATTAATACTATTTTAAATATCTTTTTCATCTCTTTCTCCTAATTGCTAAATATTAGCAAGTTATTGTTTAGTTTATATAAATTATAAATAAAACTGCCAATAAATTATGGCAGTAGTTGTAACTAGCACTATACCTAAAATATTAAACACTAGTCCATATTTAGCCATATCTTTTACTTTTACTACACCACTACTCATGGCTATAGCGTTTGGTGGCGTTGCAATTGGCAACATAAAAGCATAAGAGGCACAAATTGTTGCAACAAATAAAATCAACCCTACATCTATATTTCCTACATTACCAAGGGAGTATATAATAGGTAAAACTACGGAAATAAGTGCTGTATTTGAGGTTATTTCTGTAGTAAAAGTAACTAAAGATGCAACTAATACTATAAGAAGTATAATTGGCAAGTCTGTTACTGATAATAGTTGATTTGCAATTACATCAGCTAGTCCTGTTTTTGAAAATGCCATAGCAATGGAAAAACCAGCCCCAAATAAAAATATGATTTCATAAGGAATCTTTTTTGTATCATCCCAAGTTAAAAAACCAATTTTTGGTAAAAACATAAGTAAACCATAAGCTAATAATATACCCTTTTCATTTAGTCCAAGTCCCATATAATAAGGTTCTATTTTAGAGTTAACAAATAATAAAACAATCAAAGACCCTAAAATATAAAGTAATCTTTTTTGATCCCAATTTAAAGGTTTCAACTCTTTTAAACTTGTATCAATCTCAAAGTTTTTTACCCCTAAAGATAAAATAAAAGGAATAATAATAAGCATAGCAATTGCTAAAGGAGATGTTAGGGCAATCCATTTTATAAAAGGTATTGCTTCTAAATGATGCTGTTCCATGAACCCTAAAAGAATAAGATTTGGAGGTGTTCCTATTGGTGTTACAATACCACCAATACTTGCCCCATATGCAATTGCAAGTACAAATCTAAGCCTTATCTTTATGTCATCACTTAAATATATGGCAATTGGTATCAATAAAAGAGCTGTTGTAGTATTTGATATAAGTGAACTCAAAAATGCAGAAGTAATAGCCAATGAAAATATTATTCCTCTTGCTGTGTTTGGGAAAAGTGTTAATAGTTTATTTGAAATATATTTATGCAACTCGGTTTTTTGTGTTGCAATTGCTATCATAAATCCACCTAAAAATAAAAAGATTATTGATTTTGAATAATTAGAGACTGTTTCATTTGTACTAATAATATCAAAACTTGGAAAAAGCAAAATTGGTAATAAGGAAACAACACCTAAAGGTAAAGCCTCATTTGACCACAATACTACAAGAAAAAATATTATTGAAAGTAAAGTAGCATGTTGAGCACTAAAATAATAATCTAATAGAAAAAAAAGAATTACTGATAAAATTAAAGTTAAAGTGATTTGTTTCAATGCTACTCCTATTTTTATTTCTTTTTGGGTCTAAAAGGTTTTATAACCTCTTCATTACACTCTAAAAAAGGTCCTTCCATCAAATCAATACAATATGGAATTGCTGGGAAAACTGCATCTAAACACTCTCTTATTGATTTTGGTTTTCCAGGAAGATTTACAATTAAAGAACTTTTTCTTAATCCTGCTGTTTGTCTTGATAAAATAGCTGTTGGTACAAACTTTAAAGACTCTGCACGCATAAGTTCTCCAAAGCCAGGCATCATTCTATCACATACATTTTCAGTAGCTTCAGGGGTAACATCTCTTTTAGCAGGCCCTGTTCCACCTGTAGTTACAACTAAACAACACTTTTCATTGTCAACTAACTCTTTTAGTGTATTTTCAATTGTTTCTTGATTATCTTCAATACATTTGTAAACTGGTTCCCACTTACTTGTTAGATACTCATTTAATGTATTAATAATTGCTTGTCCAGATAAATCTTCA
The DNA here is from genome assembly GCF_048571185.1 of Arcobacter denitrificans (SeqCode). GTDB lineage: Bacteria > Campylobacterota > Campylobacteria > Campylobacterales > Arcobacteraceae > Arcobacter > Arcobacter denitrificans. Next base: position 2,561,102 of record NZ_CP182350.1, on the reverse strand, counting down.
TAAACACCTTTACTTGCTCTATCACTTGCTGTTACTATACCAATTTTTGCTATCATTTTTATCCTTTTAAAATATGTCCATAATTTTTCATAAAATATACAGTTGAGAAATCTTTAAAAAACTCACAAGCTTTTGATGAATCTATGATTTTATCAAGCCCACCTAAATAGACTTCAATTTTAGTGCCTCTATTTAAAAGTCTGTTTAACTTCTCTTTATCCCACTTATATGTAAGTAGAGCTTGTAGCTCTTCATAGCCTTCTTCTTTAAAGTACCTTGAAACATCAAAAGATGAGGGATAAGATATGTTTTTTAAAAAATTCTCACAATATGATTTTGAATCTTTTTTAAAAAACATCAATTGCATTCTTATAAACTTATCATTTTGTGCTTGAAAGAAAGCTGGTGAAAAAAGTTGAAGTAAATCAACTCTTTTTTGACTATTTAAAGCCTTTTCAAAAGCTTTTATAGCTCCATACGAAAAGCCTGAAATAGTAAAATCGTTTTCTAGTATGTATTCACTAAAAAGCTCTTCTTCATTTTCTAGTGAAAATCCTGAAAAATATCTAGAGTTCATTTTCTTCTATTACTTCTTTTTCTATCATGATTTTTGTTAATTTCTTTATTTCATCATAATTTTCATCAAGTTGAGTTTTTAATTCAACTTTTGTTTGCTCTATTAACTCTTTATAATCTTTAGCCATAGCATATTTTTCAACCATGTCTTTTGCTAAATCATCTGCTTTTTTTAAATCCTCTTCAAAAATAGCATACTGTTCATCTTTTAAAACTTCTATCCCAATAGAACCAGAAAGATATTTTTTAAGCTCTTTCTTTAGCTCACTTTTTGAAGGAAATAGAGTTTTTAGATTTGTACTATTTTCATCGAATAAAGAGACCTTTTCTTTTGTAATAAAAGCCTTTGAAGCTTGATAGATAGAGAGTATCTCTTTTTCATTATCGGATAAAACAAAGTTCTCTTTTTTACCAAATTCTAATTTATTTTTAGCAATATCTATATGCTTATCTTCTAATACATTATCATTTAACTTAATCATATAAAGCATAGCTTCATTTATAAGAGTTGATATAGAAGCAGATGAAAAGCCAGATAGATTTGTAGAGAGCTTTTTGATATCAAGCTTATGTTTGATTGATTTTAGATATAGCTCTAAAATCAATTCCCTATCACTTATATTAGGAAGTGTTAATTTTACTCTTCTATCAAATCTTCCAGCTCTTAAAAGCGCATCATCTAAAACTTCTATTTTATTTGTTGCTGCAATAACTATTACGCCATTTTCACCCTCAAATCCATCCATTTGTGTTAGAAGTTCATTGAGTGTTGATTCTCTTTCATCATTTGATTTTCCACTTCTTGTTTTTCCTATAGCATCGATTTCATCTATAAATATTATTGAAGGAGCATTTGCTTTAGCTTTTGCAAAAAGTTCACGAACTCTTTTTGCACCCATTCCCACATATATTTGAACAAAACTCGCACCACTTTGATAAAAAAATGGAACATTTGCTTCACCAGCAACAGCACGTGCTATCAATGTTTTACCCACACCAGGAGGTCCATAAAGTAAAACGCCTTTTGGTAGCTTTATTCCATATTTATGATATTTTTTGGGATTATCTAAAAACTCAACTATCTCTTCGAGTTCTTCTTTAACACCTGCAATCCCTGCAATATCTTTAAAAGTTGTGTTTGGTTTTATAACTTCTATGTGTGAGTTATCTTCTGTTTGAACTTCTTCATTACTTACTTTTGTTTTTTGAAGCTCTTGTTCAAATACAGAATCTTTGATTTTATTTTTATTGATAAATTCCTGAATTTTATCTTTTTTAAGTCTGGCAATAACAGCAAATACTAAAAGAAATACTATAAAAACTAATCCAAAACTATAAGTACTACTTTGAATATAAGAAGAGCTTTTATAAATAGTATAAAAGAAAAGCACAATAAGTGCAATTCCAGATAAAAGCATAAGCTTTAAGTTTTTATCTTTGTTTTTTTTATAATCATTAGAATTTTGCAACATTACCACTTTCCTTTGCTTCATAATTCTCTAAGAAAATCCAATCTCCAACCAAATCAGCACTACTTTGAATCTCTATTTGATTGAAGTGTTGGTCTAGTCCTATATATTTTCCATTTTTCTCTTGTTCAACTAGTACTTCTAAAGTCTTTTTGTTCTCTTTTCTAAAATTATAATTTTTTTCATCTATTATGGAAATAAGTTCATTATATCTTATTTTAGCAATGTCACCTTTTACTTGAGGTTTCATAGTAGCACTTGGCGTTCCATCTCTTTTTGAATAAGTAAAGGCATGTACATGAGTAAGGGGAAATCTATGTAAGTTTTCAATAGCCTCTTTCCATAACTCATCACTTTCACCAGGATGTCCTACAATAAAATCTGTTCCAAGGGCATAGCCATTATCTCTTAAAAACTCAAAAAGCTCTAAGTCTTTTAAAACCTTATTTCTTCTATTCATTATTTCAAGCATTTTTTTAGAAGTATGTTGAAGAGCTATATGAAGATGTTTTGCCATAAAAGGTTCATTGATAATCTCTCTAAATTCATCATCTATTTGTATGGGTTCTATACTTCCCATTCTTATTCTTCTAACACCTTTTATTAAAGACATTTTCTTTAGAAGTTTTGCTAAAGAGGTGTGTTGTTTTTTACCATAAGAGCCAACATTTGTTCCAGTTAAAATAAACTCACCAAAACCATTTGAGGCTAATGTTGATACTTGCTCTAATATTTTATCTTCGCTATAGCTTCTAGCATCACCTCTTACATAAGGAATGATACAGTACGAACATCTAAAGTCACAACCTTCTTGAACTTTTATAAAAGCTCTGCTCTTACCAACAAACTCTTCAACAATAGTTTCATCAATATGTTCCAAGTCACCAGCTGTGAAAAATCTCTCTTCATTTTTTAGAAGTTCGTTTATGTTTTCTTTTTCACTATGTCCAAATAAAGAATCTACTTTCTCTTCTTTAAATAGGTTTTCACCTTTTGTCCAAACTCCACAACCAGTAAAAATAACTCTTGGTTTTTTAGGAAGTTTATTTAAAGAGTTTATATACCCCCTTGCTGTACTATCTGCACTATTAGTAACTGTACAAGAGTTTATAACAACAACATTTGCATCTTTTTCATTTTGTGTAATTTCAAAGTCTTTTAGATTACTCATCATAACTTGGGTATCAAAAACATTTGTTCTACAACCAAAGGTTTTAAAATATACTTTTGGTTTTGTACTTGCAAAATTCATACTTTAAGGAACCTCAGGAAGATCAGCTGGTGGTACTCGCTCTGCTTGATTTGACGTAAAATTGATTTGTTGCGTAGGGTAAGCAATAGTAATATCATCTTCTGCCATAAATGCTTGTAATATCTCAGGAGACATAGTACTTCTTAGAACCAATGCCGCATAAGAATTCGTAAGATACCAAGAAGAGATAACAATACCATAAGGCTCTACAAAGGTATAAACTCTTGGTTCTACTCCTGTTGCTCTTAGGGCATATTTGTTTCTCATTTTAGATAACTGTTTTCTTGTAATATCTGTATACCCTTTTGAGTAGTGTTTTAATATCTCTTTAGCTATATGCTGTGCTTTTTTATAGTTTGAATCAAAAGTAATAGTAATATCAATCCCATCCCAAACTGTTCTTAGTCCTGAGTGAGTATAGTTTGCAATCATTTCAGAAAAGACATAGTTATTTGGTATGAAAAATATTCTTCCTGTTCTTCTATTTACTTTGTATGAAGTTAAAGTAATATCTTCTCTAATAGTTATTTTAAATAAAGAGATATCAAGAACATCACCAACTGCTTCAAGACCATCTCTTGTTACTTTTATCCTATCACCAACTTGGATAGAACCAGAGGTTACAATTACCATCCACCCAAAAATAGACATAAACCAATCTTTTAAAGCAATAGCAATACCAGCTGAAGCGAACCCTAAGATTGTAATAACATATGAAACATTATCAATATAGGAAAAAAGAACTATCATAACAATCAAAAACACTAAAACAAAATTGATAACTTTATTTGCCATATAAAAGTTTTCATTTTGAGAAAAATATTTTTTAAGGGTTAGTTTTACTAAAAATGAAAATATAAATACAACTGCAATAATTAAGAAAATAATTGAAGTTTTTGAAATCTGATCAGCTATTTGATTATCTGTTTCTAATATAACTTGCTCGATTTTTCTATTATAGACTTCACTTGTAGTTATTATAATTTCTAAGACCATATTAAAATCTTTTTTCTCACTATCTAAAAAGTTGATCTTTTTTTCATATTCATCTTTTGGGTCCAAATTATATAAATCTAAATATAGTAAGATTTTCTTATCTAATAGTTCAATTAGTCTTGTAACGTCTTTTATAATATTTGTAAACTCTTTTTTATGGTCTTTCATTTTCTTTTTATATGAAAGAGCATTTATAATACCAAAAGGGTTTGTTATTGTTTCATACTTTTCTATTTCAGGAGGATTTATTAGCTTTCCAATTGGTGAATCTTTATATTCAGAAATAAGTTCTAACTCATTGTTTTTAATTCTGATTTTATTTTCTACTTTGTAAAGTAAATCCCTATTTTTTTTATTTACATCTGATAATTGATTTTTTAATTCATGTAGTTCTTTAGAGATACTTCTATATGCAATATAATTTGAATATCTTTTTAATAATATATTATCTTCAAGTTCTTCATCAATATTATTTATCTCTGAGATATAATTATCAATTTTTGCTTTTATTTCAGGGGTAGGTTCTAAAAGAACAACTTTTGATTCTTCACTCACTTCTGTTTTTTCAACAAAAGTTTTTAAATCTTTAGAATTTTCTATTTGTGCAGCTGTTAAATTCAATGTTATTAAAACAGTAAAAACTAGAAAAAATATTTTTTTCAATTAAAATCCTTTTAAAATGTCAATAACATCAGCTTTAGAAACTTCATCAGTAATCTTACAATCACCAATACCAACAGGTAAGATAAATTTTATTTTATCATCAAGACTTTTCTTATCCAAAAAGAAGTGTTCATAAAAATCTTCCACATCAGATATTTTGTATGATGTTGGAATATTATATTTTTCTAAAACATTTTTTACTCTTAGGGCATCTTCTTGATTCATAAGTCCTATTTTTTTAGAAACTTCATTAGCCATAATCATACCAATACCTACAGCTTCACCATGAAGATACTTTGAATATTTTGTCTCATTTTCTACAACATGTCCAAAGGTATGTCCATAATTTAAAGCAGCTCTTATTCCATTTTCTTTTTCATCTTGAGATACAACCCAAGCTTTAGTTTCAACAGATTTTTTTATGGCAACTTTTATATTCTCTTCATCATGCAAATCATTACTCTCAATCCACTTAAAAAACTCTTTGTTAAATGTCACTGCCATTTTAACTATTTCAGCAATACCTGCAGCAAATTCTCTTTTAGGTAAAGTGCTTAAAAAGTATGGGTCAATATAGACAGCTCTTGGCTGATGAAAAGCTCCAATTAAGTTTTTACCAAACTTGTTATTTACACCAGTTTTTCCTCCAACACTTGCATCAACTTGAGATAATAGTGTTGTAGGGACTTGTATAAAATCAATACCTCTTTGGTAAATAGATGCACAAAATCCAGTCATATCACCAATTACACCCCCACCAAATGCAATTAGCAATGATTTACGATTTAGTCTATTTTCAAAACAATGTTCAAGAATCATATCAACAGTTTCCATGTTTTTATACTCTTCACCATCAGGTATGGTAACAATACTAAGGTTGTTTGATTTTATTTTATTTTTAAAATATTCTAAGTGAAATCCACTAACAGTTGGGTTTGTTACCACTACAACTTTTCTATCAAAAGTTAACTCTTTTAAGGTATCAATTGTTATGTCATATGAGATATTATTTGGCAGTTTTATATTTACAATCATTTATTAATTTCCAGCTCTATAAAGTATGTAGATTATATCTAAAATAATTTAAGAAAAGATAATAATTTATTATCTAAAACTCAAACAGCTCTTTTAATTTTTCATGATCTAATATTTTAATATACCCCTTATCATTTTCAATTATTTTTTCTTTTTTCAATATTGATATTTTTCTTGATAATGTTTCTGGTGTAATGTTTAAGATAGAAGCAATTTTTACTTGTTTTAAACTTGAAAGTATCTCTTCATTTTCATATAAAAATTGTGTTATCTTTATATTTGTGTCTGCTGTTATGTTGTAATTTATAAAATTTTCTAGTGCCTTTATCTTCTTTGTAAGTGATTTAATTAACATCATTGATATTTCTGGTTTAGATAAAAATCTTTTTTTAAATTCATTATATTCAATAACATATACTTCTGAATCTGTTTCAAAGGAACAATTTGCAGGAAAAGGAATCTCTTCATAATTTGCAATTTCAGCTATAAATGTTGGTGCCCTTAAGTTATGGATAATAATCTCATTATCTTTATAGTCATGTTTATAAACTTTTACTATACCACTTACCAAAAGATACAAATATTTTGCTTCTTCACCTTTATAAAAAAGTATTTCATCTTTTTTATAATGTTTCTTTCTACTTATTTTTTCTAACTCTTTTTTCTCTTTTTCATCTAAAGAATCAAAGAAATAAAACTCATGTATATTCATAATTTCACTTTGTATTGATTGTTATCAATTTAATTTATCTGATTTTATGCAAAAATTATAAAAATTAAAATAAAACGGGGTATAAAATGACTATTAAAGAATATATGTCAAACCATCATAAAGAGTGTGATGAACTATTAGCACTACTTGAAAGTGCGGTTGAAAAGGGAAATTGGGACAATGCAGTTGAACTGAATGAAAAGTTTAAAAATGAGACTTTAAAACACTTTGAAATAGAAGAGAACTATCTATTTCCGATGTTTGATGAAAAAGCTTCTACTGGTGGCTGTGGTCCAACACAAGTTATGAAAATGGAACATGAGCAAGCAAGAACTGTATTTCCTAAAATTGAAGAATCAATTAAAGAAAAAGATAGTGATAGATTTTTCGGATTAAGTGAGTCTTTAATGATACTAATTCAACAACATAATTCAAAAGAAGAACAAATGTTATATACAATGATTCAAAATCTATTAAATAATGAAAATGATACTATTATAGATGGATTAAAAAGCTATGAGCAAAAATAAAACTATTACATTGGATGTAAGTGAGCTTGAAGCTCCTTACCCTCTTATGCAAGGCTTAGAAGCAGTACATAATCTAAATGAAGATGAAATTCTTATTTTTAAACATAGAATGAGTCCTTGCAAGCTTTTTGAAGCAATTGAAAAAAATAGTTTAAAATATGAAATCATAAAAGATGAAGAGAATCATTTTGAAATGAAAATACACAAATAATAAAGGCTTAACAATATGCAAATGCAAGGTTTATCTTTAGATCAAGCACCACCTTATAAAATCCCTATGTTTTACTACATAATTGCCTCTATTTATTTAATTGTTTTCTCTACTTGTCTATTTGTATATGCAAATGGTATTGAAAGTAGATATTACTATGAAGCTATAGCTCTTACACATATTTTAACACTTGGTTTTTTTACTCATGTAATGCTTGGCTCGCTTTTTCAGATGATTCCTGTGATTATAGGAGTTGCATATAAAAAAGTAGATTTACAAGCAAAACTCATACTCTTTTTACTAAATATTGGGACAGTATGTTTTATAACAGGTTTTTTAATATCAAATAAAATCCTTATGCATATTGCCTCTTTGTGTCTACTTCTTGCTATTGTTTATTTTGTTATAATTACTTTTTTTACTATTTTAAAAACTGAAGACAAGAATCCTACTGTTAAGACATTTTTAACAGCCCTTGGTTTTTTGATTTTAGGTTTAGCCTTTGGAATAGTCGCTTTAATAAATCATAATAGTGGCTTTAGCTCAAGAAACTTCGCAGATGCTCATATTAGTTATATATTCTTTGGATGGTTAATCATGCTTATTTCTGGAGTTTCATACAAGGTTATTCCTATGTTTTATGTAACAAAAGAGTATCCACTATTTATAAAAAATCACTTTTATTGGATAGTAACATTAATTATACTTTTATTATCACTATTTATAATTACTGATTCATCTTTAATACCACTATTTAAAACCCTATTAGCTACATCATCACTTATATTTTCACTTACAACAATCTATTTGCTAAAAAATAGAAAAAGACCAAGACGAGATACCACAATAAATCTTTGGTACTTTGCAATGATAAACCTATCAATTGCTTCACTTATTTGGATTATATCAATTTGCTTTGATTTAAATATTGACTTTTCTCTTGCAGTTATTTTTGGTCTTGGTTTTGCATACTCTATAATAAATGGAATGTTATATAAAATAGTTCCATTTCTTACCTGGTTTCATCTTAGTTCAAAGATGATTTTTGATGCGGAGATGTCACAAGTAATAAAAAGCAAATATATGAAACTACAATACAATATTTATATTGTTTCTTACTTTGCTTTTATATTGGCTATATTCTTCAAACCTCTGATTTATCTAGCTAGCTTGTTGTTTTTTGTTTCATCTATAATATTATGTTATAACATCATAAACGCATATAAATACTACCAAAAGTTAAATAAAGTTATTTAGTATATATTTATTTTTACCACTTTGAAGACCACTGTTTTTGCTCTTCTTTTGTAAGGAATGTCCAGATTATGATTCTACTTACTTTTTGTCCATGTTGCATCTCTATGGTGTCATATTCTATAGGCTTTACATAATCTATCGTGTCATAAATAAATTGAAGATTATCCTTTTTTGATACTATTGTACTAAACCAAAAACAGTTTTTAGCATACTTTTTACTCTGTTTTATCATAGCTTTTACAAAAGCTACTTCTCCACCTTTGCACCAAAGCTCATTACTCTTGCCACCAAAATTTAAAGAGGCTTTTTCAACTACTTTTTTAGTAAGATTCTGTACCTTTCTTTTACTTCCAGCTTGAGATTGGGCTTGTGATTTATGAAAAGGAGGATTACATAAAGTAAAATCAAATCTATCATCTTCTTTTATAATACCTGTAAAAATACTATCAGGATTTAACTGCAATCTACACTCAATATTTCCTAATAAAGAGTCATTTTCTTTTATAATATTCTCTGAGGATTCTATAGACTCTTTTTCAATATCACTACCTACAAAAGACCAACCATAAACACTATTTCCAATTATTGGATAGATACAATTTGCACCAATACCAATATCAAGTCCTTTTATCTTCGCTCCAGTTGGAACTTTACCTCCATGAAATTCAGCTAATAAATCAGCAATATAGTGAAGATAATCAGCTCTGCCAGGAATAGGAGGACATAAATAATCTTCTGGAATATACCAGTTCTTTATGTTGTAAAAGTGTGCAAGAAGTGCTTTGTTTAAAGTTAAAACAGCCTTTGCATCTGCAAAGTCAATAGATAGTTCATCATACTTATTTTTAAAAACGAAATCTGCTAGTTTTGGTAAACTTTTTATAAGTTTTGGGAAATCATATCTTTTGTTGTGAGGATTTCTTGGGTGTAAACCTTTTTTGTGTTCTTTGTGTGCCATAATATTTATCTTAGTTTTTAAATTTTTAGTATTGTACTATAAGTTTATCTATATCTATCTTGTTAGAATATTTGTAAATCAAAAGTTTTTGACTAAATAATCTTTGCTCCTTTTATCATAAACTTATCTAATTTGTTTAAGAATTATTTTATTAGCTTTTGTTATAGTTAGTACAAAGAAGGAGGATTATTATGAAATACAAATCAATAAAACTACCTTTTACCTACGATACGTTTAAACCCATTGTATCTATAAATATATTTTATTCCAGAGAGTAATAAAAGTAAATAAATATCATAAGATATTTTATATAACACTAGAAAATTATTAGGAAATAAATAACTTTAAAGGAGTAAGTCATGGGAATGAAAAAAGAATATGAACAAAAATTACAAACACAATTAGATGAATGGAATGCAGAGATAGACAAACTTAAAGCAAGAGCTGAAGGTGAGAAAGCTGATACAAAACTTGCATACTATGAAGAAATAGATAAATTAAAAGCTATGCAAGCAAGTGCAAATAAAAAACTCTCTGAGCTTAAAAATTCAAGTGATGATGCATGGGAAGATTTAAAGGCAGGTATAGATAGTGCTTGGATTTCTTTTGGTGATGCATTGAAGTCAGCTGGTTCAAGATTTAAGTAAAGGTTAAACTTATTACAAAAATTATTAAGGAGCCTAAACATGAAAGGAAAAAGACCCAATAAGTTTCAACAAGCTTTTATTCTTCTTTTACTTTTTATAGTTCTAATGGGCTTCATTGGAATGATTAAAGAGTTTCTAATAGCTCTTATACTTGCTGCAATATTTGCAGGCTTATTATACCCTCTCTATAAAAGAATTCTTATATATCTAAAAAACAAATCTGTATTGGCAGCCTCTACTGTACTAATCATATCCATTTTAGCTGTAGGTTTTCCCTTGGCAACCCTTACAGGAATGGTAACAAACGAAGCAATACAATTTAGCGAAAAAACAAGTCCTATTGTAAAAGAGATTTTAGATGATGAGTTCTCATTGAGTGAGCAGCTACCTAGTTGGTTGCCACTACAAGATAAATTTGATTCTTTTAATGAGACACTTCTAAAAAAAGCTTCTGATGCAACTAGTGCAATAGGAAGTTGGTTAGTTTCAAGTTTATCTAGTGCAACAAAAGGTACTGCTGGATTTCTTATGAGTTTGTTTATTATGTTTTATGCTATGTTTTATTTTTTGGTAAATGGACAAAAATTGCTAGACTCTCTAGCTTCTTTACTTCCCCTTTCAAAAAAAGATTATGATGAACTTATGAATCGTGGTCTTATGGTAACTAAAGCATCACTTAAAGGTATAGTTATAATTGGATTTATTCAAGGTTTATTGCTTGCCTTAGGATTTTGGATTATAGGACTTAATGGACCAGTGTTTTGGGGAAGTGTAGTTTTTCTTCTTTCTGCTGTTCCAGGATTAGGAGCACCTATAGTTTGGGTACCAGCAGTAGTATATCTTATGCTTACAGGCAGTATTGGATGGGGAATTGCTCTTACTATATGGGGAATAATAGTCGTAGGTTTAGTAGATAATCTTCTACGACCATGGATTGTTGGGAATGACGCAAAATTACCCGATCTGGTTATTCTTATATCAATACTTGGAGGAATAATATCTTTTGGTCCTGTAGGTATTATTATAGGTCCAGTAATTGCAGCCCTTTTAGATACAGTTTTAAATATTTATAAAAAGAGTTTTAAATAAACTTTTAAAACTCTTTAGTAGAAGCTATCTTTTTACTTCAACTTTTGCCAATCTTTCATAATATCTAATTAAAGCACTATGGTCTAAGTGATCTTCACCTTGGGCTTTCATAGCTTGCATGATTTCCATGACAGCTGCTGTTAAATGAACAGGAGCTCCTATTTCATGAGCTGTATCTAGTGCATTTTGTAAGTCTTTTATGTGTAGATTGATTTTAAATCCTGGGTCAAATTTTCTATCCATAACAAGTGGTGCTTTAGCATCAAGAACAGTACTTCCAGCTAACCCTCCTCTTATTGCTTCATAAACCAACTCAGGCTCAACCCCTGCTTTTGTAGCTAAAACCAAAGATTCACACATAGCAGCAATATTAAGTGCAACAATAATTTGATTTGCTAGTTTTGTTGTATTTCCAGCTCCTACTTTTCCAGTATAAACAACTGAAGCTGCCATTGACATCATTAGCTCATAAAACTTATCAAATACCTCTTTTTTTCCACCAACCATGACAGATAGTGTTCCCTCTATTGCTTTTGGTTCTCCACCACTTACAGGAGCATCAAGTAATTCAACACCTTTTTTTGCAAGTTGAGCTGAAATCTCTTGTGAAGCCAATGGTGCTATTGAACTCATGTCTATAACTACACTACCCTCTTTTATTCCATCAATAACTCCATTTTCTCCAAGAATAACTTCTTTGACTTGAGGTGAATTTGGTAACATAGTAATAACAACATCAACTTGTTGTGCTACTTCTTTAGCACTTTGAGCACTTGAAGCCCCAAGTGCAACTAGTTCTTCAAGAGATGCCTTACTTCTATTTGTCACAACTAAATCAAATCCTGCTTTTAATATATTTTTTGCCATAGGTTTACCCATGATTCCAAGTCCTATAAATCCAACTTTCATTTTATCTCCTCTTATTCTTTTTATTAAAGTAATTCTTTATCACTAGAACTTTTTTCTTGTTTCTTTAATAATTCAATTATTTGCTCATTTTGTCTTCTTAGCTCTCTATTTTGAACTGATTTATCTGTAAAGTCTGTAAAAAATCCAGCAATAGTAGCACCAATAAACCCTGCTATTCCAACACCAACATAAAAGGAAACAGCCACAATTGCTCTTCCTATTTCAGTGGTAGGATAAACATCTCCAAAACCTATTGTACTAGCTGCCATTTGTAGTAACCAAAAAGCATCTCTATATGATGAGATATTTGCATTGATTGAATCTATTTCTGCATAATATAAAGGGATAGAAGCTATAGATATATAAGTATAGAGGATTATAAATCCTAATACTATTTTACTTATTGGGTGCCATTCTTTTATTCCATAATCATCGACTTTATAAAGAGTCATAAAATTCCTTTTTTGATTAGTGATTTATCATATGTTAATTATCCTAAGAAGTAATGTACTAGAATTAACATTAAATCCACAAGTCAATATCTGTATTAATATATCCGCAAGAAAAAAATAGTATTATAAAATAAACTAAAGGAGATCATATAGATGTCAGATACAATTGATTTTGGTATATATTACGGTTTAGAGTGGAATAAACTATCAACTGAATATCTTAATGGTCTTGCAGATATGGGAAATATACAAGCAAAAAAACAATTAGAAAAAACATATAACGCCCCAATAGAAACCCAAAAAATAGGTTTTGGAAAATTTTCTAATTATAAATGGGTCGATGTGGATAGTGATTACTTACTTTGGATTATTGAAAATGTGGATGTAAATAACATAAAATATACCCTTGCACTTAAAGCTTTAGAATATATTAAAAATAATACTCATGTAGAAGATTTGGATGTAATATATTTGGATTAAAAACGACTACTATGTCCTTTTATAAATTTAAAAGATATGAGAAATATTTTTTTAAACTAAATAGTTGTATTTATAGTATCTATAGATTGGCGACCCCATCAAGATTCGAACTTGAGTCTACAGGAGGAAATCCTGTCGTCCTTGGCCACTAGACGACGGGGTCGAAGAGTGAAATTATAGTTTAGCCTCTGTTTAATTATGCTTAAACTTTATTCATCTTTTAAAATTTTAGCTTTATATGTAATTATCTTTATTGATTTAAAACAAGAAAACTATTTTACGGGGATATATTAGAAGTATTTTATAGTATATAGAGATTAAGATATCTTATATAAAAGAGGAAAACCTCTTTTATATATCTGTAACAGTAATATCAGTATCAATGAAAACAGTTACGTTGTCATCTCTCCATACGTCAAATGTTTCACCATCATCAGTTGTAACACTTTCATCTGTTTTAACCCATGAGCTATCGTTATCTTCACTTGTTAATCCTATTTCATCACCACTGTCACCAATGATTTTTAAGATATTGTCATCGTCTGTCATATTTATAACATCTGAAGAATCTATTTCTAAACTATTAAGTTGATTATTCTCTAAATTTACTTCTTCAACATTTTTAGCAATCAAGGTATCAAAATCTAGAACTCCTGCATCTGCAATAGCTACAGTATCATAACCTTCTCCACCATCAATTGTAGTTTGTGTAACAGACAATGGATCTTCACCATCAATGCTTATGCTGAAGATATCATCAGCATCTGTACCTGTTGTAACTTCATTATTATTTGCATTAATTGTATTAGCATCTTCATTAGATTCAGTAGATGAATCAACTACAACACTATCAGTATCACTTTGAGCTATTTCTTCATCTGTACTAGTTTCAGTTGCTGTTGCTGTAACTCCTAAATCAAAGTTTTCCGTTCCTGCAGGTACACTTATAGTTAAATGTTCACCAATAGATGTAGCATCATCTTCAACATTTATACTCCATGTTCCATCACCGTTATCTGTTCCTTGGCTTAGTGTAGCACCTGTTGGAACTCCTGTAATTGTTACACTTAGAGCTTCACTTCCATCTACATCTGCCAATGCTGCAACTATATCTACAGGATAAATAGTAGCAATCACTTCTGATACTGTAGTCATTTTTGGGTCAACTTCAACTTCAACTTGATGTGACTGAACTAAAGTTTTCATAGGTACACCACCTGGAATATCTTCAGGTTGAACTTGCTCTGCAGGTGCATCAACTAACACACTTTCTGTGTATGTTTCTGTCTCAGTTACTTCTTTTACCCATCCAGTTTGACCTTCATATGCGACATCTATATTTTTCACATCAACAGTTTCATTATCTGCAGTTGAAGCTACCATAAAGTCTAACTGTGCTTGTCCATTTTCATCAAGATATACTTGATATTCATAAGTATAGTTTTCAAAATTATCCCAACCTAAATATGAAACTTCTTCAGACTCATGTCCATATGATCTATTAGAATAATAATTTACATCAAGTTCTTGTCCATTTGCACTAACTCTAAAATAGTCATTTGTACTAGAAGAGTTATTATCCCAAGAACCTTTTACATCCATGTTTACAGTAATTGTGACTTCTCTATATGCTAAGTCTGCTCCAAAATCAAATACTTGACTAGTTTCATGGTCTTCAGGGTTAAACCCTCTAACATTACTATCACCTATATTACCAATATTTGTAATATCTGCACTTTGAGTTATTGTTTCACTTTGTGTTTCTGTCCATGTAATACCTGCTGCTTCCATAGCTGCATAATCAGGAACTAACCCACCAGCTTCAACAGTAACTTCTCCTGGCTCTCCTCTATATGAAATAGTATCAATAGTAAAGTCACTACTACTATCCATATTAGAAACAGATACTCCAACAGCACCATCTGGTACTGTATAACCTCTAGAATCATTAACATGATACTGACTTATGTCATCTCCAACTTGATTTCCATTTGCATCATAAAAGCTTATTTTTGCCATTCCACTATCAAAGTTACTAAAGTCTAGCTCTATATTTGATGTTGGTTCTGCAAAATCAAAACTTACTGTATTGTATGCGTTTACAACAGCACCATTGTCTATATGAGCTTCACCAAGTGTTTCATAAGTTGTAGTCTCTGTTGCAGTTTTCATAATAGGTTCTGCATCAACAACTTTTGTAACTTCTCTTGTAAACTCTTGTTCAACTAATACTTTGGCACCATCAGAGTTTATTTTAAAATAGTCTCCATCGTTATTTATTGTGTAACCTTTTTCTTTTAAGGCAGCTATATCTAATACTTGTGTTTCTACATTTTGAGATTGCATTTGGTAGTAGTTACCATCTCTTTCATATATACCAGCAGCTTCATTTGCACTTTCACTTACAACTTCTGAAAGAGATACTGACTCAGTACCTTGTCCTACTTCAATAGATACATTTATAGGTGCATCAGCAACTGCATCAACAGTTATAGATGTAGTTGCAGTATCACTCCACGCTGTTCCATCACTAACTTTAAAATCAAAACTTACATCAGCATCACTATTAGTTTCTGGAGTAAATACTAAATTACCTGAGTTTATGTCACTTGCACTTATCTCATCACCAGCACTTACTTCTACACCATTTAGTGTGATAGCTCCTGCAATTGGTAAAGATACTATTTGAATAGCACTCATAGAATCTCCATCAGAATCGCTATATCCAAAATCATTGATAGATAAAGCTAGTGCAACATCTTCACTTGTTGAAACAGTATCATTAGTTGCCTCTGGTGCCGTATTATCAGGAGTAAAAGTACCATTTGCAACATCATATGAACCATCTGCAAACTCTACAGTTTCTACATTTCTAAGTTCTGTTACATCTCCTATACCATCTCCATCACTATCACTTGCAGCTGTTTCTGTTACTATTGTATTTCCATTTGCATCTGTGGTAATTGTGTATTCTGAAATATCTTTTCCAAATGTTACAGTATCATTTCCAGCTCCACCATCTATTACTACTTTGTCATTAGCATCATCATTATCACTTGTAACAGTGCCATTTTCATTTGTCCCTGATAGTGTTGCATCAGTATTGATTGTATCATCACCACTTCCTGCCATTACAAAATCATCACTTGATTCTGTATTAGCTGCAGACCAATCACCATGCCAGTATTGTGTAGAATCAGTTTGTCCTGTTTCATTTCCAGCTATATCTGTCTCTGTTACGCTGAAAAATTCATTGTCGTTTATACCAGTTGCACTAAGTTCTGATATATCCGCACTCCAAGTACCATTTTCATCAACTGTAGCTGTTGCTACTGCATTGCCAGCTTCATCAAAAATTGTAATAGCATTACCAGCTTCTGCACCTGTACCTTTCATAGTAACAGATGAATAATCACCAGTATTATCAACTATATCAGTGATTGCTAGATTAGCCATATCACTTGCTGTAGTATCTACTGTTATTGTTTGTGTCTCAACTCCCGTATTACCTTCACTATCTGTAGCTGTTATTGTAAGATTTTGTGTTCCATCTGGTAGTGCACTTGTAGTAATTGAATAATTACCATTTTCATCTGCAACTGTAGTTCCTACTTCATTGCCATTTGCATCTGTTATTACAACTGTTGCCCCATTTTCTGTGATTCCAGAAATTGTTGGTGTATTATCAGATGTTATATTATCTGTTGAAGATATTCCTGTATCACTTTCACTAGCAATATCAGCTGTTACAAAAGTACCTGCATCAATATCAAAAGTTGCACTTGTACTAGCAGTAGCATTATTTGATGATTCAGTTGAAGTTGCTGTTGCTGTAACAGTAAATTCTTGGCTTACAGTACTTGGAACGCTCATAGATATAGTTCCATCAAAGCTATTACCATTAACTTCAATTGTCCAAGTACCATCTCCATTATCTATACCTTCACTAAGCGAAACACCTTCTGGGATACCTGATACTGTCACAGTTAATACTTCACTTCCATCTGTATCTGCTAATGCTGCTGAAAGATTAATACTATATATCTCTCCAGAAATTTCTCCTGTATTTTCATCTATTGATACTGAATTAAAATTCATTTCATGTATTAAGAAATCATCTCCTGAACCTGCGGCAGAAAATACTATTGAATCAAACGTATCACTACCATTTGGGCTAAGAGTATAAATATCATCAACCCCATCAGAACCACCATGGATAGTTTGAGTATCAATAAGTACACCATCTTTATAAAATTCAACTTGTACTGTTTCATTGGAATTCTGCCATGCAAAAGAAACATTTGCATCAGATGCATCATTATCAAGATTAACTTGTATTTTTTCAGAAGCTCCTAATGCATCATTGTAACCTATCTCCGAATCAGCACCACTTGCATTTCCACTTACTCCAAAACCGTCATGATTAGTATTTGAAACAGTAGAGATTGTAGACTCTTCTCCATTTGCTCCAATAGCAATAACAGTATATCCTTTAGAAATATCAACAGCACTAGTATCATCAATTGTTGTAGCTTTTTCTATTTTCATATCAATAGTTGGAGCATCAGCTACGGCTTCAACAGTAATACTTGAAGTTTTTGTTACTGTTGCTCCATCATCATCTGTTGTAGTTACTGTAATTGAATCTGTTCCATTATAGTTTGCATCAGGAGTATATGTTATTGTTCCATCATTATTAACTGTTACTGTTCCATGTTCAGCTGTTGCATTTGTAGTTGTTGTTCCATCTATATCAGAAGCTGTGAATGTTATTGTTGTACTTCCATCTTCATCTACTGTTTTTGTATTTTCTACTGTTAGTGTTGGTGCATCATTTACATCATTTACTGTGATTGCAGATGTTTGTGTTACTGTTGCTCCATCATCATCTGTTGAAGTTACTGTTATTGTATCTGCACCATTATAGTTTGCATCTGGTGTATATGTGATTGTTCCATTTTCATTTACACTTACTGTTCCATGTTCTGCTGTTGCATTTGTAGTTGTTGTTCCATCTATATCAGAAGCTGTGAATGTTATTGTTGTACTTCCATCTTCATCTACTGTTTTTGTATTTTCTACTGTTAGTGTTGGTGCATCATTTACATCATTTACTGTGATTGCAGATGTTTGTGTTACTGTTGCTCCATCATCATCTGTTGAAGTTACTGTTATTGTATCTGCACCATTATAGTTTGCATCTGGTGTATATGTGATTGTTCCATTTTCATTTACACTTACTGTTCCATGTTCTGCTGTTGCATTTGTAGTTGTTGTTCCATCTATATCAGAAGCTGTGAATGTTATTGTTGTACTTCCATCTTCATCTACTGTTTTTGTATTTTCTACTGTTAGTGTTGGTGCATCATTTACATCATTTACTGTGATTGCAGATGTTTGTGTTACTGTTGCTCCATCATCATCTGTTGAAGTTACTGTTATTGTATCTGTTCCATTATAGTTTGCATCTGGTGTATATGTGATTGTTCCATTTTCATTTACACTTACTGTTCCATGTTCTGCTGTTGCATTTGTAGTTGTTGTTCCATCTATATCAGAAGCTGTGAATGTTATTGTTGTACTTCCATCTTCATCTACTGTTTTTGTATTTTCTACTGTTAGTGTTGGTGCATCATTTACATCATTTACTGTGATTGCAGATGTTTGTGTTACTGTTGCTCCATCATCATCTGTTGAAGTTACTGTTATTGAATCTGTTCCATTATAGTTTGCATCTGGTGTATATGTGATTGTTCCATTTTCATTTACACTTACTGTTCCATGTTCTGCTGTTGCATTTGTAGTTGTTGTTCCATCTATATCAGAAGCTGTGAATGTTATTGTTGTACTTCCATCTTCATCTACTGTTTTTGTATTTTCTACTGTTAGTGTTGGTGCATCATTTACATCATTTACTGTGATTGCAGATGTTTGTGTTACTGTTGCTCCATCATCATCTGTTGAAGTTACTGTTATTGTATCTGCACCATTATAGTTTGCATCTGGTGTATATGTGATTGTTCCATTTTCATTTACACTTACTGTTCCATGTTCTGCTGTTGCATTTGTAGTTGTTGTTCCATCTATATCAGAAGCTGTGAATGTTATTGTTGTACTTCCATCTTCATCTACTGTTTTTGTATTTTCTACTGTTAGTGTTGGTGCATCATTTACATCATTTACTGTGATTGCAGATGTTTGTGTTACTGTTGCTCCATCATCATCTGTTGAAGTTACTGTTATTGTATCTGCACCATTATAGTTTGCATCTGGTGTATATGTGATTGTTCCATTTTCATTTACACTTACTGTTCCATGTTCTGCTGTTGCATTTGTAGTTGTTGTTCCATCTATATCAGAAGCTGTGAATGTTATTGTTGTACTTCCATCTTCATCTACTGTTTTTGTATTTTCTACTGTTAGTGTTGGTGCATCATTTACATCATTTACTGTGATTGCAGATGTTTGTGTTACTGTTGCTCCATCATCATCTGTTGAAGTTACTGTTATTGTATCTGCACCATTATAGTTTGCATCTGGTGTATATGTGATTGTTCCATTTTCATTTACACTTACTGTTCCATGTTCTGCTGTTGCATTTGTAGTTGTTGTTCCATCTATATCAGAAGCTGTGAATGTTATTGTTGTACTTCCATCTTCATCTACTGTTTTTGTATTTTCTACTGTTAGTGTTGGTGCATCATTTACATCATTTACTGTGATTGCAGATGTTTGTGTTACTGTTGCTCCATCATCATCTGTTGAAGTTACTGTTATTGTATCTGCACCATTATAGTTTGCATCTGGTGTATATGTGATTGTTCCATTTTCATTTACACTTACTGTTCCATGTTCTGCTGTTGCATTTGTAGTTGTTGTTCCATCTATATCAGAAGCTGTGAATGTTATTGTTGTACTTCCATCTTCATCTACTGTTTTTGTATTTTCTACTGTTAGTGTTGGTGCATCATTTACATCATTTACTGTGATTGCAGATGTTTGTGTTACTGTTGCTCCATCATCATCTGTTGAAGTTACTGTTATTGTATCTGCACCATTATAGTTTGCATCTGGTGTATATGTGATTGTTCCATTTTCATTTACACTTACTGTTCCATGTTCTGCTGTTGCATTTGTAGTTGTTGTTCCATCTATATCAGAAGCTGTGAATGTTATTGTTGTACTTCCATCTTCATCTACTGTTTTTGTATTTTCTACTGTTAGTGTTGGTGCATCATTTACATCATTTACTGTGATTGCAGATGTTTGTGTTACTGTTGCTCCATCATCATCTGTTGAAGTTACTGTTATTGTATCTGCACCATTATAGTTTGCATCTGGTGTATATGTGATTGTTCCATTTTCATTTACACTTACTGTTCCATGTTCTGCTGTTGCATTTGTAGTTGTTGTTCCATCTATATCAGAAGCTGTGAATGTTATTGTTGTACTTCCATCTTCATCTACTGTTTTTGTATTTTCTACTGTTAGTGTTGGTGCATCATTTACATCATTTACTGTGATTGCAGATGTTTGTGTTACTGTTGCTCCATCATCATCTGTTGAAGTTACTGTTATTGTATCTGCACCATTATAGTTTGCATCTGGTGTATATGTGATTGTTCCATTTTCATTTACACTTACTGTTCCATGTTCTGCTGTTGCATTTGTAGTTGTTGTTCCATCTATATCAGAAGCTGTGAATGTTATTGTTGTACTTCCATCTTCATCTACTGTTTTTGTATTTTCTACTGTTAGTGTTGGTGCATCATTTACATCATTTACTGTGATTGCAGATGTTTGTGTTACTGTTGCTCCATCATCATCTGTTGAAGTTACTGTTATTGTATCTGCACCATTATAGTTTGCATCTGGTGTATATGTGATTGTTCCATTTTCATTTACACTTACTGTTCCATGTTCTGCTGTTGCATTTGTAGTTGTTGTTCCATCTATATCAGAAGCTGTGAATGTTATTGTTGTACTTCCATCTTCATCTACTGTTTTTGTATTTTCTACTGTTAGTGTTGGTGCATCATTTACATCATTTACTGTGATTGCAGATGTTTGTGTTACTGTTGCTCCATCATCATCTGTTGAAGTTACTGTTATTGTATCTGCACCATTATAGTTTGCATCTGGTGTATATGTGATTGTTCCATTTTCATTTACACTTACTGTTCCATGTTCTGCTGTTGCATTTGTAGTTGTTGTTCCATCTATATCAGAAGCTGTGAATGTTATTGTTGTACTTCCATCTTCATCTACTGTTTTTGTATTTTCTACTGTTAGTGTTGGTGCATCATTTGTCCCAGTAATTGAGACAGTCAATACTGTAGTTGTTGTTGCCCCTTCATTATCTGTTACAGTTAAAGGAATAGAAAAAGTTTCTTTTTCTCCTTCAGATAAATAATCATATGAATTAGCATCAAAAGTATAAGTACCATCAGGATTGATTGTAAATCCTTCTGGTGCCACCCTTCCAGCTGTTAGTCCAATTGTTGCTGTTCCATCTATATCTGAAAATGCCACTTTTCCATTAATAATTTCATCTTCTAAAACAGCATCACTTTTTGCTGTTGCTGTTGGTGCATTATTACTACTACTTGTACTTGAGAATGACAATTCATCTCTTGTTGATCTTTCTCTATCATCATTGTTTTCATTTTCATCATTAGGATTAAGAGGTTCATCAGATAAAGTTGTATCATTTCCAAGATTATTCAATGATTCTACTTTATTACCAGCAGCTGCTTCTTCAATTAAAGCTAAAAGTTGTTCAAAAAAACTTACTTCTTCATACTCACCATTTTCGTTCATAAAGGCAATAGCAGTTATGTCTAATTTATCCATTAGTCCATTGATTGATTCACCATTATTTTCACTTATAAAATCAACTATGTTTTGAACTACTACATTATGTCCATCAGGAAATGTAATTTTTAATGAACCATCAACTATTTCAAGACTTAGAGAAGTTGCCAATTCAGGTACAAATACATAATCACCTTTTTGGACATTAATTAAATCTGTTTCACTTATTTCGTATGATTTGTTTTCACCATTTGGACTTTTAATTGTAATTTGAGATGCCATAATCAATCCTTTAATTATCTTTATACATTAATTTTAATCTTTTTTGACAAGTATATTTCTTAAGTAAAACTTAAAAGTTTGATTTTATTAGCTAATTTTGAGTATAAATATGTTTTTAAACATATTTATAATTATTGTTTTGTAGGGGTAGTTTTTGAGAAAATAATATATTGTTTATTTAGTGTAGTTTTAAACTCAGAAGCTTTTTCCCTGAGTAAACTGTAGCTTTGCTCGAGCTTTTGAGAGTCTCTCCATTTTGTATCTATGAAAATAATATTTTTAGAATCATATGCGATAATATCGATTTGAGTATCTTTATTGTTCCACCAGCTTCCAATATTTGTTGGTGTAAATCCTAAAAATTTATATGGGTCTTTTTTTACTAAGTTTAATATATATGTTTTATATGCACTACGTTCTATAGTTCTAGTAAAGTCATTTCTTATATAGCTAATCACACTATATATATCATCTTTTTGTAAAGCAGAATAGTTTGGATATATATAACAAAACCAAAACTTTATAAAATTGTCCTCTATCTCATATCTTCCAAATTTACTTTTTTTGATATTTTCATTTAAAGGCACATGCTTTTTTATAATCATGATATCAATAAGTTTTTGTAAATATCTAGTTAGATATGTAGATTTTAGATTTAAAAAGTTTGCTATGTCACCTATCTTGTTATTGCCTAAAGCTATGGCATAAAGTATTGAAGAGTAAGTAGAGATTTCATTTAAATCTTTTTTCAAAAAATCAATACCTTCACTAAAAAAAAGTCCTTCATAACTTAAAAAATTCTCTTTTATATTTAATAGAAAATCTTTTTTGGGATTATATAGTTTTAAGTACTCTGGGTTTGTCCCCAAAGCACTAAATATATGAATTATATCTCCAGCTTCTATATCAGGAATAAACTCCTTGATACTTGAATATGGTAGATTGTTTAGTTTTATTATGTTTGAAGACTTTTTATAAATATATTCATCGTCTTTATTGCTTGAATATATTGAAGATAAAAAGATTATTTGTATATTTATACCAGATAGCTCTTTATTCCAAGTTTTATAAAAGGTACTTAAGGCAGCTTTTTCTACTTTTAATAGATTTTGAAAATCATCAAGAATCAATACTAACTTCTCTTCTATTTTCTGTTTTGTTAATATCTTTAGAAAAGATTCAAAGTTATCAAACTTTTCTATTTTTTTATCAAAAAAGACTTCTAGATTTTTATGTATGTTTTGAAAAGCTATAGAGTTAGTCATCTCTAAAAATGAAATATAAAAAGCTTTTTTACTATTTGTGTAGTTATTTATAAAGGTAGTTTTACCTATCTTTCTTCTTCCAAATACAAAATTAAATGAAGAGTTTGGTATAGAGAAATCATCTTCTAGTATTGCAAGCTCATTTTCCCTATATAAAAACATTAATTGCCCTTTTTAAAATAATATTTTATTCTATGAACTTATGACTTAATAAAGTCTTAGATTACCTTATTTTTTTAAATCTGATTTTATTTAACTTAAATAATTTTGATGGAATATCTTCATAAAAACCATCTTTATCTACCACAATAACGTCTGCTACACTCTTTGTATACTCTTCATCAAAGCTCTTTTTTGCTTCATTTGCTGAAGATGAATATAAAACCTCAAACTTTTTAATGAAGTTATAAAAGTGCGAATCCTTTTGTATAAGTCTAAAAGACTCACCATTTGGGTAGATAAAAGTACTATTTTTTGAGCTTCTAACTCTTTTTTTATGCTTATTTGGAATTCTTGTAAAGTTTTGTAGGGTTTTAAAAGAGTCTACTGTTCTAAGTATCTTTTGCTCTTTGGGTCTTTTTTTTATAAGTGCTAGCTTTTCATTGTCATTTGATGAAAAGCCAACAGTTGTATCTGTTTGTACTAGATAAACAGCATCAGGATTCATTAGCTATTTAAAAACTCTTGGATAGATTTAGGAGATAATCCATCTCTCTTTTTGATTTCTCTCATAGCTTCAAGACAAGCTAAAGCAGCAGCAGCTGTTGTTACATATGGTATGTTCATCTTAAGAACACTTCTTCTAATAGATTTACCATCTTCTTTTGATGACTCTTTTCCATCACTTGTATTAATAGCAAGTGCTATCTCACCGTTTGTGATTGAGTCAGTGATATTTGGTCTACCCTCAGAAATCTTAAGAACCTTTTCACACTCAACTCCAGCATCTACAATAGCTTTGTGAGTTCCCCCAGTAGCAACTACTGAGAAACCTTCATCAACTAATCCACGAGCAATTTTAGGTGCAAACTCTTTATCTAAATCACATAGTGAAATAAATACTTTACCCTCTCTTGGAAGGTCGTTTTTAGCTGCACTTTGTGCTTTTGCATAAGATTCACCAAAACTATCAGAGATACCCATAACTTCACCTGTTGATTTCATTTCAGGAGTTAAAATCATATCTGAACCGCTAAGTTTGTTGAATGGGAATACAGCCTCTTTGATTGCAACATGGTTTTTAAGTATTGGTTTTAACACACCATTATCTTCCCAAATAAGTTCACTATTATATGTATCAAGAGCATTTCTTAAACTCTCTCCCCACATAACTCTTGTAGCTACTTTTGCAAGTGGCATACCAGTTGCTTTTGATACAAAAGGAACTGTTCTTGAAGCTCTTGGGTTTACTTCGATAAGATAAATTTGTCCTTTATGAATAGCATATTGAGTATTCATAAGTCCAACCACACCAAGACCTAGTGCCATATTTTTTGTTTTTGTTTCAAGCTCTTTGATTAACTCATCACTTATAGAAACAGGAGGTAAAGAACAAGCAGAATCCCCAGAGTGAACCCCTGCTTCTTCAATATGTTGCATGATACCACCAATATATACCTCTTTTCCATCACAAATACAATCAACATCAAGCTCAATTGCTCTATCAAGGAACTTATCTATTAGTACTGGTGCATCATTTGATACAGATACTGCTTCGTCCATATATTGTTTTAACTCATTTGTAGAGTATACGATTTTCATACCTCTTCCACCAAGTACAAATGATGGTCTTACAAGTACTGGATAACCTATTTTTTCAGCGATTTCAATAGCTTCTTCTACTTCTACTGCTGTTCCATTTTCAGGTTGTAATAATCCTGCATCTTCTACGAATTTTGAGAATTTTTTTCTATCTTCTGCCAAATCAATAACTTCAGCAGTAGTACCTATGATTTTAGCTCCTGCTGCTGTTAGAGCATTTGCAAGTTTAAGTGGAGTTTGTCCACCAAAGTGTACGATTACACCATCTGGATTCTCTTTTTCTACTACACTTCTAACATGCTCAAAATCAATAGGCTCAAAGTATAAAATATCTGAAATATCATAATCAGTAGATACAGTTTCAGGGTTACAGTTGTACATGATAGTTTTGATACCCATTTCAGCTAAGGCAAATGAAGCATGAACACAACAATAATCAAACTCAATACCTTGTCCGATTCTATTTGGTCCACCACCTATAATCATAACTTTTTTCTCATTTGTTATTTTATTAACTTGTGGGATTCTATTTACATTTGTTGTGGAGTAAAGATAAGGAGTAAGCGCTTTAAACTCAGCAGAACAAGTATCAACTTCGTTGTACTCAAAATCTACTTCTAATACTTTTCTTGCCTTGTAAACATCATCTTCTTTTTTACCAATAAGTCTTGCAATCATAGCATCAGAAAAACCATTTGATTTGGCTATTCTCATATTAACTTCATCACTTAGGATTGATTCATCTATTGATTTTTCTATATTTATTATTTGTCTAAATTTTGTTAAAAACCATGGGTCTATTTTTGATAACTCAAAAATATCTTCATTTGTAAGACCTAGTCTCATACCATCCATTAGGTATTGAAGTCTTTTGTCATTTGGTCTTCTAATCTCTTTTTTAATTAGGTCCATATCAGTAGATATAGAATCAAATCCGATAAGTCCAGTTTCTAGTGAACAAAATGCCTTTTGAATAGATTCGTTAAATGTTCTACCCATAGCCATAACTTCACCAACTGATTTCATAGAAGTAGTTAAAGTAGAGTCAGCTTTAGGGAACTTTTCAAAAGTAAATCTTGGGATTTTTGTAACAACATAATCAATTACTGGCTCAAAAGATGCAGTTGTACCTGTAATATCATTTTCAATCTCATCAAGTGTAAATCCAACAGCAAGTAGTGTTGCAACTTTTGCAATAGGATAACCAGTTGCTTTAGAAGCCAATGCTGAAGAACGAGAAACTCTAGGATTCATCTCAATAACTATCATTCTTCCAGTTTTTGGACAAATAGAGAACTGTACATTTGAACCACCCGTATCAACTCCGATTTCTCTAAGAATTGCAAATGAAGCATTTCTCATATCTTGATACTCTTTATCTGTAAGAGTAAGTGCAGGAGCTACTGTAATACTATCTCCTGTATGAACACCCATTGGGTCTAAGTTTTCAATAGAACATACGATGATACAGTTATCTTTGTTATCTCTGATAACTTCCATCTCATACTCTTTCCATCCAAGCATAGATTCCATTATCTCAATTTCATTGATAGGAGAGGCTTCAATTCCAGCTTCTGCAAGTAGTTTAAACTCATCCATGTTGTAAGCAACACCACTTCCTCCACCTGCAAGGGTAAAAGATGCTCTAGATATAACTGGGAAACCAATCTCTTTTGCAAGTTTTATTGCTTCATCAACGCTATAGGCATTTGCACTTTTTGGTAAATCCATCCCGATTTTTATCATAGCTTCATTGAAAAGATGTCTATCTTCACCTTTTTTAATAGCATCTGGATGAGCTCCTAAAAAGTGTACACCTTCTAGCATACCTTTGTCATACATAGAAGTAGCAACATTTAGTGCTGTTTGTCCACCCATAGTTGGTAGGATTGCATCGATGTTCTCTTTTTTGATTATTTTTGCAATCATATCTTCTGTAATTGGCTCGATATAAGTTCTGTCAGCAAACTCTGGATCTGTCATAATAGTGGCTGGGTTTGAGTTGATTAAAACAACTCTATAACCCAACTCTTTCAATGTCTTAGTAGCTTGTGTTCCTGAATAATCAAATTCGCAGGCTTGCCCAATGATAATAGGACCAGAACCGATTAATAATATAGATTTTATATCTTCTCTTTTTGGCATTTATTAGTTCCCCGTATATGTAGTAAAATTTGGAAATAATATCCAAAAAGTGCTTAAAAAATGGTTATCTGAGAAAAATTATTTTGAAGTTTATTTTTTTATAGAGCAAGAATTGCTCTATATTTTAGTTTGTAGGAAGTTTGAAGTTTTTGTAATTAATTACACCCTCTTCATCAAATGAAAGATAATATAAAATATCTTTTTTAACAGGAAGTCCAGCTAGGTATCTTATGGCTAAATTTGCTTGTAAAGAACCCACATGCATAACTATAGGACAAGCGATACCGTTTGGTTTTCTGTCATTGATTTGAAATACAGCTTCATAAGATGCCTTTTCAAAAAAACAAACCTGACCATGAAACTCCTCAACACTCCCATAAATCCAAGCTTGATTGTTTTTCATGCAGTATTCGTTGATATCTCCACGAGTGGGAAGGTTGTCAGTTCCATCAATGATAAGGTCAAACTCTAAACCTCTTTTTGCAAAATCTTGAAAAGACTCCTTATAAGCAGTTACTTTAGTATAAGGGCATCTAGCTTCAATAAGCTCTTTTAAAACCTCACACTTATACTTTCCATCATCTCCAACTCTAAAACCTATTTGTCTATGGATATTATGCACTCCAACAGTATCAAAATCTACTAAAGTAAACTCCCCTATTCCAGAAGCTCCAAGTGCGATACCAAGAGTACACCCAAGCCCACCACTTCCAATGATGGCTACCTTTTTGCCTTGAAGTGAGTCTTGAGTCTCTTGCCCCCAAAGTTTTATCTGTCTGTTAAAGTATTCGTTAAATTCTTCTTGCATATCAAATCCTAAGTAAATAAGTATAGTTTATTTTTATTATTTTATATTGTAATAATAGCAGATTTTCTTTAAATTTCTTTGACAAATGTCAAATTATACTTGAGTGATTTAGTTTGGTTTAATTTTGTGTAATCCATTTAAAATTATTTTCTCAAATCCACTTTTATCTGCATATTGAACGCAGTCAATAGCACAATCAATATATTGTTTTGGAGTTATGGTTGAATAATCAATTGGTTTATATCCATTAAATATTACTATCATGTCAAAAAACATCCTAGTAATTCTTCCATTGAGTTCATAAAATGGATGTAAGGCATTGAGTTCACATTTATAATATGCTAACTTTTTAGCAAATTCTTCTTTGGGTCTGTTTTCAAAATCTTTTAAATAATTATCTTCTTTTAATTTTTCAAATATTTTTTTAGAAGATGACTCTACAAAAGCACCTTGACAAAATCTACTCTCACCTTTTGCCATATTAAAATCTCTATATACACCAGCCCAATCATAAAGTGATGCAAATGTTCTTTTATGTAAGTTTTTAAAATAGTTTTCATCAAAAAGTGTATTTTCGTCTAGTTCATCAAGAAATATTTCATAAGACTTTATAAGTAATTCTTGTTCAATATCATGTATTATTTGGCTATCTTGTATATCAAATTTATTTTTTGAAATATCTGTATTTGTATAATAAAAGTTATTATCTTTTAGTTGATACTTTAATTTCATACTTATCCATTACTTCTTTTGCTTTTTTTACAGATTCTCTTGTAGATGAATTATAACCTTCAATCGCTTGTGAAACTTTTATTGTTTCTTTGATAATTTGCTTATTTATTGGATTTTTACTCATATTATTCCTTTTAAAAATTATATCTTAAATTATTCAAACAGACAATTAATTATACTCAGGTTTTGGTTGGGCTACTAATAAGTCATTTTGACTGTTTTTATACTCACTATCTTTCACACTTACTTGTCCATTCATAAGCATTGGAAGAAGCCAATCTCTAAGTTTTGCTAGTTTTTGATTATTATTTATTTTACTAATTTATAAATTTTATCTTTTTATTTATAGCATCATATACATAATTTACTATAGTCTCATTCAAAATCAACTCTATAGCTTCTTCAATCACTTCAAAAGGAATTACAAACCATTCTCTTGGTGTAATCCTTTGACCTTTGTCATCAAATAAATCTACATTCAAGCATGTCTCTGCAAAAAATCTATGTATTAAACTTTCTAATTTATCTGCATTTCTATTATAAATTTGATAAGTAGCTATTTTTTTAACATCTGCAAATAAATAAGTTGCTTCATTTTTTGCATTTTTGATTCGTTCATCAACCGATGTACTTGAAAATCCTATTTTATATAAATCATTTATATTTGAAATATCAGGATTTTTAGATTTAGATTTTAAAACATAAATCCATCCTGTTTGTCTATCTTCTTCTTTTACAAAATTAGCATTAGTAAATAGGTTTTCTTTTCCCTTGTCCTCAATATTTGTAATCATTTTTCCATCTTTATGAATCTGTTTTCCTAACGAACGAAATAGCATATTACTATATGTTCCATTTTCAAATATTGTTCTTGTTCTACCTTCAATTCTTTCTCTATTCCCCGATTTCTGGACCCATGTTGTTTTTTCTAAGTCCATTGACTCAAGATATAATAAAACACCACTAATGATATAAAAAGTACCTTCTTTTAAGTCATCTTCATAAGTTCCCATGTCTTTAAGAGTTCTTTTTTCTTCTTTTATATCTTGATGAACCTTTTGAAACATTATTTCATACTTATGGAACTCTTTTTCATCCAAAGGTTTTCTTTTTGCTGTAAAGTCTGTTTTAGCTCTACTATCATTTCTAGGAGTATGTTTATATCTAAAAATATCTAACTCATCATCCGCTTTAAGTAAACCTAAATCATCATCATTTAATATATCATCTAAAGTGATTTCTTCAATTTCTACATGACCTAATAAATTATGTCTGTCAAACGGCTTTAATATTTTTTTATCTTTTTCATTCTCCTTAAAATTACGAAGTTTAGCAAATAGACCATATTCTGACATACTTGAAGTACTTGGCTCTCTGTCATTTTTATCAATGAATATATTTATCTCTTCAAAAGCATCAATAAGTCTATCTTCTTCAGTTTTTATATTTGATGATTTTTGTTTTACATTTAATAAACCAAACTCATCATCATCAAAAATATCATCTAATGTTTTTTTATTCATTCTCTAACGCTCTTTTTCTTTTTTGTTCTCTTAAAAATATCAATGCTTCTGCCATTCTTTTCTCTTTTTGATCAAAAGCTTGTAAACTAGGTTCTTCCCCTGTTCGATTAACCCATTCTTTAATTTTTGGCCAAAGAATAATAGCTTCCTCTTCTGTCATTTCTATTTTAGTAGATTGAATATGCTCATCAATTAGTTTTAAAACTTGTGTTGTTACAGATTTTGATAAAATTTCAAAAGCTTTTTGGAAAGGATTAACTTTATCAATTAAATCAATATGAATGTCATCAATATTTATAAAGCTTCCTGCCATCCTTATAAACTTTTTATCTCCTTGTTCTTCAATAGTACCATTTTTTATAACACTATCTACTACTACATGTTGTCTAACAGCTTCAACATCTTCATCATTTAAATCAGGATAAATCTCTCTTATAATTTTTGGGATAAGTACAGTGTTTATAGTTTCAGGTTCTAAGTTCCCTGGCATTGCTTTAAGCATTTTGTCATCTTGTAAAATTCTAGCTTTTAAATCATTTAAATCTGATTCAATAATATTTTTTGCTCTTTGTGAAGTTGGTAATTTAAACCCATTTATTCTTATGGTTGTTTTATCTTCTTTATCATTATCATCTTCACCTAAATCTTTTGGTTTAAAGTTAAAATTTGGTGCTAAAACTTGCTCCATCAATAAAGATGCTGTAATTGCTTTTAACATATTGTTTACTGCAACTTTTACATCATCATCTTGGGCATCGGGTGCAGCTATTAAATTTGTAAATTGTGCATGTGTTTTGTTATTACTATCTCTTGTAGCTCTTCCAATAATTTGAATAATTTCTGTAAGTGAACCTCTGTACCCTATAGTTAAAGCATGTTCACAATAAGGCCAGTCAAAACCTTCTTTTGCCATACCAAGTGCGATGATAATATCAATATCATCTGCAGATTTTATATTTCTTAAATAGTTTGATATTTTATCTCTTGATTTAGAATTATCATTCACTAAATCTGCAACTTTTAATATTCTACCTGACTTAGCACTTTTTATATACATTACACCAGTTTTTTCATCTTGGTATTCCATTTCACCAAGTACATCTATTATATGATTTACTTCTTCATATTTTTCTTTTGATGATTCAACAGAGTTTACACTTGGAATATGAACAATAGTTTTTTTATTTTCATCTAAAATTTCTGCTAATGCTGACATCTCTTTATCGGGCTGTTTTTTAAAATATCTTCCCGTATAAAAATGATACCCTATACCCAAAGATTTTAAATATTCATAACCATTTAATTGAGAATAGTAGTTGTAAGTTATAGGAATAAATTTTGCTTCATCTTCTGGCATTAGAACTGGTTTACTGTCTCCCCTAAAATATGAACCAGTCATTGCGACTACATGTGCTTTTGATTTAGCCATAATATTTTTTAAAACTTCACCAAGTTTATTATCTCCATCTGCTGAAACATGATGAAACTCATCAATAGAAATCAATGCATTATCCAATTTTTTTTCATCTAGTCCATCAAAAGCAAAACGAAAAGTTGCATGTGTACATATAAGAATTTTTTCATCAGGATCTTCTAAAAACTTTAAAAATGCAGATACTTTACTTTTCTCTTCACCTGGAGTGCAAAGATTATATTTTGGATTTGGACTCCAATTTGTAAAAAAACCATCTTTTTTTAATTCTGTTGTTTCAAAAGATGCTCCAATAGACTTTTCAGGAACTGCAACAATAACTTTTTTTATGCCTTGATTTTCAAGCTTATCTAAAGCAACAAACATCAATGCTCTAGACTTTCCAGAGGCAGGAGGTGCTTTTAAAAGTAAATATTGTGCACTTCTACCTGCATATGCTTTTTCTTGCATTTCACGCATACCTAATTCATTTGTTTTTTTACTTTTTCCTGTTTGTTGGTATGTTACATGTACTAAATCAGGCATTTATTTATTCCTCTTCATTTTTTTGTTTTTCTTTGTTTTTGAAATAATGTATTTTTTTTTATCATCTCTTCATACATTTTAAATAGATATTCTAATCGTTCCGTATCATTTTTAAAAGGTTGTAGGCGGTAGCATTTTTCTATTGCTTCATCTAATTCTTTATGTGCTTGTTTTAAATCTTTTGGCATAGTATCTGGGTTATATAGCGAAGCCATTGTTTTACTTGAATATTTAGCTCTGCATTCTAAGATTGTAAAAGCATAAAGATTTAAATTTTCTTTTTGTTTAATTGATATTTCAGGGAATGGAAAAGTGTTATAACAAAGTTTAGCTGAATATCTATAGTCTGTTTTAATTTTACCACCTATATTTTTAACCCAAACCATGTGTATACGGCTTGTAACAACTGCAAAAATCCAAGGTTCCTCTGTCGCTATTATTAAATTACTATTATTTGCTTTATAAGATGAATTAAAATACCCTATAGGTATATAATGTCTTAATTCTGATGAATGTGCTGGAATTAAAATAAAATTCTTTTCTGGGGGTTGAGTTATTTGAGCAAATAGATGTGGAATTTCTGCTAATTGTGGTCTTGAGGAATCTAATCTAATTAAATAGTTTTTTTCTACCCTTTCTTTAACCAATGGTAGCTTTGAGTATTCTTCTTCCTCTATATCTTCTAACCATAAACAAAATCTATTTTTTCCATTTATAAACTCATGAGCAGATAATAAAGGTTTAATATATTTTTTTGCATTAGGCTCTTTAGATAAAAAATCTATTTTTTCTTCTTCTGTAAATAATAAGGTTCCTCCATCTGCTGGCATATTTCCAAAATTCATTTCAGGAAAATTTGAAATAGATTTTTCACTTTTATCAATTAAAATATTTGAAGCATTTATTAAATATGCATTTATATTTTTTATTTCACTTCGAATACTATTTTTAAAAATAAATTTAGGCTTGTTAGAAACATTTCTTAAACCTACTATAATAACAGTTACTCCAGCGTTTCCTTTTGCATTATTAGTCCATTTAAATGATTGGTGTGCAAAATCTATTTCTATTTTATCATTTAATATTCTATTCCAAGTTATAGGCACTAATAATCCCTGACAAATGGAATTAGTAGAAACGAAAGCAAACTTTGCATTGAAACTTTCAATGTATTTTGCTCCTTTATAAAACCATGCAGAAATATAATCTAAACTTTTATAATCTTTTTGAAATACCACTTTTAAATCATCTTTTTGCTCAGAATTTTGTTTTCTACTCCCATAATATGGAGGATTTCCTATGATATAAACTTCATCTTTTTTTGAAATAGGACAAATAACTTTCCAATCTAATCGAGTAGCATTACCTCGAATAATTGTACCTGATTTTTTTAGTGGAATAATTGATTTATGGTCAGTATATCCTTCTAATTGTTCTTCAAAATATTGATTCATTTGATGTTCAGCTAGCCAAAGTGATAAAATAGCAACTTCATGAGCAAAATCATCTATCTCTATTCCATAAAATTGTTCTAATGATATAACACTATCAATCCACAAATGAGACTGTTCTAACTCAATGATTTGTTGTAGTATTTTTATCTCTAAAAGTCTTATCTCTTTATATGTAATAATTAGAAAATTTCCACTACCACAAGCAGGGTCAAAAAACTTAATTTTTGAAAGTCTTATTATTAATTCTCGTAATTTTTTTACACTCTCTTTTGACTTTTCAAACTCTTCATAAAGTTCATCTAAAAACAATGGCTTTATAAGTTTTAAAATATTTGGTACTGAAGTATAATGCATACCCAAATCACTACGATACTCATCTATAACTACTGCTTGTATCATAGAGCCAAATATATCAGGATTTATTTTTCTCCATTGAAGATTACCAAGTTCAATTAACAGCTTTCTTGCCTTTAAAGAAAAGATAGGTATATCAATAGAATTTTTAAATAAATCACCATTTACATAGGGGAACTTTTTTAAATATTCAACAAAATCATTAGTATGTGAAGTGTTTAGTCTTTGAAATAAACGACCTAAAAACTCATGAGTATCACTTCCGTTGTCATTAGTGTGTTGAACTAAAGTATCAGTAAAGATACTCTCTTCTTTAAATATTCCAGTATCCTCAGCAAAATAGCAAAACAATAAACGTGATAAAAAAATATTTAGATTATGAATTTGCTCTTTAGAGTTGTAAATATCAGGATTTTCTTCTCTTAAAAGATCATAAAGTATTGCCATTTTATAAGCTGCATTTCTATCTGCTTCATTATCATTACTAGCTTTATAAACTTCACTTCCAGCTAAAGGTAAAAAGAAATCAAAATGTTTTGGTAAATCTTCTATCTCAATATCTAAAGGTAATTTATTTAACTTTAGATCTTTCGCCAAAATATGTTTGTAGTCTGTGACAATCATAAATCTAGGCTCTTGCTTTAGGATTGTTTCATCTTTAGATAAAGTGTCAATAGTATTTAATAAATTATCACTATCTACTACTTTAAAAAATATTTTTTTCTTATAAAGAATTTCATCTTTATTTTTGGATAGATTAAAGTCACCTTTTTTTAATCTTGTAATAGAAGTTTTTGATATGCCATAAGCTAAAAGTAAGTCATATATAAACTCTTCCTTTGAAAAATTATCAATAATATTTTGTATATTTTGTTCTATTTCTTTTGTATTCATTTTAATCTCTTAATACTAGCATTAAATATATTTGTATTTATATCCCAATTAGAATTTTTCAAAGATAAATACTTATATCCTAATCGTGTAAGATGTAATATAGATGGTATTTTTACTCTTGTATCTTCATTGTATTTCATTTATTGTCCAAGGTATTATAAATTTAAGAATATTATTTTACTAAAACATAGTAGTGATACCGATAAAATAAAAGATACTTTTAGTTATATTACTAAAATCAAAAAAGAAAATGTCCTTATTCCCTCAATTCAACATTTGCAATCGTTAAATTGTTTATTTTGATTTGCGTAATCCTCAAATAACTGTTTGAATGTTAAGAGATATGCTGGGAGCATATATTAATGAGTTTTATTTGAAAGCAAATCACAATCATAAAATTTAAGAAGTCGAAGACCGATGAAGCCGTTGAGAGTTTTCTTTGTTACTTTCTTTACGGTTAAAGAAGAGTAAAAATAGAGGCACTTATTTCTTGTTAGAGTTTGTAAAAGAGAACTTTTAAATCAAAAAATCTTTCAATATCCCCAATCCAACATCTACAGAAGCCGAGCGTTTATTTCTGTTTTCGGAAAAGACTTGCAACTGTTTGAATATACAAATATGCTAAAGAGCATATTTGTATATGAGTTTTGCAAGGCAGGAAAGATAAATAATAAGTGAGGGAACCTTTGGCTTCGCAGCCGTTGGTGGCTTTTTGTTTTACTTTTTGCCACCAAAAAGTGAAGAAGCGGAAATCTCAGATTTTCAAGACCAAACAAAAATTGACAAAACAAAAGCTATAAGATATAATACTCCTATAATTCGCCTACGGGCACACCCACTTATTTTAAGTGGGGCCAAATAGGTTTTTTGACTTTTCTACAATTACTTTAAAATCTTCTTTATTAATCATTCCAATTTTGTTCATTATTCTTTTTATACTAAATACTTTTACTTGTAAAATTAATGCCGAAACATTTAAAACTTCATTATTATATGTAGTATATTTGAATTTATGAAAATAATCATTATCTTCTCTAAGTGTTGTAGTAGTTGGGATTCCTAAAAATAAATCTTTTGTGAGTTTTCTTACAACAATAACAGGTCTTGCAAAGTTTTTACCTTTACCATTTTGTTCATAACCAATATTTTGTCCAATATTTGCCCAAAATATTTCTCTTGATTTTATACCTAATTTTCTTTCATTTTTAGTAAGTTCTTTTTTTACTTCATACCATTCATCAAAAAATCTATCCATCACAACACACCCTCTTCTTTTAAACTAACAAAGCCATCATTTGTAAATATCACATGATCAAGCAGTTCTATGCCTAAAATCTTTCCTGATTCTTTTAGTCTTTGGGTAACATTTATATCTTCACTGCTTGGTTTTAATATGCCACTTGGGTGATTGTGAGCTACTATGATACTGGCGCATCTTTTTTCTATGGCGTGGGAGAATACTTCTCTTGGGTGAACTAGGCTTTGGTTTAGGGTTCCTATTGTGATGATTTTGGTTTCTATTAGATTGTTTGCTCCATCTAAATATAGGCTTAGAAAGTATTCTTGGCGTTTGTTTTTGTAGGGTTTTAGCTCTTCGTATACATCTTGTGCAGAGTTTATTTTGTAGTTTTGGGTATCTATTAGGTATCTTTTTGATAGTTCTATGGCACTTATTATTTGACTAGCTTTTGCCTTGCCTAAGCCATGTACTTTTAGTAAGCTTATTAAATCTATATTTTCAAAGTTTGAGTCAAAGTATTTTTCTATTTCACGGGAGAGTTTTATAACATCTTTGCCTTTTACTCCACTTCCTAATAATACAGCAATAAGTTCGTAGTTTTTTAGGGCACTTAGACCATACTTAAAAAGTCTTTCTCTGGGCTTATCTATGCCTTGTAGTTCACCTATAGTTTTCATAAACTTCTCCTAACCGTTAAGAAAAGTTTAGCAAATATTTTTTATAGTGATAAAAAATATTTCAAATTGTTATATTTTATTTATCAGATAGCTCTTCGAATTGTAATTTCGCAGTTTCAAGTAGTTTTTGAGCATCTTCTATCTCTTTCATACCATTTTTGTATATCTCAACAGAAGAACTTAAAGTAATATCTGGGTTTGATAACTTTTCTAACAACTCTTTTGCATTTTCTACTTTTTCTTCGAAGCTTAACTCTTCTTTTGTCTCTTCACTCATATTTTTCCTTCTAATATATCGACTACATAGTCTTTAAATTTATCAAGTTCCACTAAAAATGAATCATGTCCATGGGATGATTCTACCATTTTATAGGTTACATTTTCCATATTCATATCTTTCATTGTTGTATATATCTCTTCCATCTCTTTTGGAAAGAACAAAACATCATCAGAAAAAGAGATAAGATGAAGCCTAGATTTTATCTTTGCTAGCGCATCTGGTAGCTTATCTGTTCCCCTTGCTGCATCGAAAATGTTCATAGTTTTACATACATACAAATATGATAAAGGATCAAAGATTTTTGGAAAATTGTAGGCGTTGTATTCCAAGTATCTCTCCACCTCAAATCTTCCAAAAAGTTCATAAAGTCCATCTGTTTCTACATAGTTTCTACCAAACTTATTTTCCATAGATGTAGGTCCTACGTAGGCTATTAGTCCTGCCATTCTTCCAATAGCAAGTCCTGGCAAACCATTTGCTATGAGGTCATCTTTTGTGTAGTTTCCATCTTTGAAAGCTGGGTCGTTTCTTATGGTTTCCATTGCTATTTTATTGACAGCAATAGCCCAAGGTCTTGTATATGCTGTTGTTGCCATAGCGATAATTGTATCTGCAAACTCTGGATACTCTATTGAGTAACAAAGTGCTTGCATCCCACCCATACTTCCACCAATAACTGCTTTTACATGATATATTCCAAGTGAGTCAAAAAGTATTTTTTGGGCTTTTACAATATCACTTACAACTAAAACTGGAAACTTAAATCTGTAGGGTTCAGAAGAGGGCAACATAGGACTCATAGGTGATGTTGAACCAAAAGATGAGCCTATATTATTTGTACATATTACAAAGTATTTATTTGTATCTACTGTTTTTCCATCACCTATAAAATTATCCCACCAACCAGGCTTTGCTTCATTTTCATAACGTCCTGCTGCATGGTGTGAGCCTGCTAGGGCATGGCAAATTACTATAACATTTGATTTGTCTTCGTTTAGTTCACCGTAAGTTTCGTATTTTATTTCATAAGGTTGAAGTATTCTTCCGCTTTCGAGGTATAAGGGGTTTGTAAATTTAGCTGTTTTTGTCTCTATTTTCAAAAAAAATCCATTTTAATTAATTGGTGCATTTTAACAAAACAAATCTAAAATGATTATTTTATTGCAACTGTTCAAAACTTGTCTTCATAAGCTCTTGCCAAACCTTTGAAGGTGACCACTCTTGCATCATAGATAAATCTATATTATCAAAGGGTGTTTTTAGAAAATATTTATGATAGACATACATAAAAGCACTTGCTCTGTAGTTTAAAGCACAATGCACAAGTACTTTTTTACCTTCAAGTGAAGATAGGATGGTTAGAAAAAGTTTTAAATCATCTTTTGTAGGATTTTCAAAATCCACAGGAATATGAATATAAGTCATGCCTAAAGTTGAAACTATTTTATCTTCATTATCTAAAGCATTTGTTGCACTTGATAAAGCTAAATTAATAACAACATCAAAACCATCTTCTAAGATAGCTTCAAACTGCTCTTTTGTAGGCTGTCCAGATGTGGAAATGTTTTCATTTATTTTTATGTAGTTTAAAATAGTCTCAGGATTCATGTTACATCAACTCTTCTAGTTTTATTTGATATTCATCGTTTATATTATCTAGTTTTGTTTGAGAGATCTCTAAAGATTCAAACTTAGTTTCAGCCTCTTTTTCCAACACAGCAATCTCTTTTGATAGCTCTATTACTTTACTATTGTCACCTTTGCTTGTAACATCAGCCAACTCTTCTTTTTTTGTATCAACTAAAGCCTCTATTGATATGATTTTTTTCTCTAGTGCTGAAATCTCTTTTTTTATAGGAGTTGCTATTTTACTCTTTTCTTGGACAACTAAGGCTCTTAGTCTTTTGCTCTCTTTTTTATTTATTTTTGGTTTAGATTTTTTCTTAGGTCCTTCCTCTTCATCTTCCCAACCAATCTTTTCTAAAAACTCATCATAAGTTCCATCAAAATAATCAGCACTTCCATTTGAGAATATAATCAATCTATCACAAACAGCACGAAGTAACTCTTCACTATGCGTTACGATAATAGAAGAACCTTCAAAGTTTTTAATAGCTTGTGTTAAAGCTTCTATTGAACTCATATCAAGGTGGTTGGTAGGCTCATCTAAGAAAAGTAGATTAACTTCCTTTGCTAAGATTTTTCCAAGCATTACCCTACTTTTTTCACCACCTGAAAGAAGTGAAACTTTTTTCTTAGCATCATCCCCTGAAAACATCATACCACCACAAATACGTCTTACTGTTCCTTCACCTAATTTGTTGTTTGTAAGATAAACTTCATCCATAACTGTGTTGTCTGGGTTTAGATGTGAAATATTTGTTTGTCCAAAGTGTCCAAAGGTTGTACTTGTATGTAGTTCGGTTATTCCATGTAAGGCTTTTAATTCACCTGCTATTGTATTTAGAAGTGTAGATTTACCTTTACCATTTTTTCCTATGATTCCAAGTGTTTCACCCTTTTGTAGAGTAAAAGAAATATCTTTAAAAAGTATTTTCTCTTTTGTATATCCAAAGCTTAAATCTTTTACATCAAGTAGAACTTTTGCAGGAGTTTCTTTATAATTGAAATCAAAACTTAGTGTAGAATCAAAATTCAAATCATCTAAAATATCCATCTTTTCTAGCTGTTTTACTTTTGATTGTGCCAAGTTTGCAGTTGATGCTCTGGCTTTATTTTTAGCAATAAACTCTTCTAGCTGTTTTACTTTTTTGTCTTGTGAAGCTTTTTGTTTCTCGTGGTGTTCATCTTCTTCTTTTAATTTGTCATAAAACTTATGTGTATCACCTTTTACTACTTTTAGGTTACGTCTAACTAATCCCATAGTATGAGTTGTAACTGCATCCATAAAATCTCTATCATGGGTGATAATTATAACTTCCCCATCAAAGTTTTTCAAAAATATTTTTAGCCATCTTAATGAAACAATATCAAGGTAGTTTGTTGGCTCATCTAGTAGTAGTAAGTTTGGCTCTGTCAAAAGTAGTTTGGCTAGATTTATTCTGATTTGGTATCCACCTGAAAAAGATAAAGGGTCTTTTAATAAATCTTCTTGTGAAAAACCAAGTCCAAAAAGTATCTTTTCTACTTTATAAATATCATACTTATGTTCTTCACTAAGGGCAAGTGCTGCTTCATCTGTGATAGTTTTTTCTGTAAATACAAGATGCTGTTTTAAAGCACCTATTCTATAGTTTTTTGGTTTTAATACTTCTCCAGCATCTGGGTGCTCTTCATCTAAAATCAATTTGAAAAGAGTAGATTTTCCACTACCATTTCTTCCTACTAATCCAATCTTATCCCCAGAGTTTAATCTAAAGGTTACTTCATCGAATAGTGTTTGTTTACCAAAGCTCTTTGACACGTTTGAAAGTTCTATCATATATTCTTCTTTTTTGTTAATTGAAAGGGGATTATACGCAAGGGGAGTTTATAAGCTTATTAGAAGAGAACTTTTGTGTATAATTACGGATTAAATTTACTGCTTAAAGGGAAGAAAATGAGAAATCTAAAAAATATAACAATACTTATTGTTTCACTATTTTTAACTACACAGCTAATTGCTAAAGAGAAAGTATACAAAATAAAAATGGCTACAACATGGGGTCCAACACTATCTCCACTAATTGATGCTGCTAATAATATGGCAAAATATGCAAATGAGATGTCAAATGGAAGACTGCAAATCAAAGTTGATACTGCAAATAAACACAAAGCTCCTTTTGCGATTTTGGATATGGTAAAAGCTGGACAGTATGATATGGGGCATAGTGCTTCATACTACTTTAAGGGTAAAGATATAAATACTTTGCCTTTTACTTCTATGCCTTTTGGTTTAACTGCACCTGAACAATATGCTTGGTTTTATGAAGGTGGTGGATTAGAACTTATGCAAAAAGTTTATGCTAAACACAATATTTTGTCATTTCCAGGGGGAAGTACTGGCGTTCAAATGGGTGGTTGGTTTAGAGAAGAGATAAAATCACTTGATGACTTACAAGGTCTTAAAATGAGAATTCCAGGTTTTGCAGGTGAGATTATGGCAAGAATTGGAGTACAAGTTACAAATATAGCTCCAGGTGAACTATATACTGCACTTGATAGAAACTCAATTGATGCCTTAGAATGGGTGGGACCATCTATGGACATAAAAATGGGCTTTCATAAAATAGCACCTTTTTATTATACAGGTTGGCATGAACCAGCAAGTGAAATGAACTTTATGGTAAATAAAAGAGTATTTAAAAAACTACCAAAAGATTTACAAAAGATATTAATCATCTCTATGAGAGTTGCTGCTTATGATATGTATATTCAAAACTATGATATGAATGCAACAGCTTGGCAAAAGATGAAGAGTGAATATCCAAATATAAAAGTTAAAACTCTACCAAGTGATGTTATGAATGCTCTTAAAAAAGCAAATAGTGAACTAAGAGTTGAACTTGGTGCAAAAAGTCCTCTTTTAAAAGAGGTATTGGATTCACAAGATAAATATATAAAAAAAGTAAGAGAGTGGACTAAAATGTCTGACTTTTTATACTTAAAAGATAATATATAAGGATATAAGTTGGATTATATTAAAAATTTGGAAAAGCTACTAAAAGATGATGTTTTAGTAGAGATAAATGAGACTATCAATGGTATAAAAAGTGCATTGGATAAAAAGAAGAATGATAAGGCTTTAAAAGAAGAGTTAAAATATATGAGTGATGTGAAAAAATACTTTGATGAAGTCTTAATTGATATAGAAAAACAAAGCATCACTCAAGAAGAAGCTTTAGATATCATTGAGGGACTAGAAGATATGAAAGTGGAGAACCAAGAGGTCTAATTTTAAATAAATACACCATAAAATAATTTAGTTTTTTTAACTAACTTATTTTATAGTTTTTATTTAATATAATCCATTTTTATTACAATAATAAACTATAATTATAAGTTAGGAAAAATATGTTTGAACTAGAAGTTTACGAAACTATAAATATCTTAGGGCTAATACTTGGAATGTTATTTGGTATGATTGCCCAAAAAAATCAGTTCTGCTTTAGTGGCTCTATTAAAGATTATATCTTAACAAAATCTACTAAAAGGGGTGCTTCTGTTGTAGTGGCTATGATTGTAGCTATAATTGCTACAACATTAGTGAGTTCATACTTTGAATTAGATTTAACACAAACTGTATATTATAAACAAGATGTAAATTACTTCATTATTATATTTGGTGGACTACTATTTGGTACTGGTATGATGATTGCAGATGGATGTAGTAATAGACACTTAATAAAGTTTGGGCAAGGTGATTCTCGATCACTTATTACCTTGGTCTTTATAGCTATATTTGGGTTTGCAACTGCAAAAGGACTTATTCAAGGCTATCTAAGTCCGATAACTAATAATGAAACTTTATTAAAAATATCATCTATGATTGAAAATAGCACTATGAATATCTATGTTGTTTTAGCAGTTTTATTTGTGATTTTGTTTTTATTGACTAAAAGTATAAAAAGAATCTTCACTTTAGTAGATGGTTTTTTAATAGGTCTACTTATAGCTTCTGCTTGGGCAATAACTGGAGTTATGGGTGAAGAGAGTATGGAGAGACTAATTGAGCTTTCTGGTATCTCTTTTATTTATCCTACAGCTAAAAGCTTAGAACTGTTTATGTATTATCAAGTAAATAATTTCACCTTTCCTATTGCTTTAGTGTGTGGAGTAATAGTTGGTGCTTTTACAATGTCATATTTCAATAAAAAATATAGCTTTGGATGTACTGCAACACAAAAAGTAAATAGAGTAACCTACAATATGTTTGGTGGAGCTTTAATGGGAACTGGTGGTATTTTATCTATTGGTTGTACTGTTGGACAAGGTTTAACTGGTATGTCAACTTTAGCTTTTGCTTCATTTTTAGCTATTAGTTCTATTTTTATCTCAGGAGTAATAACTGCCAAGATTTTAAATAAGTCTGGAAAACTTCCTATGTGTTTTGTTTTTGAATGGAATGATACGCCACCTGATTATAATATATAAAAAATTCTAGTTATAAAAGTTTACTTCTTATTAAAGTAAACTTTTGTACTTTAAACTTATGAATTGGCTTGCACATATATTTTTATCAGAACATAATATAGATTTTCAAATTGGCAACTATTTAGCTGATCCTTTAAAAGCAAAAGCTTGGGTGGGAGCAAATGAAAATATAAAAGATGGAATGAAAATACATAAGCTAATAGACTCCTATACAGATAAGCACCCTACTTTCAAACAAAGTAAAAATAGACTTGGAAATACTGGCTTACTTAAAGCTGTTGTTATTGACCTCACATATG
This sequence comes from Arcobacter denitrificans (SeqCode), assembly GCF_048571185.1. Lineage (GTDB taxonomy): Bacteria > Campylobacterota > Campylobacteria > Campylobacterales > Arcobacteraceae > Arcobacter > Arcobacter denitrificans. Next base: position 2,517,288 of record NZ_CP182350.1, on the reverse strand, counting down.
ATTATTTACTTACAAAAAACTGGCATAGATACTCAAATATAAGCCTTGATAAGTTTTTAGATGACTTTTACATAAAAGCAAATAAAAATATGCATACTCTTCCAAGTGAAGCAAAACAAAAACTAACAAAGCTAATAGAGTTTGATTTACTAAATAAATACCAAAGCCTAGAGCACCTAAACCAATCATTTCAAAGAATTGATAAAAGAATCTCTATGAGAGTTCTAAAAAGAGATAATGTTAGTAGATACTATGACATTGTGTGTGAAAACATAGATGGTATTGAAGATGATTTTTTACTTTTTTTTCCACAACTTTGCAATAAAGTTAGAGAAAATATCAATAGTAGTAAATTGAAGCATTGGAAGATTTAATATCTTTATGTATTATTTTGTATACTTCGTAATTAAATAAAAGGATTGTTCGAAAATGGATATGACAAAAGTAGCAAATGTAATTTTATATATGTTACACAAACAAGTAAAACTGTTAAATGATAAGAAGTTATCTATTCTTCTTTTTTTGATGGATTATAACCATCTTAAATATTGTGGTAAAAAAATATTTGGTGATGAGTATATAAAAGGGGCTAGAAGTCCAGAACCCAAACTATTATCTGAACTTTTTGATGTGATTATAAGTGAAGAGATTTTAGAAGATGATGATGAGAGAGTTTTCTTTATTCAAGAGATACTTGACAATGTAGATATTGATATTGTAGAGCGAGAAAACTTTACTGAGATAAAATTTGTAGAAATTGGTATTGAGTATGATGAGGATTTATTTGATGAGGATGAACTAAAAACTATAAATAAGTTAGTAAATCAATACAAAGAAGCAACACCTAGAGTTATTGCAAATGATACATTTAAAATAGATGAATATAGAGCAAAAGAAAAAGGTGAAGTTATTATTTAAAGTGTAGAACTTAGGTTCTATACTTTATTTTTTGTTTTTCTTTTTAGAAGCCTTTGCCATCTTTGCTTTTTTCTTTGCTTTTTCTTTTGCTAGGGCTAAGTTTGCAGCTTTTCTAGCATTTACTTTTTGTTCGTTTTCATATCTTTCTTGAGAAAACCCAACTTTCACTGCATTTTTATTTTGGTTTGCAGTTGCTGCTATTTTTTCTGATTTTACACTTTTTACACTGTTTGTGTTTAAACTTTTTGCCATACTTTAACCTATTTTGAAATTGTTGTATTATATTTAAAAGTTGGTAAGAAAAGGATTACTTTTTATAGTAAGAAGCTATCTATGAGTGATTTTATTTTTATTTTATCCCTGTCACATATTATAAAATGTCCTTGAATAGATAAATCTGAAATATCTCCTAATAAAATCTTATCTTCAACATTTGTAAATAGATGAACATTGCTTCCAGAGATACCACCTATTGATATTTTTAGTGAAGTTTTATCTAACTTATTTAAATAACGTGAACCCCTTGAAAAGCCAATATAGACTTTTGCTTTTGGTATCTTAACACCTGATAAGTTTTTCTCTTGGGAATCAATGATTTCATATGAATATGATTTGATAAGTTCGATTACTGAGTTATTGATTTGATCATGTTGTAGGAGTGTTCCAGAAGATGGATTTCCTTTTATATAGACGATATCGCAATTTTGCATAAGTACTCTTTGTTTATAATATACTATAAACAAATAAAGAATCTATAGAGAGGTACTATACCCAAATAATATTAAGAAGGAAGTATTTTCCCTGTTCTTAAAGTATACGCCCAATCATCTCTTCTATGACTTTGAGCTTTTTGAGCAGCTTTTTCAAAGTCATATGCAACTTTTACCAACTCAATATTATATTGGCTTGAATCAACATCTAAAATAATATATGTAGCATCAGGAGAATTGTTTTCTATAATATGTGGAGTTGGTAACTCTTCTTTGAAGGCTTGAATACCTACAGAACCAGGATTAAGTATCACTTGTCCAGTACTGAGATTTGTACATCTAGGAGTATGTGAGTGACCACAAACTACAAACTTAGACTCAACATCATCCAGAAGCTCTATAATCTTTTTTTCATCCCTTAAAACAGCTTTACCACTACTAACATCTTCAAGTAAATAAACACTATCATCATGTTGTGTCCCGTGAGTTACATATAAATCAGCCCCTAAAAACTTCTCAAAAGGCAAATCCTGTATCCAGTATAAAACTTCTTCTCTTAGATCTTCATAAGCATATTTTAAAATCTCATCTTCTTCTAACTGGGCTAAAGAAGCTTCCAGTATCTTTCTATCTTCATTTCCACAGATATTAAAAAAGTTATTTTCTCTTAGTAACTCATAAGTAGCACGAGGTTCAATAGGACCATAAAATGAATCTCCTGCATTTATCATCATATCAACTTTTTTACTCTTGGCATCATTTATAACAGCTTTTAGGGCATAAACATTTGAGCAAATATCAGATAAAATCGCTATTTTCATTTTTGGCATTCCTATTTTGTTCAATTTTTGAAAGTATAACAAAAAAGATTTTATTTTTCATTTATCTTTATTTTAAATTATATTTTATAAAAGAGAAATTTTTAGTAAAATGTTTAAGCTTAAAAAAATACTGTTTTTATACAATGATTGTAAATAACTTAATTTAAAAATAAATTTCTATAAAGAATTTGTAGTTAAAAAGGAGTTTTCATATGAAAAAAGTGGTAATAATTGGTGGGGGATATGCTGGTCTATATGCCCTAAGAGAACTTGTCAAAGACAAGGACATCAAGATAACACTTATAGATAATAACACCTTTCATAATCTACAACCTGAAGTATACGACTTAATAGCAAATAAACTAAATATTTCTGATGTTACAATAGACTTGTCAACCCTATGCGAAGGTTTGAATCACAGCTATTTAGAATATAAAAACCTAAAAGTCACACAAATTGATTCTGAAAAAAAAGTAGTAAATACAGCAGAAGAAGAGATTGTTGAGTTTGATTATTTAATTATAGCAGCAGGAACAAGAACCTCTTTCCCATCATCTATTTCTGGTATAAATACTGCCCATGATATAAAAAAACTCAACTGGGCAATCTATTTTAAACAATGTTTTGAGAATCGTCTTTTTAAGAAAATCCAATATGAAGTAAAAGAGGCCGATGATATTGAAGTAATAGTTGTGGGTGCAGGTTTATCAGGTGTTGAAATTGCAGCAGAAATGGCATACAATACCAAGAAATTTTTTAAAAGGGGTAACTTTACTAGTGATAATTTAAAAATATCTCTTGTCAGTAGTGCAGATACAATCTTACCAGGCTTAGACTCTGAGTTAATAAGATTATCTCAAGAAAGACTTAAATCTCTTGGTATTGAAATTATTACAAATACAAAACTTCAAAAATGTGAAAATCAAACAGCCTATTTTACTAATGGCACCAATAAAGAATACTCTTTTATAATCTTTGCAGGTGGTATAGAAGCATCTAATCTTAGAAGTGAACTTGATGTGAAAAAAAATAAAAAAGGTCAAATTATTGTAAATGAATATATGCAAACAAGTAAATATGAAAATATTTTTGCCATTGGAGATGTGGCAGAAATCAAAAATGAAAAAGAGGAAATAATGCCTCCCAATGTAACTATTGCCAAAATTAGTGGTACAAATGCAGGACAAAATATCCTTAACATGATAAAAAACAAAGAGCTTATAAAATCTAATCCAAAACTAGATGGAATACTTATTGCCCTTGGAGGAAAGTATGCAGTGGGGAGTATTTATGGGCTATTCCATGTAAAAGGTCGAATAGCATATGAAATCAAAAAGTTTGTATTTTATTCCTATAAAAAGCCACTATTGAGACTAATATGTGAAGGGTATAATAAACTAAAAAATATATAAACTCATAAGTTAGATTTAAATATAATTGGAAAAAGTTAGGATAAATAATGGTTGATGAAAACAACAATGGATTTTTAAAAAGAGCAGATGAACATATAGCACTTGCAAATGAACAGATGAATGACACAACAACACAAGGTGATGTAAGTGCCTCATTTATGTATGCAGCAGCAAGATTTAATGCTTGGATGGCAGCAACATCATTTGAAAATGCAGAAGATATGACTAAAGAAAAAGATAAAATAGTAGAGTATTTTTTGGGTCAATATGAACTTGCACTAAAAGAGCATATAGATTTTCATGTTCAAAATTATACTTTTGGTGAGAAGTAATAAAATAAAACTTTTATAAGGTAGCTAAAAACTACCCTATTTTATTTATTTTGTTGTTCTATTTGAGTATTTGTGGCTTTTATTGATTGGTATTTATTTGCCAATACTACAAACATATAAGCAACAGAAGCTACAATAATCGCTATTATAAAAATATTTCTCATCTAACATCCTATAAAAAATTGAGATTATAATAGCAGTTTATAATTAAGAATTAGATTGTTTATCTCTATTATTTTACTTTAGTTTTAAATAAAATAAAATTTTAATATTAATTAGGACTATTTTAGTCCTAATTAAGTTTCCTATGTTATATTTCCGTTTTATTAAATATGAAAGGACTATATATATGGATACTATAGGATTATTTTACGGTAGTGATACAGGAGCTACTGAAACAATTGTTGAGGATGTAAAAAGTGCATTTTCAAAAGAGATTACTCTACATAATATATCAGAAACATCAAAAGAAGATATTGAGCAATACGACAAGATAATTTTTGCTTCATCAACTTGGGGTGATGGAGATTTACAAGCTGATTGGGAAGACTTTGAAGCTAATTTAGAAGAGATAGATTTTAGCAATAAAACAATAGCACTTATTGGTGTTGGTGATCAAGAAGGATATGAAGATACTTTTTGTAATGCATTAGGTCATCTTTACAAATATGTACAAGAAGCTAATATCGTAGGATTTACCTCTACAGATGGTTATGAGTTTGAAGAATCAACTGCAGTTGTAAATGACCAATTTGTTGGTCTTGTTTTAGATGAAGATAATCAAAGTGAACTAAGTAAAGATAGAATCGAATCTTGGGTAAAAGATATAGAAGAACACTTTTAAAAGAAGACCTTATGGTCTTCTTTTAAATTACCATTTAGGTTCAAATGCTACTCTTTCTCCGTCATCTGTAGTATATTCTTCCAGTGAATTTTCTTTTGATTGAATTACCATGTAAATCATAGTTTCGTCAGAATCATTTCTTATACCTCTCACACCACTAGGTGATACACGAACAACAGAACCCTCTTTTATCTCAAAAAATTCTCCATCAACTTGAAAAAAACCAAAACCTTTTAAGATAATATATGACTCTTCATTTTTATAATGTATATGAAAATAAGGTTGCTCAGTTTTAGGGGCTAAGGAATTAAAAGAAATCTCAGTACCTGTAGATTTTGTTGCTTCTTTTAAAAATACTTTACCTTCAATTTTTTGTTTGTTAACTTTATGGATAAGAGAGTATTCCATTAATTCATCTAAACTACCTAAATCCACTGCCGTATAATTTTTACTATCATTTATTTTTTCAATTATTTTCATTTAATATCCTTTTTAATTTAGTTGACTATATAGTCAACTAAAAAAGAATACTATATAAAAACTAAATTATTGTTTAATATTTTAACCTATTATTTTGATATCAATTGAAGTTTTTTGACTCTTGAAAGCTTTTTTATAGCATATTCACGTTTAGAAGCACTACTTCTGTCACTTGAAGATTCTGCATAGATTAGTTTTACAGGACGTCTTGCTTTGGTATATTTTGCTCCCTTTGGCGAAGAGTTATGCTCATCTAAGCGTTTTTCCACATCAGTGGTAATTCCAGTATATAAAGTCCCATCGCAACACTCAAGTATATAAACAAAATATGACATTACTTCTTATCACTCTTTTTTTTGGGTGGTGGTAATAAATTATTGAAATCATATGGAACAATACTTCTTTCTATCTTTTCAGTAAAATCATATAGTTTTATACAAACACCCAATAATATAGCCCACACAAATATTTGATTTATAATTGGTATATCAAAGACTAGACCAATTATAACACCAATCACACCAGTTAGTATTAAGTATTTGTCAACTTTTTTTACTTTTAATAATTTATAATATTCTATTATTTTGTTTTTAAACATAATATCTTCCTTCTCATCAATGCCAATATATTATTTTGTATTTTTCTTGTTGTACTTTGATTTTTCAATATATAAAATAAATTTTTTCTTGAAATACATAACATATACTAATAATAAAGTAAATAGAAAAAGTGTTATCACGAGAAGATACATAGTATTTAAAGCAACAGCACCAATACTTGATATTGCAACTAATCCCATAAATGACATAACAAAAAATAGCAAAACTCTACCATATATACTAAAAGTTCTAGAAGCAAAAATCAATAACTTAATACTTGAATAAATACTACTGTTCATATAATCCAAAAGTTTGTCATACCCTTCAACAGTTTTAACTCCACTTGTAAATTCAAACATCTCTTTATCTATCTTATCAAGCATCAAAGTTCCTAAATCATCATATTTTTAAATAGTTTACTCAACTTTTGCACTATTTTTAATTAAGTATTTTAACTAGGAACTTTATAGTATATATATATTAAATATCCGAAATAATATGCTTTTATATATTTATTTTACTAAAAATAAATGGTTTGAGATTAAGAATTAAGTGCATCATTAACGTTAGGTAGAGCAACAACATCACCGACATTCATGCTATCAATATAAATGCCACCAATTCTAACTCTTACCAATCTTAATGTAGGAAAACCAACAGCAGCCGTCATTTTTCTTATCTGACGTTTTTTCCCTTCACAAAGTGTGATAGAAAGCCAAGAAGTAGAACCATGTCTTTCATGACGAATATTACGACCACGAGTGGGAAGCGCAGGCTCACTCTCAAGAATAAATGCTTTACAAGGAAGGGTTTGATATTTAGTTCCAGAGACAGTAATCTCAACACCATTTTGAAGCTGAAAAATTGCATCTTGGGTAATCTCTCCATCAACTTGCAAGTAGTACTCTTTTTCTATACCTTTTTCTCTTATCTTATGACTCATCATACCATCAGTTGTGAGTAGCAATAAACCTTCAGAGTCGTGGTCTAGTCTTCCAATAGCCATAGTCCCATCAGGAAAATCATAAAAATCCCCCAATAACTTTTTCTTCTTCATTCGCTCTTGTACGAACTGACTTAAACAATTATATGGTTTAAATATTTTGAAATGCTGGTGATTTTGGACTGACTCAGAGAGTTCTATTAAATTGTTTTGATTAGTAGTTGGCATTAAATGAGACCTTTAATGTAGTTAATATTGGCATGGATTATTGAAATTGTTAAATTTCGATGATAGTATATCAAAACCTAGGAAAATTTTAATTAGTATACTGTTACCAGAATTTCCCTAATAACTTTTAAAAGTTATTTATTTATTTTTATTCCACTTGTAAATGTATACCAATCTTGTACTGCACATGACTTCCAATGTTCCTTATCACTTACTCTTCCAGAAGCTTCTTCTGCATAAATTAAAACACTATTTAACTTATTAAATAAATAAGGATCATTTATAATCGATTTCATTTGATTTATTTCATACTTTACTTTATTCAATGAAAACTGTGCATCTTTTTTTGTTCTAGAATATATAATTTTTTCTATATCTAACCATAGGTTTTCTAATATTTCTTTATTCATTATTATTCTCCTAATTATTTATATTAGTGATTTTACTATTAAATTACTTTTTAATCTTAAAAGATTGCAAATTGAAATAAAAGTGATGTTAGAAATATTAGATTTTGAGTTTAGTCAAGGCGAAGCTTGGATTTTAAGCGGAGCGTACAAGTAGTACGTGAGCATTAAAATCCAAGCTTCAACGCAGAATAAGCTAAAAAGATGATGTTTATAACATCACTTTTTAGATGTGGTAGTTTGGAGATTCGTTAGTAATAGTCACATCATGCACATGACTCTCTTTTAGTCCTGCACTTGTAATCTCTACAAACTCTGCTTTTTCTTGAAATACTGGAATACTTTCACTTCCTAGATATCCCATAGAACTTCGTAGACCCCCTACCATTTGGTGGATAATATCTCCTATGCTTCCTCTATATGGAACCATACCTTCAATACCTTCAGGTACTAGCTTATCAGCAGCTGTTCCTTCTTGGAAATATCTATCGGTACTTCCTTTTGTCATAGCTCCAATTGAACCCATACCTCTGTATGTTTTAAATTTTCTACCTTGACTAAGTACTACTTCACCTGGACTCTCTTCTGTTCCAGCTAATGCACTTCCCATCATAACAGCACTTGCACCCACAGCTAATGCTTTTGCTACATCACCTGAGTATCTAATACCACCATCAGCAATGATTGGAACTCCTGTTTTTGTACCTTCTGCTGCACACTCATCTATTGCAGTAATTTGAGGTACACCAACACCTGCAACGATTCTTGTTGTACAAATACTTCCAGGTCCAATTCCAACTTTAACAGCATCAGCTCCACAAGCTATTAAATCAGCTGTTGCTTCTGCTGTTGCAACGTTACCAGCAATAATTTGTACATCCATTTCTGCTTTTATTGCTTTTACTGTATCTAAGATACCTTTTGAGTGTCCATGTGCAGAATCAAGTACTAAAACATCAACTCCAATAGCTACAAGTGCTCTTGCTCTATCTAATTGACCAACACCAATCGCAGCTCCAACTCTAAGTCTTCCAAACTCATCTTTACAAGCATTTGGATGTTCTCTTTTTTTATTGATATCTTTGATTGTGATTAGTCCAATTAATTTGTTATTGTTATCTACAATTGGCAGTTTTTCAATTTTACTTGCATGCATAATATCCGCAGCTTCATCTAAAGTAGTTCCTTCTTTTGCAGTAATTAATGGCATTTTTGTCATTTTATCAACTGCTTTTTGTGTAAAGTCTTTTGTAAATCTCATATCTCTGTTTGTCAAAATACCAACTAATATACCACTATCATCAACAACAGGAACACCTGAGATTTTATATGAAGCCATGATATCTTCTGCATCTTGGATTGTTTGATCAGGTTTAATTGTAATAGGATCAATTATCATACCTGATTCACTTTTTTTAACTTTTTTACACTGTAAAGTTTGAGTTTCAACATCCATATTTTTATGAATAATACCTATTCCACCAAGTCTTGCCATTGCAATTGCAGCTTCATACTCTGTAACTGTATCCATCGCAGCACTTACAAAAGGAATATTCAAATCAATCTTTTTTGTAAGTTTTGTTTTAATACATACCTCTTTTGGTAAAACTTCTGATTTTGCTGGTACTAATAATACATCTTCAAATGTTAGTGCTCTTGTTTTAATTCTCATTTTATAATCCTATATTTTGTTATTTCGTATAATTTACTGCTTTTTCTAAAGATAAAGCGCCATCAAATAGTGTTTGCTCGTCATATGCCTTTGCTATAAGTTGTAATCCAACTGGCATATTCTCTTCATCATTACAAACTGGTAATGAAATTGCAGGTAATCCTGCTAAGTTTACAGATATTGTATAAATATCACTTAAATACATATCTAAAGAAGTTTTAAAACTTCCAAACTCAGGGGCAGTTGTTGGAGCAACTGGAGACAATATTAAATCTGCCTCATTAAAAATCTTTTCATATTCATCTTTTATAAGATGTCTCACTTTTTGTGCTTTTATGTAATATGCATCATAATACCCTGAACTTAAAACAAAAGAACCAAGCATAATTCTTTTTTGTACTTCATCACCAAAACCTTGAGATTTTGTTTTGATATACATATCTTTAAGTCCTGCATCACCTTGTCTATTTCCATATCTAACACCATCAAATCTTGATAGGTTTGCACTAGCTTCTGCTGTAGCAACAATATAGTAAGATGAAAGAATCTTATCCGTATCTAACATATTTTTATGAACAATTTTATGTCCTGCCTCTTCTAAAACTTTTACAGCTTTTGTAAAAGCCTCTTGGATAGAAGGACTTGCTTGTGAAACAAAGTTATCAATTACTGCAATTGTAAGTTTTCTATCACTGTTAAGTTTTGGAGCTACTGCTTCATATTCAACATCAGCAGATGTTGAATCCATAGGATCATGTCCTGAAATAATATCATATAATATTGCAGAGTCTTCAACATTTTGTGTGATAGGTCCACATTGGTCAAGTGAAGAAGAATATGCAGTAATTCCATATCTTGAAACTCTTCCATAAGTTGGTTTCATACCTACAACACCACAATATGCTGCTGGTTGTCTAACAGATCCACCTGTATCAGTTCCAAGTGCTGCAACGGCAATTCCAGCGGCAACTGCTGCTGCACTACCACCTGAACTTCCACCAGCTGTTCTATTGTGATTGTGTGGATTTAAAGTTTTTCCATAACAAGAAGTGTCAGTTGAACTTCCCATGGCAAACTCATCCATATTGGCTCTTCCAAAAGGACTTAATCCTGCTTCTTTTAGATTTTTGATTACTGTTGCATCATAAGGACTTACATATCCTTTTAGAATGTTACTACAACAAGTTACACTCCAATCTTTAACGTTTATAATATCTTTTATCGCTATTGGTATGCCAGAACCTGAAATATTTATATCTGTATTAGTTAGTTGTTCAACATAAGCACCAATGTTATTATTTTTAATTTTTTCTGTTAGTTCGTTTCTTAATTTATTTATCTCGTCACTTGTTAATAAAAGTGCTTCTTTTAATGTTATCAATTATAACTCCTAATCATTATAAAATATCGTGATTATACAAAAAATTTGATTAAATTCTAAAAATAATTTTCAATTGTATTTATATAAAAAAAGGGAAGAAGAGCAAAGCTCTTCTTCCCTTTTAGACAAACATATTTATTAGTAATTATACTAATGAAATGAATGCCATAGGTGTAGCATCACCTCTTCTGATTCTTGTTTTAACTATTGAAGTATATCCACCGTTTCTACCTACGTATTTTGGTGCAATTTCATTAATTAATTTTTTTGTAGCTTCTTTATCTTGTAATGAAGCAAATACAAATCTATGAGTATTTAAATCAGCTTCTCTTGAAACTGTAATTAATCTCTCAATATATCTACTAAGTTCTTTTGCTTTAGGAACTGTAGTCTCAATTTTTTCTCTCTCTATTAAAGCTATTGCCATGTTTTTTAACAATGCTTTTCTATGAGAAGAAGTTCTACTTAACTTTCTATATCCATGCTTATGTCTCATAATTTACCTTTTTTATGCTTTAAACTGCTCTAGCTTTCTTCTTAAAGCTGATGCAATATTTTCTGGAAGTGTATTTTCAACAGGGAACCCTAAAGATGCTAATTTATCAGCAATCTCGTCATAAGATTTTTTTCCTAAGTTTTTAATATTCTTAACTTCTACTTCACTCATAAGTACCAATTCACCTAAGTACTTTAACCCTGCTCTATCAAGAGAGTTAAAACTTCTAGCACTTAAATTTAAATCATCAATTTTTACAATTAAATCTTTTAATTCTACAGGTTCTTCAGTTGAGTCACTAACTGTTACTTCTGATAAATCGAATACTTTATTGAATACTGACATTTGAGAATACATTACAGAAACCGCTTCTTTAAAAGCATTGATTGGTGTAATTTGTCCATTTGTTTTAACTGTAAACACAGCTTTTTCAAAGTTTGGATTATCTTCAACTAGCATTTTTTCAATATCATAAACAACTTTTTTTACAGGAGTAAAGAAAGCATCAAGTGGAATATAATCACTAGCAACCATTTCTCTAATATCTTCAGAAGGCATATAACCAATACCTTTTTGAATAATTACAGAAAAAGTTAAGTTACAATCAGCATTGATTGTAGCTAAGTGAGCTTCTGGACTTACAACTTCAACATCTGAGTTTACTAAGTCAGAACCTTTAATCTCTTTAGGTCCGTTAAAAGAATATTCAACTTCAACTTGACTTTCATCACCTACTATTTTAAATTTAATATTTTTAAGATTGATAATAAAAATAGCAATATCTTCTAACATACCTCTTAAAGAATCAAACTCATGGCTTGCACCTTCTATTTTAACTGCAATTGGAGAGTATCCAACTGAGCTAGATAGAAGAAGTCTTCTTAAAGGGTGCGCTAATGTAATTGCAAAACCACTTTCAAATGGATATGCAGAAATCTTAGCTTCAGATTCACTTATAGCTTCGATCTCAACTTCTGTTGGTAAAAATGGAGTGTCTGCAAATTTCTTCATACTCTGCTACCTTTATTTATTATTTAGAATATAACTCTACGATTAATCTTTCTTCAACAGGAATAACTACTTCTTCTCTAGTAGGAATTCTAGTAAAAATACCAAATGCTTTGTCTTTATCAACATCAACCCACTCAACAATACCTGTTTGGTTAGTTAATTCTAAAGCTCTTACAACTTGAGGATTAGTTTTAGATTTCTCTTTAATCTCAATTTTTTGCCCTGGTTTTACTACGAAAGAAGGAATATCTACTTTTTTTCCATCAACTAAGATATGTCCATGAGTTGTAAATTGTCTAGCATTTGCTCTAGTTGTAGCAAATCCCATTCTATAAACAACATTGTCTAATCTTTGCTCAATTAATGTAATTAAGTTAGACCCTGTATTTCCTTCTCTTCTTGCTGCTTCTTTAAAGTATTTTCTGAATTGTTTTTCAGATACACCGTACATAAATTTAGCTTTTTGTTTCTCTCTTAATTGTAAACCGTACTCAGAAACTTTTGTTCTTCTTTGTCCGTGTTGTCCAGGAGCGAATGGTCTTTTTTCTAACGCAGATTTTCCGTTAAGTCTTCTCTCACCTTTTAATCCAAGGTCTGCATCAAGTCTTCTCTCGATTTTTTCTACTGGTCCTCTATATCTTGCCATGTACTACTCCTTACACTCTTCTTCTCTTAGGAGCTCTACAACCATTATGTGGTAACGGTGTAACGTCCTTTAACCATGAAACTCTAATGCCTTCCATAGCTCCTACAGCTTTAACTGCTGTATCTCTTCCTGAACCTGGTCCTTGAATTTTGATACCAACATTTTTGATACCGTGTTCAATTGCTTTTGCCATTGCATCTTCAACTGCAGCTTGAGCAGCAAAAGGAGTAGACTTTTTACTACCTTTGAAACCTAAGTTTCCAGCAGAACTCCATGCGATTGCATTTCCAGCTCTATCAGTTATTGTTACCATAGTATTGTTAAATGATGCCGCAATATGAACGATACCATCAGCAATATTCTTTTTTACTACTTTTTTTCTAGTTACTTTTCTTTTTGCCATTGTTTATCCTTACGCTGCACCAACAGTTCTTTTTTTACCTTTTCTAGTTCGAGCATTAGTTTTAGTCTTTTGCCCTCTACATGGTAAACCTTTTCTATGTCTTAAACCTCTATATGAACCTAAATCCATAAGTGCTTTAATATCCATAGCTACTTTCTTTCTAAGATCCCCTTCAACTTGGTAGTTTTTTTGAATCTCAAGTCTGATAGCTGCTGCTTCATCTTCTGTTAACTCATGAGCTCTTTTGTCATAAGATATACCAGTAGCATCAAGGATTAATCTTGAGTTATATAACCCAATTCCAAAAATATACGTTAATGCGTATTCCATTCTTTTCTTGTTTGGTAAATCAACACCCGCAATTCTTGCCATGGTTATCCTTGTCTTTGTTTGTGTTTTTTGTTCTCGCAAATTACTCTTACGATCCCTCTTCTTTTGACAACTTTACATTTGTCACACATTTTTTTTACCGAAGCTCTAACTTTCATAGTTGCTTTCCTTTGTGTTTATTATCCACTTTCAACAGGCAAGAAGCGTGAATAAAAAGTAAACTGCTTCACTTATATTAATTCATACTGTCCACTTGCGCTCTTCCTACCAACTCTTTATAAAACACAAAATTTTTATAAAAAACTCTTTTGTGGTTGAAAAATGGAATTGGATTATATTTAAAGTTTACTTAAGACTTCATTAATTAATTTTCCCTTACTTCAGTAGAAAAATCGTAAAAAAAAATTATTTTAAAAATTATTTGATATAATCGTTTAACGACATTGGAGTATATAATGAAAGTAATGAAAAATTCAATTAAAATATTAGGTGCATATGGTGGAAAAGGGCTTAAGTCAAGTACCACATGTATCCAAATAAATCCAAATACTGTTATTGATGCAGGTAACATTTTAAGGGGTTTAGATGATAATGCACAGTATGTTGATAATATATTTTTAACACATTCTCATTTGGACCATATAAATGATATCCCATTTCTAATTGATGCCTTTTTTGAAAAAAGAACAAAGCCAATAAAAATATATGGTATAGAAAAAACCATAAATGATTTAGAAAAACACATTTTTAATTGGGAGATTTGGCCTGATTTTTGTGAGATTGATTTAATTTATCAAAATTTTAAAGCAATAGAGTTAATACCAATAAAACTTAATGAAACAATTACCTTAGAAGATGATACAAAATTAACTCCAATAGAAAATAACCACACAAAATCAAGTTGTGGTTATATTATAAGTAAAAATAACAATGCTACACTTTTTACTTCAGATACTTATATATGTGACTCTATTTGGGAAAATATAAACAGGGACTTAACTATACACTCTGTAATTATAGATGTATCTTTTCCTTCAAAGTTTGAAAAGCTTGCCTCTGATAGTAAGCATTTAACTCCTGCTTTGTTAAAACAAGAGCTAAAAAAACTAACTAGAGATGATGTAAGAGTTTATATTGACCATATAAAACCTAGCTATGAAAAGATATTAAGAGAAGAGATTCATCAAGAAAAACTGCTTTTAAATGAAGGTAAAATATTAGATGATGGGGATGTGATTTCTTTATCAAATGAATATTTATCATACAATACTAAAAGATCAAATATTAGAAAAAAAGAGGTGAAAAATCTAATTGATATTGGTAAATCTCTTACTACTGAAAAGAATTTTGATGTTCTTATGGAAAAAATACTTCTTGGAGCAAAAGAGTTCTCAGATGCAGATGCAGGAACTCTTTATTTAGTAACAGAAGATGAAAAAAGATTAAGATTTCAAGTTGTGCAAACTGACTCATTAAGTATAAAAATGGGTGGAACTGAGGGAAAAATTACTTGGCCAGAACTTCCTTTATATCAAGAAGATGGAACACCAAATGAACAAATGGTTGCAGCTCTTTGTGCTTTAGAGGGTAAAATGATTAATATACCTGATGTTTATGAGACAAAAGACTTTAACTTTGAAGGTACAAAAAAGTTTGATAAATCAACTGGATATAGAACTAAATCAATGCTTGTAATTCCTATGAAAAATCATGAGGACACAGTAATTGGAGTCCTTCAATTGTTAAATAAAATGGATACAGAAGGACAGCCAATAACATTTACAAATGATGATAAGCAACTTATTGAATCTATGGCTTCACAGGCTGCTGTTTCTATTACAAATAATAGACTCATTACAGAGTTAGAAAACCTTTTAGACTCATTTATCAAATCAATTGCAACTGCAATTGGTGAAAAATCAGAGTATACAGGTGGACATATTAATAGAGTGGCTGAAATTGCAGAGACTCTTACAAATGCTATAAATGAAGATACAACAGTATTTAGTCATATTAATTTTACTAAAGATGAAGTAAAACAGATGAGTAGAGCTGCTTGGCTTCATGATATTGGTAAGATTGTAATTCCTGAATATGTTGTAGACAAGGGTAAAAAACTTGAAACTATACATGATAGAATCAACATAGTAAAAGCAAAGTTTGAAATTGTAAGAAAAGATTATGAACTTGAATATTTTAAAAATAGTTCAAAAGCAACTTCTGTAAAAGAAAAAAATGATTTAGCTAAAAAATATGAAGACAAAGTTGTCTCTTTAAATGAGGATTTAGATTTTATCATTTCATGTAATACAGGTGGCGAATTCATGGAAGATGAAAAAATAGAAAGAATAAAAGAAATTGCAAAACAAACCTTAAAAATAGATGGGGAAGAGATTAATATCTTAACAGAAGACGAAGTATATAATCTTTGTATTAGAAAAGGTACTTTAACAAATGAGGAAAGAGATGTGATTAATAATCACGTTACAGTCTCCTATAAAATGTTAGAAACTTTACCTTTCCCTAAAAAGCTTAAAAGAGTTCCTGTTATTGCAGGTTCACATCATAAAAAAGTAAAAGGCGGAGGATATTCAGCACCTGAAATTCTTGATTTACCTATGACAATAGAAGATAAGATACTTGCAGTTGCTGATGTTTTTGAAGCCCTAACTGCAAATGATAGACCATATAAAAAAGCAAATTCGCTGAATACATCACTAAGAATATTATCTTTTATGGTAAAAGACCAAGACTTAGATAGAGATATTGTTAAGTTTTTTGTTGATAATAACTTGCATCTTGATTATGCAAACAAATATTTAAGTGAAGAACAAATGGATGAAATCACAGTTGATTTTAATAATATTTAGGAATATAAATGATTTATGAAAACAGTTTAATAAAAGTAGAGATTGAAAAAAGCGAAATACCTTGGCTAAAAATCTTTACTCAAAAAGATATAAAAGAGTTTTCTCAATGTAATAATGAGACCAAAATAGAAATATTAAGAGCCTTAGATATTATAGAAAAAGAGATGTTGAGTTATTTTAATCCCCAAAAAATAAATATTGCATCTTTTGGAAATTATGTTCCACATGTACACTTTCATATAATGGCAAGATTTAAAGAAGATTCATATTTTCCTGAGCCTATGTGGGGCAATAAACAAAGGGAAAGTAGTTTAGTCTTAGCAGATGCTAATGAGTTTTATAAAATAGTTCATGAAAAATTAAATCAACCATCTTGATTTAATTTTTCAATTATCTCTTCTAATACTTTTGGTGCTGCATCAAGAGGTATTTGACAACCACCAGCTGCCTTATGACCACCGCCACCATATTTAAGCATAAGTTCACCAACATTTGTATTTGATGTTTTATTTATAATTGATTTTCCAGTTGAAAAAACTAATTTGTCCCTATCAAAAGTATAACTTACATGAATAGAAACATTTACTTCTGGATACATTGCGTATACTAAAAATCTATTTCCAGGGTAAATTATCTCTTCATCTTTATAATCAATTACAACTACATTTCCATAGATTTTTGTACATTTTTCTAGTTGTTCATGAAACTCTTTTTCATATTTGAAGTAAAGATCAACTCTCTCTTTTACCTCTTTTATTTCAAGAATTTCATCAATATTATGTTTAGCACAATAGTCAATAAGGTTTCGCATTAACTGCTTGTTTGAAACTTCAAAGTCTTTAAATCTTCCAAGCCCTGTTCTTGAGTCCATAATAAAACTCAACAATGCCCAAGCACGAGGTTCTAAGATATCTTCTTGTGTAAAGTCAGCACTATCAGCTTTATTGGCACCATTCATCATGCCTATAAATCTCATAGGATAAACTTCATCTCCTCCATAGTAGTCATATACAACTTGTGCAGCACTTGGAGCATCTGGATTTATGATATGGTTATCTTTTTTTTCATTTCTTAAAGTTTCACTAAAGTGATGATCAAAGGCTAAATGTACACCATCAACATATGGTAAGTTTGTAGTTATATCATTAGATGATACTTCTACAAGTCCATCTTGCATATCTTTTGGGTGAACAAAAATAATATCATCAATCAAATCAAGATATGTTAATAGTGTACCACACACCAATCCATCCATATCACTTCTTGTAATTAATCTATATTTTTTTTCACCCATTAAGACACCTTTAAAAAATTATTATTTTTAATTCTAACATTTTAATTATAAATAAGAAATAGTTTAATTACTATTTTCTTAAATTATTTGCAATAATATCACCCATTTCAGAAGTTGTAACAACTTCTTTAGCATCATAAGCAGCTAAATCTTTTGTTCTAAAACCATCTTTTAATGCTTTTTTAATAGCACCATCAATTAAATCAGCAGCTTCTGTTTCTCCAAAAGAGTATCTAAGCATCATACCAGCACTCTCAATTGTTGCAATTGGGTTTGCTATTCCTTGTCCTGCAATATCAGGAGCAGAACCGTGAATTGGTTCATAAATAGCAGTTTTATCTCCAGTAGAAGCACTTGGTAATAATCCAATAGAACCTACTACCATAGAGGCTGTATCAGATAAAATATCTCCAAAAATATTTCCAGTTACTATTACATCAAATTGTCTTGGATTTCTTACTAATTGCATAGCTGCATTATCCACATACATATGGCTTAGTTCTACTTCTGGATAATCTTTTGCAATTTCTTCCATAGTATCTCTCCACAATTGAGAAACTTCAAGAACATTTGCTTTATCTACAGAACAAACTCTTTTATCTCTTTTCATTGCTAATTCAAATGCTTTTTTACCGATTCTTTCAATTTCAGGTTTTGTATAAACCATAGTATTAAATGCTTTAAAACCATCATTTTCTCTTGGTTGACCAAAGTAAATGCCACCAATAAGTTCACGTACTACCATAATATCAACACCTTCAATAACTTCAGGTTTCAATGTTGAAGCATTTACAAGTTCATCATAAATAATTGCAGGTCTCAAGTTTGCATAAACTCCCATAGCTTCTCTAAACTTTAAAAGTCCAGTTTCAGGTCTAAGATCTCTTGGTAAAGTATCCCATTTTTCTCCACCAATTGAACCAAACAAACAAGCATCAGAATTTAAAACACCTTGTACTGTTTCATCAGGAAGAGGGACACCAGTCATATCAATAGCAATACCACCCATTAGATACTCTTTATACTCTAATTGAAATCCACAATTATAAGATACTGCATCTAATACTTTTATAGCTTCATCAACTATCTCTGGTCCTATTCCGTCACCTTTTATTACTGAAATATTATATGTCTTCATTATTATTTTTCCTTACCCATCTCAGTTTTTGCATAATTAATTAATCCACCTGTTTGTATTAATTCTTGCATAAAAGGTGGAATTGCTGTAAATCTATATGTTTTATTTTGTGTATTATTTGTAATTTCACCATTATCTAAATCAATTGAAATCTCTTCACCCTCTTTTATCTCTAAAGACTCAGGTAATTCAAAAATTGGTAATCCCATATTAAATGCATTTCTATAAAAAATTCTAGCAAAAGATGGAGCAACAACAGCAGCAACTCCAGCAGCTTTTAAAGCAATAGGAGCATGTTCTCTTGAACTTCCACATCCAAAGTTCTCACCAGCAACTATAATATCACCTTTTTGCAATTTTTTTGGAAATTCAGGATCTGCATCTTCCATAACATATTTAGCCAAATGCTCTGGGTCTGAACTATTTAAATATCTTGCAGCAATAATAACATCAGTGTCAATATTTGCCCCAAAATTCCATACTTTACCAGTAATTTTACTCATATTTTTAATCCTTTAAAATTAAAAAATAAACGATACATAACGATCAAGTTTTATTTTCTTTTAATAATTTTTATCTTCAAATAAAGTCGAATTTTATCTAAATTTTTAGAAAAAATAGATTAAACATTAAAAATTAATAGTTATTTTAGCAACTTTGGATATAATATCTGACTTATCTTTCAAGCAAGGAACTTACAAAAAATATGAGTGCAAAAGATTTAAATAAAGAAATTGAAAAATTAGCAAAAGAGTATAAAGATTCAACCTTAACTTTTGAAAAAGTCATAAAGTTATTCCCTAAAGCTCCGTCAAGTCAAAATATAAAAAAACTAATTGCGATTATGCAGTTATACAATGTAAAAATGATGACTTCACAAGAACAAGCTAAAGTGATGAATGCTTTTGAAGCTAAAAGAAGAGAAGACCAACGAAATAAAATGATTGATGGTGAAAGTAGTGTTTATGACCTACTTAAAAACAAAGAACTTTTAGAGTGGTCAAGATCTGATTCTCCTGTTAGGATGTACCTAAGAGAAATGGGTCAAATTCCATTGCTTACAAAAGAAGAAGAGATAGAGATATCTAAAAAAATAGAAATGGGTGAAGATATAATCCTTGATGCTATTTGTTTTGTTCCATATTTAGTAGATTTTATTTTAGAATATAGAGAACCTTTAGTAAATAGAGAAAGAAAGGTTAAAGAGCTTTTTAGAAACTTTGATGATGAAGACAACGATGATTCAGCTGAAGAAGTTGAAGAAGTTGCAAGTGATGATGATAGTGATGAAGAGAGTGAAGAAGAAGCAAGTGGAAAAAAACAAAAGAAACTAGATAAAAGAGCTGAAACTATTATTGCTGCATTCAAAGTTTTGGAAAAAGCAAAAAAAGATTGGTTAAAGTTTCAAGCAAAAGAGACTCCAAAGTCTGATGATGAGCTTGATACTATAACATTTAACTTATCAACTGCATTTAAAAAACAGGTTTTAAAACAAGCTTTAATTGACTTAGGACCAACATCTAAACTTATTACAGAGATTGTAAAAGCTATGGAGACTGCTCTTAAATCAGATACTGGTTTTGATTCAGAATTAAAAAGACTCGAGTATAAACTACCTCTTTTTAATGATACTCTAAAGAAAAATCATGAAAAACTATTAGAAAACATTATTAATTTGTCAAAAATACAAATCACTTCTATGGTTCCAGAAGCGACTATGGTTTCTACTTATATGGAAATCAAAAAACTTTTCCAAACAGCAGAAGCCTCTAAAGGTGGCTTTGATTTACTACCTGAAGAGTTAGTAGATGTTTTAGAGCAAATCAAACGTGGTAAAAAAATCACAGATGAAGCAAAAACTAGAATGGCAAAATCAAACCTTAGACTTGTAGTTTCTATTGCAAAGAGATACACAAATAGAGGTTTACCTTTCCTAGATTTAATCCAAGAAGGAAACATTGGTCTAATGAAAGCTGTTGACAAGTTTGAATATAAGAAAGGGTACAAATTCTCTACTTATGCAACTTGGTGGATTAGACAAGCAATTTCAAGAGCAATTGCTGACCAAGCAAGAACTATTAGAATTCCAATTCATATGATTGAAACTATTAACAGAATCAATAAGATTATCAGAAAAGGTATTCAAGAAAATGGTAAAGAGCCAAATGTAGATGAAATTGCAAAAGAAGTTGGACTACCAGTTGATAAAGTAAAACAAGTAATTAAAATCACAAAAGAACCAGTATCTTTAGAAGCGCCAATTGGGTCTGATGAAGATGGTAAATTTGGAGATTTTGTACCTGATGAAAAAGCTCCAACTCCTGTTGATAATATTATGAAAGAAGATTTACAAAATCAGATTGACCAAATATTAGCTCAACTAAATGAGAGAGAACAAGCAGTTGTAAGAATGAGATTTGGACTTATGGATGATGCTAGTGATAGAACTCTTGAAGAGATTGGTAAAGAGTTAAGTGTTACTAGAGAAAGAGTAAGACAAATTGAATCAAGTGCAATTAAAAAACTAAAACACCCAAAAGTTGGGAAAAATCTTAAGAATTACGTAGAAAGCTAATATTTGATGAGTATCTATGAAAATTGGGTAGAGCAAGATTTAAATCCTATTTTATCTTTCTCTTCCCAAGGTAAAATATTATATACAAATCAAGAAGCACAATTTTTACTAAATAGAGTAAAAAAAGAGCAACTTTATGACCTAGCACTAAAACATGCCCCTGCAAACTATGGTTTTGAGACCTCATATATAAACTTAATATTACACAACTATATTTTTTATGCTATTTCAGTTACATATGAAAATGACAATGAAATTCACATGAAACTGTATAAAAGTACTAATGTTAAACAAGATAAAAAATATGCACCAAAAAACATCTCTAAAACAAATATTTTCACATTAGTTGATTTGACAATCTCAACAAGAAAAACTAAATCAGAAGTTAAATTTGTGAAGAATTATGATCCTTCTATTCCAGAGTTTATGATGGTTGCTTCTGACTTTCTAAAACTTTTAAATAGTATTTATGATTCTTTTGATAGTGATTGTAAGTTTATAAATACTTCTGTGAAATTAAAAACAGGTGAATATATTAGACTAGAAGATAAGAAGTACTCTTTAGTTACTATTGAGATTTATGGAGACAATTATCATTATAATCCTGACTCAATAAAACATGATAAAAATAGAAGCTCTATGATATTATCTTTAGAAAGAGATAAAGCTATAATAGACTTACCTCTTATTTTAAAATAAATTTAGCACAAAGCATTGATAGTGGGACAATAAAAAGTCCTGCTAAATAAGGCATTGCATTAAATACCCCATTGTTACTCAAAGAGAAAAATCCAAAAATAAGTATTACATAACCTACAATTCTATACACTGATATAAAACTTCCACTACTATAAATAGTATTTTTAAAACTATTTTGCTTGATTCGTGACTTTTCTTCTTTTATAATATCTTTTATTTCAGAAGCTGAAAAATCTTTTTTCTCATTTATCTCTTCCTCATCATATAAATCATATGGATCATCAATTTTATCAATTTCATCCCTATCATTAAAAAGATGGGCATCATAATCAATATTTTCTAAGCGCTTACTTACATTTCTTTTATATGAAAGAAAAGTTGCAAGGGAGATAAATAAAGAAGAGATAAATGCCACTTGAGTATTTATAAGCCAAATATAGTTATTTGATAAAACACAAAATATAATAACACCAGCATCTATTATAAAAAATAGCTTGGCAAACTTTTTAATCATCATCGTTGTCTGATTTATCACCATATTTTGCTCTGTGGGCATATCTTGGGTCATTTTCCATTCCCTCATACTCTTTTTGAGCTCTTTTATATGCCTTGTAAATATTTAGCCCAGCAGCAGCTAATCCCCAAGATAGTCCTAACCACAATGTCCATGTATATCCTGTCCACTGCTTTAATCCATATCCAATAGCAAAACCAATACATACAGCAACAACAATTGATATACCTAAAGATAAGTTATCTAAGGCAATCAGCTTTGATTCATGTTTTGGTCTATCTTTGTTTGTATTATTATCCATAAAATTCCTTATTTAAGATACGAACAACAATAGTCAGTTAAAGTCTTAACTTTAATATCAAAGCTAGAGTTTGCAGGAACTGAAAATGTTGTATTGGTAGTATATGTTTTCCATTCATTTGAATCTTTTAGTTTTATTTCACACTCTCCTTCAAGTATTTCCATAACTTCAGCCGCTGCAGTTCCAAAGTTATAAGATCCTGGCATCATTATTCCTAATGATTTTCTCTCTCCATCACTATCTACAAAACTTCTACTTGTAACCTTGCCATCAAAATATACATTTGCTTTTTTTTCTAAATCAACATTTTTTAAAATACTCATTTTACTTCCTTAAAAACTTTTCATAATATCATCTGCTGCACTTATACAAGCATCTATATCTTCATTTGTCATAACAGTTGAAATAAATCCTGCTTCATATTGGCTACAAGCAAAATAGAAACCTCTTTTAATCATCTCGTGATGAAAAGTTGCAAATCTATCAAAATCACATGTCCCAACTTCTTTAAAATTTTTAGGATCAATATCACAAAAGAAAAATCCAAACATGCTTCCTCTTGTATTTATTTGTAATGGTATGTTGTATTTATCTGCTACTTCTTTTAAGCCAGTTGTTAATCTAACTGCCTTTGCATTTAACTCATCATAAATGGCTGGGTTTGCTTTTAGTTTTCTCAAACTTGTAAGTCCTGCTGCCATTGCAACTGGATTCCCACTTAGTGTTCCTGCTTGATAAACAGCACCATCTGGACTTAAGTGTCCCATTATTTCTTTACTTGAAGCAAAAGCACCTACAGGCATACCTGCACCTATTACTTTTCCAAAGGTAATAATATCTGCTTGAGGTTCTACTATTCCACTAGTACCTTTTAAACTAGTTCTAAATCCTGTCATAACTTCATCATAAATAAGTAAAGTATTATTTTCATCACAAATTTCTCTACAAGCTTTTAAGAACTCAATATCTGCAGGAATGAAACCCATATTTCCAGCAATTGGTTCTATAATAATACAAGCTATATCTGAACTTTGTTCAAAACACTTTTTAAGATTTTCAATATTATTATATTCGCATAAAAGTGTATGTTTAGTTAAATCAGCAGGAACTCCTGGTGAACTTGGACTTCCAAAAGTAGCCATTCCAGAACCTGCTTGTACTAATAATGAATCAGAATGTCCATGATAACAACCTTCAAATTTTAAGATATCATTTTTACCAGTAACACCTCTAGCTAATCTAATAGCACTCATTGTAGCTTCAGTTCCACTGCTCACAAATCTCACTTTATCAATATTATCATACATCTCTACTATTTCACTTGCAAGTTCTGTTTCTAAAACTGTTGGTGCCCCAAAAGACAAACCATCTTTAACTGTTTTAATAACAGCCTCTTCTATATCTTTGTCACAATGACCAAAAATAAGAGGTCCCCAACTTTGAATAAAATCTAAATACTTATTTCCATCAATATCCACTAAGTAAGCACCCTCACCTTTTGACATAAAAGGAGGAGTTCCCCCTACACTATTGAACGCCCGAACGGGAGAATCAACACCACCTGGTATTACTTTTTTAGCATCTTGATAAGCAATTATAGATTTTTCAAACATGTATATTCCTAACCTTTTAATTTAAAATAAAAGCATTATTGTACTATAATAGACTTTATGAAATACATCATTTTTGCTTTAATTTTATCAATATCTATACATCTGTTAACTTTCAAGACATTTAAAATAAAAAATGATGAAATACAGGACTCTCCTTCAACATCTAAAACTACAAAAAAATCTGCTGTAAATTATGTAAGATTAAAATCAACTCCAAAACAAGTAGAACAAAAAAAACAAACACCTAAAAAAAAGCAAATAAAAGAAGAGATTAAAAAAGAAGTACCTAAAAAGAAAACTATCTATAAAAAAGTCACTAAAAATCAGATTGAAGTTGCAAAAAAAAGAGAAGTTAAAAAAGATATTCCTAAAAAAATTGAGCCTAAACCAAGTGAACAAAAAGAAGTCACACCTAATTATACAAAACTAAACCCTACAAAACTACAAAAAGATACTTTAGAAAATTATTTAGCAACGCCAGAAGAAGATGTAGAACTATTAGATGAAATAACACAAAGCTATATTAAACTTTATGGGGAAGAATATAATTCATTTACTAAGGTTCAGAAAGTATATTTACAAAAAAACCTAAAAAGTATAGGTGCTATCACACAAAAATATTTAAGATATCCTGCTATTTCAGTAAGAACTAGACAAAGTGGTATGAACATAATTGAATTTACTTTGCACCCAAATGGAGATATTACTCAGCCTTTAATTACTACTTCATCTGGATATGAAGCTTTAGATAAAAATACTATTAGAACTATTGAAATTGCATACAAAGATTATCCAAGACCTAAAGAAGCTACTAAAATAAGAATCTATGTTACTTATAGGCTTTATTAATAAAAAACTTTGTAGAATACAAAAAACAATAACTTAAAAAGAGAATTATGTTAACTGATAAAATACGAAACAAACAGAGTGGAATACTACTATATGGTATCACTCCACCAAAAATCAAACACACAGAAGATGAAATAAAAGAAATTGCTAAAAAACATATTGATAGAATCTCAGCTCTTCCTATAGATGGCTTAGTTCTTTATGATATCCAAGATGAATCAGATAGAACAGATGAAAAAAGACCATTTCCATTTATTAAAACTTTAGACCCTTGTGAATATTCAAGAACTTATTTAAAAGACTTAGAGATTCCTAGAGTAGTCTATAGAGCTGTTGGTAATTACACAAGTGAAACTTTTCCTGCTTGGCTTGAAATTACAAAAGAGAATCAAGTTCATTCTGTATTTGTAGGAGCTGCTTCACATAACTTGAAAAAGCCAATGACACTTCCTGAAGCATATAGATTAAAAAAAGAGATAAATGATAACCTATGCTTAGGAGGGATAACTATTCCTGAAAGACATATGGTAAAACATGATGAACATATAAGAGTGTTCTCAAAAATCGATAACTCTTGTGAATACTTTATAACACAATGTGTATATAATCTTGAAGCTTCTAAAATATTTCTAACTGATTATGCAAAATATGCAAAAGATAATAACAAAGAGGTAGTTCCTATTATATTTACCTTAACTCCTTGTGGAAGTGCAAAAACCTTAGGCTTTATGAAATGGCTAGGAATTAGTATACCTAACTATTTAGAAGAGGATTTAAAAGCTTCAGGCGATATTCTTCATGACTCAATGAAACTTTGTATTGATATTTTTAAAGAGCTTTATACTTTTGGAAAATCAAAAGGTATACCTATTGGTTGTAACGTAGAAAGCGTTGCAATTAGAAAAGAAGAGATTGAAGCTTCAATAGAATTACTTCATGAAGTAAAAAAAATAATGGAAGAAAATTAAGAAGAGAAGTGTTTTTCTCTTCTTATTAATTAAAACTTATAATTAAACCCTAAGTAAAATGATATACCATCATTAAACTCTGCTTTTACACCACTAAAAGTCTCTTCAACATTAAATTTTGTATATGCTAAATTTGTTTCTAATTGTACGTTTGAGGTAATATCATATAATACCCCAGCTTGTAATCCATAATCAAAACCATCAATATTATATCCAGGTTCATCATACTCAGCAACTCCTGCATGTACACCAGCCAATAAACTAAAATCATTTTTAAGTGGTATTATATAATCATAATTTAAATTTGTTAAATCAAAATCTCCACCCTTTTCACTATAACCTACTCGTGATAAAGAAACTCTATGTTTCTTATCTATTATTGCACCAGCTTTCAACTTAAAAGCGGTATCATTATATTTATTTCCTATTGATAAGTTACCTCCAGATACTGTTGTATCAAGCTTTCCTCTTTCTGCTCCTGCACCAATAAAGTATTCTACATCCATTGCCATACTAGATGTTGTTAATGCAAGTAAAGCACTTAAAGCTAATGTTTTTTTCATTATATTCCTTTTAATAATCACTAAATATACAATTAATGTATATATTAATGACATATTATCAAGTTTTAGATTATATTAAAGTTATTTTTTTAGAATTATTTAAAAGTTTTTATTATTAGTTGAAATATTAATTTTAACTACAGTTATTTAACTGTAGCTAAAACTAATTCTCGAAGTGTTTTACATGCAACTGCATTTGAAATACCACTTGCATCATATTTAGGACTTAGTTCTACAACATCCATTCCTACTACATTGTTAAGTTTATTTAACTCTTTTATTATATTCATCAAATCATGAAAATCTATTCCACCTGGTTCTGGCGTTCCTGTTCCTGGCATCACTGATGGATCAAGGACATCTAAGTCAATAGTAATATATACTGGTTTGTCTTTTAATCTTTTTACACAAGATGGCAAAGTATTGTAAGTAAACTTTTCTAAGTGAGTATGTTTTTTTGCCCATTCAAACTCCTCTTTTAATCCACTTCTAATACAAAACTGATTTATTTTTCCAATGCCAACTTGGTCATAGATTCTTCGTATAACTGTTGCATGACTTAAAGCCTCACCTAAGTAATCTTCTCTTAAATCTGTATGTGCATCAAAATGTATAATATGCAGTTCATCATATTTTTTACTTAATGCTTTAACAGGACCCAATGAAACTAGATGTTCTCCTCCAATCATAACTGGGATTTTATTAGCCTCAACTATTTCATTAACATGTTCTTGAATCATTCTAAGAGCATTTTTCTTATCACCAAAAGGTAACTCTAAATCTCCTGAATCAAATAGTTTTAAATCTTCTAAATCTTTATCAAAATATGGACTGTAACTCTCTATGGCCCATGAATCTTGTCTCATAGCAGAAGGGGCAAATCTTGCTCCTGGTTTAAATGACGTAGTTCCATCAAATGGTGCTCCAAATAATACAGCTTTTGACTCTTCGAAATCATCTTCAAAACCAATAAAACAGTAGTTTTGTGCTTTCATTAAAGTTTCCTTTCAAAATTATATAAATCCATAAACCTAAATGCGAGTAAGTTTTCTAAAATTGCGAATATTACAATAAAATTTATAAAAGAACTCCCACCATAGGAGACTAAGGGCAAGGGTAGTCCAACAACAGGGGCAAACCCTATAACCATAAAAATATTTACACTCATATTTAAAAATATTAATAATGCAATACCGGAGGCAAAGCAACGCACTATATAATCATCAGAAAAATAGTAGTTCATGGAGAGGAGATGCAAGATTAACAATATGTAAATAACAATAAGAATCAAGGAACCAACATAACCATGTCTTTCCACTAAATATGCAAAAATAAAATCACTTGTAGCAATTGGTAAGAACTTTAGTTGTGCTTGGGTTGCCTCTTCTGATGATTTTCCAGTTAATCCACCTGAGCCTATGGCAATAATGGATTGCTGTACGTGATAACTGGGTTCCTCTGATATAAAGTCTTTTATTCTTTGTTTTTGATAATCTTTTATCAGATTTGTATAAATAAAAGGTGACAAGGTTGCTAGGACAACTAAAATAGTTGCCCAAATCCTCCAATTAACTCCAATGATAAATAATATCCCATAACCAACTAATAATAATATAAGTGCTGTACCTAAATCAGGCTCTTTCGCAATCAAAATAAAAGGAATCCAAATATACAAAGAAAAGTATAAAAAATCTTTTAAGTCATAACCATCACGTGGTGGTGGTCTATTTTTAACTAAATATCCAATCATTAGTAAAAATATTGGTTTTATTAATTCTGAGGGCTGAATTGTCATGGCAATACCTGGTATTTGAAGCCATCTCTGAGCCCCTAGTTTTGTAACACCAACGAACTCTACAGCAACCAATAAAGCAATACCAACCCAATAAAAAAATGGAATAATTCTTAAGTTTCTTCGTAAGGGTAAAAAGAATACACCTAAAAATAAAAAAATAGCAAGGGTGAAATATCCTAATTGTCTTTGTGCCAAAGATTCATTTATCTCACTCACTAAATGGTAAGACAATGCTATTAATGGTATAATAAAAACTATCAAGGGATAATCAAATTGTGAAATAATTCTTTTGTCAATAAATCTCATAGTGAAAGAGTATCGAAATATGCATAAAAACTTTATTGTTTTTGAAGAATCAAGACTAGATAAATATTTATCACAAAAGCTTGAAGAGACAAGAAATCAAATAGAACAACTTATTAAGAAAGAGTACGTAAAAGTTGATGGAAAAACCATCTCAAAAACAGGTTACAAATTAAAAGAAAATCAAGAAATTTTAGTAGAACTTCCAGAAGTAGAAAAATCAAAAAATTATGAAGTAGATTTTGATGTTGAAGTAATATATGAAGATGAACATATTTTAGTAATAAATAAACCTTACGACTTAGTAGTTCATGGAGCTCCAAGTGTAAAAGAAGCTACCCTAGTTGATTGGCTAAAAACAAAAAAAATATCCTTATCAACTATTAGTGGTGAAGAGAGACATGGAATAGTACATAGGTTAGATAAAGGTACAAGTGGTGTAATGGTTGTAGCAAAAACAAATGAAGCCCATGTTGGATTATCTCGCCAACTTGAAGATAAAACAATGGGAAGATACTATTTAGCTATTTTAGATATGCCATTAAAAGATAATATAGTAATAGAAAAACCCATAGGAAGAAATCCAAATAATAGATTAAAAATGGGAATAGTACCAGATGGAAAAAATGCAAAAACTGCCTTTGCAAAATTGCAAATGAGTACAAATGAAAAATATGAACTTATTTGCTGTAAACTTTTCACAGGGAGAACTCATCAGATTAGAGTTCATTTAAATAGTATCAACCGTCACATCTTAGGTGATAATTTATATGGATTTAAGGGCGAATTAAATAAAATAAACAGGTTTTATCTGCACGCATTTAACTTATATTTAATTCATCCTATTACAAATGAGAAGATGGATTTTAAAGCAAATATCACAAATGATATAAATGAATTTATAAATAAAAACTTTAATATGGAGACCGTAAATGAGAAACTGGGTAAAGATTACATTAACTCTGCTTTTAGCTTTATTGATTAGTGGATGTAGCACTAAGAATTTAGGCGAAGGCAACAAACCAAAAATTGATGAAACCTTAGAAGTTATTGATTCTGGGTCTATTAGAACAATATCAGGAATAACATCAATTGCCTTTGAATGGCAAAAAGTTGATGACTCTAGAGTTATTGGATACAATCTTTACAGAGCAAACTTAAGTGAAGAGAGCACAAAACTTAAATTGGTACATTTTATTGAAAATAGATACTCTTCTCACTTTTTAGATGAAGATTTAACACCAAATACAAAATATGCTTATACTTTTTCAAGCGGTACTTCAAACGATGTAGAATCAAAGCCTACAAAAACATTTCAAGTAATGACACTTCCAAAACCAGAAGGAATTGCTTTTATTCAAGCTATTTCTAACCTACCAAGACAGATTAAAATAATATGGAGACCTCATGAAAGTGAAGCTGTTGAGTACTATAAAGTATTTAGATCAACTCCACAAGACTCTGATTGGGAAAAATTAGAAACCCTAGATGGTAGATTACAAGCTGAATATATTGATACAGATTTAAAAGATAATATTGTTTATTTATATAAAGTTATTGCTTATACTTTCCAAGATATCCCATCACTTGATAGTGAAATAGTAAAAGCTCAAACAAAAGCATTACCAGCAGGTGTTCAAAATTTAACAGCAACAAATAATCAACCTAAAAAAATAACACTAAACTGGGAACCTTCAGCCTCAGTTGATGCGGTTAGATATATAATCTATAGAAACACTTCACCAGATGGTTCATTTAGTGAATTAAAGCAACTAAATAATGCTACTTTTACTTATGAAGACTTTATAAATGAAGATGGAAAAAGATACTTTTATAAAGTAACAACAATAGATAAAGATGGACTAGAAAGTAGTCCTGAAGTAAACCCAGTAATGGGTATAACTTTAACAAAGCTTAATAAGCCTATCTTGACACTTGCACAAATACAAGGTGAAAAAGCTATATTAAATTGGCAGCCAGGTGATAATAGAGCAAAGTTTTATAATATATATAAAACTATAAAAGATAGTTTTTTCAAAACTAGAAAAGAGAAGTATACAAATATTACTGATCTTAGATTTGAAGATAAAGATATTGTAAGAGGAGTTGAATACCAATACTCTATTGAAGCAGTAGATGAAAATGGTATAGTCTCTGAAAAAACAAATGAAACACTTTTAGTATTACCTAAGTTATTAGATAAATAGTATGCCCCACATAGTATTTAGTGAAAATAATAAATTAATCACGCCATCAAATAGTGATGGTGTTGATTTTAATTTTATAGCCAAGTCTTATAATAATAGTGATAAACCTAGAAAAATAGAATATAAAATAGGTGTTACAAGTCAAAATAAAGAGTTCTTATTAACTCTAAAAGATAATAATGAAAATAAAATGATAAAGGCTGACAAAGTAACACGAGTCACACCTGTTACTATTGTAAAAGATGCTCTAAATACTTACTCAACGTTTACAGAGGCAAAAGTTACTTTTTCAAATACAAATAATTTTAATCAAAAACTAGAACCTCAAAAAGAGTACCTAAAAGATATAAATTATTTTGTTGATGAATTTAAAACCAATAAAGAGATTCAAATTGAAATAGGATTTGGTTCAGGAAGACACCTACTTTATCAAGCACAATGTAACCCTGATGTTCAATTTATTGGCTTAGAGATTCATACTCCATCAATTGAACAGATGCTAAAACAAGTAAAAATTTTAGGTATCAAAAATATTTTAGCTATCAATTATGATGCCCGACTTTTTATGGAATTTATAAAATCAAATAGTGTTGGAAAAATATTTGTTCATTTTCCAGTACCTTGGGATAAAAAACCACATAGAAGAGTTTATAGTAATGAGTTCATTTTTGAAGCTAAAAGAGTTTTAAAGTATAATGGAACATTGGAGCTTAGAACTGATAGTAGAAAATATTTTGATTTTTGTGTAGGCTTATTAACAAATTTACCTAATGGTAGAATTGAGATTGATATTAATAAAAATTTGCCAATATCTAGTAAATATGAAGATAGATGGAAAAAACAAAATAAAAATATTTATGATGTTACTTTATACTCTAACTCTAATGATGATGAAATAGAACAAGAAAAAGATTTTTCATTTGAGCAAAAAATCGATTTAGTAGCTGTATTTCAAACCTTACCTAAAAAATCACAGGTATTTGATGACTTCTTTTATCACATAGAAGAGTTATTTATCATTGAAAATAAAGAGAACTCTGGACTTATTCAAGTAACTTTTGGTTCATTTAATAGACCAGTTTCAAAATACCTATTAATAGATAAGGGTAATATATCATACTTTCAAGGGGAACCAATACCTACAAGTAGTAATATAAAAGCCCATAATAAAATGAAAGAGATATTAAGATGATAACTGCTAAAAATATATACCTTGCGTATGATGAAAATAAGTTTATTATAAAAAAAGGTACATTTCATATTGGTCATAAAGAGTTTATTTTTATAGGTGGGGCAAGTGGAAGTGGAAAGTCTACTCTAATAAAATCTATGTATGGGGATATAGCCTTAAAGCATGGAAGCTTTGTAATTGATAATTTTGAGTTAGCACACATAGGAAATAAAAATTTACGAAACTTACGAAAAGATGTTGGTGTAATATTTCAAGATTATAAACTTATTAAAGAGTGGACAATTGAAGAAAATATTATGTTACCTCTTAAAATAAATGGATATTCAAATGAGATATCAAAAGAACAAGCAAACAAACTATTAAACCATGTAAAACTTTCTCATAGAAAAGGATACTATCCAAATGAGCTAAGTGGGGGTGAGCAACAACGTGTAGCAGTAGCACGAGCTTTAGCACACAACCCCAAAATAATCATAGCAGATGAACCTACAGGAAACCTCGATGACTATTCTGCTGACGTTGTTTGGAACTTACTAAAAGGTGCAAATGAACAGCTTGGTATCACTGTAGTAGTTGTAACCCATAGAGTACCAAAAAACTTTGGAATTAGATTTAGACAATTATCAATTGAGGATGGAATAATATATGAAGTCTCTTAAAAACATTTTTACCTTTGTTATACCATTAACGGTAATGTTAATAACATTTTCAATATATTTATTGACTAATAATATTGTAAATAATTATAAAAAAGCAATATCAAATGACTACTCAATTGTAATAATAACGCACACACCTTTGATAAAAGAAGATTTCAACACAATTGCTGGAATTAAAGTAGATAGAATAAATACCCTATCAAATAAGAGTATAATAAACAATGTAAAAAGTACACTATCTGAAAGTTCAATTGACCTACTAAATAAAAGATTACCTCACTTTTATGAAATTCACTTGGAAGTATTTCCAACTACAACAGAACTAAAAAAAATAAGAGCAACACTATTAAATAATAAAAACATCAAAAGAATAGAGATATTTTCAAAAAATCATAATCAAATCTATCTTCTACTTTTAATGATTAATGATATTATTATTACTCTTTTTGGTTTAATCCTTATTTTTGTTGTAATAATATTATCTAAACAAGTTACCATTTGGTTCCTTGCTCATAATCAAAGAATAATGATTTTCCAACTACATGGAGCATCTATTTTATATAGTGCAGCGCCAGTAATCAAACATGCAGTATATGGTGCTTTCTTATCCTTTATTATTTCTGGAAGCCTATTTGTCTTTGTGTCGTATAATTTACATATGCTATTGCCTGTTGAATTAGATGAGATATTAAACACCAAAATTTTTGTTGAACTTGAAGTTCTCAAACTATTTTTATTATCATTTGGGATATCAATAGTTACAATTTTTGGAGTACTTTTTAGATATAAAATTAAAAATGCATAAATTAATATATTCACTTCTATTTATCACCATCATTGTTCAAGCAGCATCTATTGATGACAAAATTAAAAGTAATAAGACCATACTAAATAAAAGTAAAAATGTTAAAAATAGAACAGAACAAAAAATTCAATCCATAGCTGATCAAATACGAGACCAAAATGAAGAGCTTAAAAAACTAGAAAAAGAGATCACTTTAGTAACTAAAGATATTGTGCAACACAAAGAATTATTAGAAGGTTCTAAAAAAAATCTTACAACATTGAGTGTTAAAAGTGAGATACTGCAAAATCAGAAAAAAGATTATGAAGAAGAGTTAATTAATACAATAATTGAAGACTACTCTTCTGCTGTTGCTATGAAGCTTGCAAATAAGAACTCTATTCAAGAGTTAACAGACAGTGAAGTCTATGAAATATTAGCATCTGAAGCAAAAGATAAAATGTTGAAAATTGACAATCAATATATTAAAATATCTCAAGATAAAACAGCTAACGAAAGAGAAATAAGAAAGTTAAATGTATACATTCAAAAAAGAGAAAAAAAGAAAAAAATATTAAACTATTTACTTAACAAACATTCTAAGTCTTTAACATCAATTGAAAATAAACATAAACTCTATCAAAGAGAGCTAAAAAATATTATCAAAAAACAAAACTCACTTACAAATTTACTTTCTACTTTAAATATCTTAAAAGAAAAAGAGTTAAAAGCTGAAGAAAAAAGAAAAAGAAATAGATTAATTGCCCTAAAAAGAAAAAGAGAAAAACAAAGAAAAATTCAAGCTTTAAAAGATAAAAATAAACCTTCAAATAAAATTGAAAAGACTCAAGAATCTGTGCAAAAAAACTATGCCGAAGATATTGATTTAGATGTTAGAATTCTAGGTTCATCTACAAAAGGTGTAAAAATAAGTAGATATAGAGGTTCAAAAACAATTGCACCTTTAAAATCATACACTATATTAAAAAAGTTTGGAAAATATTATGACCCTGTTTATAAAATAAAACTATTTAATGAATCAATTCTGTTAAAATCAAAAAGTAAAAATGCAAAGGTATATTCTGTATTAGATGGGAAAGTTGTATATTCAAAAAAAGATTCAGGTATGCTTGAAAATGTTGTAATTATCCAACATAAAAGTGGTCTTCATACTATTTATTCACATTTAGACGAGATATCTCCTACATTAAAGGTTGGGAAATGGGTCAAAAAAGGTTATGTAGTTGGAAGAGTTGATGAGAATTTAACTTTTCAAGCAATTAGAAACAACTCATATGTAGATCCAGAAAATCTTTTTTATTAAAAAGTTATTTATAATATAACTTTTTTAATAATTAATATACTAAACTATTATTTTTGAAAGGCAAATATGAAAAAAAATATAATCGTACAATTTTTAATCCTTTTGATTTTAGTTGCTATTTTTATAACAGGAATTTCACTTTATAACTTAAGAACAGTTTCCATTAAATCATCTGTTACAAGTGCAGAATCAATATCAGAAGTTATTAAAAGTGGTTTAGATTTACATATAAAAAATAATTCAAATGTTGATGAGTTTTTAAAGTCTGTCTCAAGCATGAAAAATGTAAAAGACTTATGGCTTGTAAAAAGTGAGTTTATAAGTTCTCAATTTGAGAATTCAAAATTTAAAAATCCAAAAGATGAGTTGGATAAAGATGTTTTAAGAGCTGGTCAAACAAAATATTTGGTTTCTGAAGGTTTTATCAATACAAATGTAAGAGTTACAATACCATACAATGCAAATATAACTTGCCTATCTTGTCATAATGTAAAAGAGGGACAAACACTAGGAGCTATAAGTATTGTACTAGATGTTAGTACACTAAAAGAGATTGGAATAAGATCTATTTATGTAATTCTTACAATTATACTATTAGCTGTAATTATGGTATTTTTATTCTCTAAAAAAGTTTTTAATCCATATTTTTCATTATATACAAAGTTAAGAGATAATATAAATCAAGCAAAAATTGGGAAGTTTATAAATATTGAAATACCTCGTGGACTTTCATCAGAAGTAGTTCAAGTTACAAAAGATTATAATAATTTAATTACAATATTTAAAGATACTTCACTAGATATTGATGAAAAGCTTCAAGGATTCGTGGGTTATAGAGATAAGACAACATTAAATACGAACCCTCTAAATGAATCTAAAGATATTATTGATAACTTATCAAACCTATATCAATTTAAAAAGCAAGTAGAACTTGATAATACAAAAAATGAAATTTATAATAGAATTGCACAAGTTTTTGAAAATAAATTTAACCTAAAAAACTTTACATTTTTTGAAATAGATATTAAAAAACAGAAAATGGAAAAAATAATTAGTGTTGGTGAATCACTCTATTGTTATGATTCAATAAAAGATAGCCCACACTTATGTAGAGCAGCAAGAACAAAAAGTGATGTTATATCGATTGACTTTCATGAGAGTTGTCCTTTCTTTAATAAAAAAGATAAGTTTTACTACTGTTTAAATATAGATATTATTGAAAACTTATACTTAATAGTTCATTTTGTAACAGATACAAAAGAAGAACTTGAAGAGATAAAAAATAAAAGTCTTTTTATTAGTAGGTTTTTAAAAGAGGCAAGACCTACAGTTGAAGTTAAACTTTTAATGCAAGCTTTAGAAGAGTCTGCATTTAGAGATGGATTAACTCAACTTTACAATAGAAAATTCTTAGATGAGAATTTAAAAATACTTATTCCTCAAATAAAAAGAGATAAGAAAAAAATTGGTCTATTAATGCTAGATATGGATCACTTCAAAGCTGTAAATGATGAGTATGGTCATGATATTGGAGATAAAGTATTAAAAGAGTTATCTAGAATACTTGAAGAGAATGTAAGAGAGTCTGATATTTTAGTTAGATATGGTGGAGAAGAGTTTATGGTACTTCTTATTGGTGTTGATTCAGAAGAGAGTGCACTTGCTATTGCACATAAAATTGGTGCAAAAGTAAGAGAAAACGAAATAGATGTATATGCAGGTACAACTATCAAAAAAACTATTAGTATGGGTCTTTCTATGTTCCCAGAAGATTCTAGTTCATTTGAAACAGTTGTTAAAAATGCTGATATTGCTTTATATGAAGCAAAAAGTAATGGTAGAGATAAAGTTGTTAGATATACAAAAGAGCAAAAGACTAGTGTGGAACTATTCTAATAATATATTTTAATAGTTAAAAAAAAAGGGATGAGCTAAAACTCATCCCTTTTTTATTGCTTAAAACTTTTGATTAATGTAAATCTGAATTAAGTTTTACTTCTCTAGTACTTCTCATAGCAATTGTTTGACCTGTTTGAGAGTTTACTCTAAAGTGAACTCCATTAACTCCAATGAAATCACTTCCTTTCATAACTGTACTAATCTCTTTATCTGGATTAATCTCTTTTAATGAAGCAACAGCTTTTTCTGATAATGTGATTTTTGTTCCAGGTAAGATTGTTACACCAGCATCTAAAATACAAGAGTCACCAATAGCAGTACCTGTACAAGAGTTTGCACCTAAAAGTGTATTTTCACCTATTGAAACAGGTACACCATCAGTTCCTGATAAAACTCCTAAAATAGAAGCTCCACCACCAACATCAGAACCAGCACCAACTACTGCACTTGAAGAGATTCTTCCTTCAACCATAACAGCACCTTGGGTTCCTGCATTAAAGTTAATATAAGCAGCTCCTGGCATAACTGTAGTTCCAGCTGCTAATTGTGCTCCAAATCTAACTTTTGATGTTTCAAGGATTCTTGTGTTATCAGCAGGGATAACATGAGATAAAAATCTTGGGAATTTATCAACCATAGTGATTTCTGGATATTGGTTAGTGATTTTTAATGAAATCTCATTTGCTCTTAACCAATCTAATTCAATAGGCTGATTTCCAGTCCATGCGCAGTTTTCTAATACTCCAAAAGCACCATTTAGGTTTAAACTTCTTAACTTTGCTTTTCCTAGTGATAGTGCATAAAGTTTTAAATAAACAGTTTCAACACTTAATGGATTTGCATCATCAAAAATAAATACAACTTTAAAATCATCCGCACTAAGACCTGAGTCTAATGGTAATGTTGCAAGTGATGAGATAACTTGTACATTTTTATGTGCATCACCTTTTGCTTCTGGATTAAAAGGTCTAAATGCTTCAATACAAGAAGTTAAAAACTCATCTGTAACATTACATACTAATTCTGATTTAGAAGTATCAACATCTGCACCTGATTTTTTTAATGCATTTAAAAATATAGCTGCACTTCCAAAGTTTTCATTCCAATTTAATACTGGGTATGTTGCTTGTAAAATTTTATTTGGGTTTAATTGTCCTCTATCAACTCTTGCAATACCAAATCCTATTGGATTTCTATACCAATCTTGTCCTTGTACTTCTTCTACTAATTTTTTAAATTCATCTGCTGTGTAAATCATATACTATCCTATGTAAATTTTTGCCGATTATACTATAAACTATACTAAGAGAAAATAAAACAAAATCTAATATATAGTATCCATATCAATACTTACCATTGGCGACTCAATACTATGTAGTACTTCCAATAAGGGTTTTACATTTTTAGAACGTACCATTATCTCATATCTATATTTATTTGCCAATTTAAATATAGGAGATTGATTTGCACCTACTACTTCAATATTTTCATTTGTTTTTAAAATATTTGTATATTTATCAAACTCATCTTTTACTTTTAAACCATTTGTGTGGGCAAAAAGAATTTTGGCTAATTTATAATATGGAGGATATAAATCTTCTCTAAAAGTAAGCTCTTCATCTAAAAACTCTTTATAATCTCTATTATTTAAATAAAAGTCAAAAAATTCTTTATTTTGGGTTTGAATAATAACTTCACCCGCCCCTTTTCTACCACTTCTTCCAGAGATTTGAATTAATAAAGAGAGTGCTCTCTCCCTTGCTTTATAGGAGTTCATTTTAAGTATTGAATCAATTCCAAGTACTACTGCAAGTTTTACATTGTGGTAATCATGTCCTTTTGAGAGCATTTGAGTACCAACTAAAATATCTATTTTATTTGAATTAAAATCTTCAAGTACTTTTCGCAACTCTTTATCAGTTTTTACTTCATCCCTATCAAATCTTTTGATAGTTTTATCTTCAAAGATAAAGTTCAACTCCTCTTCTATTTGTGCAGTACCAACTCGTAGGTTATGAATAACACCTGTATTACAAGAAGGGCAACTCTTTGGGATTTGTTGTGTATATCCACAATAATGACATTTTAAAGCAAGGGCGTTCTTATGCAAACTCATAGAGACAGAACAGAAGGGACATTCAACAGAACTTCCACAAGTTGTGCAAACTTGATATTTATAGTTTGCTCTTGTGGGAAGGAAGATTATCACTTGATGATTTTGTTCTATTGTACTTTTTATTTTATTTACAATTTTAGAACTTAGACTTGATGTACTATCATCATAATTTATTATTTTTTTAGTATCAAAATATGTTTTAGATAATCTATAAAAAGGAACTTTATGATAAGTATTAAGTGAAGGTGTTGCGCTTCCAAGTATAGCTTGAATATCTAAAGTCTTTGAAATATAAAGTGCTAAATCTTTTGTATTATATCTTGGCTTACTATCACTTTTGTATGATTCATCATGCTCTTCATCAACTATAATTAAACTCAATTTTTCTAAAGGTAAAAACAGAGCCGATCGTGCACCTGCTACTAGTTTTATCTCATTTGATAAAACTTTTTTAATAATCTCATCTTTTCTTTTTTTAGTAATTTTTGAGTGCCAAATGGCAACTTTTTCTTTAAATACTTTTTCTAGTCTTTTTTGCATCTGTGGAGTTAAAGAGATTTCAGGCATAAGTAATATAGCTTGATTGCCAGAATTTAGATGCTCTTCTATGGCCTTAATATAAATCTCTGTTTTTCCTGCACCTGTATTTGCAAAAAGTAATGACTGCTTATTTTTCAAGCAAAATTCATATGCTTCTTCTTGCTCTTTTGATAACTCAATATTTGATTCAAAATTTTCATTCTCATCTTTATTATCTATAGTTTTATCAAAAGGAATAAATAAAGACAGAGCTTCACCAAGGGATGAAACATAATACATAGAAGTAAAGGAAGCAATTTTTAGCATCTCTTTTGAATAAAATTGATTTGTTATTGTTTGTATTGTTGTACATTTAAAAGTTGGTTTTTCAACCTCTTTTATAATAACAGCTTTTGATAAGACTTTTCTTCTTTGTAGGCTAACTTCTACTAAAGTACCTATTTCAATCTTTTCATCGCTACAATAAGTTAGATTATCTAAAGGTGATTTTAGAAGTGCCAATTCATAAAAAAAACTCATAGCATAAACTCTTTACAAGCATCATCTTTTTTATCACAGGAAAAAAGAGCCTCATCTGTATCAAATACAAAATCTAAAACTTTTTCTTTTGTTAAATAGACTCTATAGTTTGTATTGGAAACTTTAATCCATTTGCCAAGTTCTTTTTTATCTAAAGAGCTCGATAATATAACAGTATCGAGTAAAATATACTCTTCATAACCTATAAATAAAGACTCATTTGCACTATTAATAGAAGCATCATCTAAACGTTCTAAAAAGAAGTTTGAATTAGCCAATAATATTTGGCTTGAATATACTCTATTTATTGCTTCATTTACAAGTGCAACTTCTGATTTGATTTTAAGTTCGTTTGATTTATCAATAGAGTTGAAAAGTTTAGTTATGGCAAAAGTTCCTATTAAACCAATTATTAAAATTGTTATAATAATTTCTACTAAGGAAAAAGCTCTTTTCATTAAAGTTGAGGAAGTTTATTTGAGATATCTTCAATCTCTTCTTTCATAGTGTAGTGTTCTTGGGTTTTACAAAGGTAAGCGTACAAGAGTTCTTTTGTAGTGTGAGATCTATCTGGAGATAAAAACTTTGTAAGTTCCTTTTCTAATCTTGGATCAATATTAATACTATATGCCATATTATCTATATGGAAAGTTAGTTTTTTATTCACCATTTTTTGCCTTTGTTAAAGTTAAAGTACTATCAATTTTTAAAAGCATATCTTGATTATTTCTTATCAATTCATCATTTTTATTTTTTAATTTATCTAATTCAATTGCCAAATATTGATTTTTTGATTTTAATAGTTCATACTCTTGCAATAGTTTTTCTATTTGAGCGTTAAGCTTTTCAGTTATTTCCATGTGGAGATTTTATCCAAATTTTATAACTATTACAATAAATTTAAGTATAATAAAAAAGAAAATAAGGAAGGTTTGGTTTATGAATATTAATCTTGTCCACTTTATAGTTCCATGTATTGACTCAATAGTTGCCAAGAACTTCTATAAAAGAATTTTTGGATTTAAGTGCATAAAAAAAGAGGATAATAATATCACTGTCAAAATAAACGAAAAAATGGAATTTATGCTTGAAAATACGCAAGAGTATATAAACAATCACTATATTTTTGAAGTTGACCAAAACTTTTTTGATACTATTATCATAAATTTAAAAAAAGAAGAGATGTTTTTTGGTGATAATATTAATCATCTTGAAAATAATAAAATAAAAAAAACTACCACTAAAAGTGAAGTTTTTTTTATAGACCCAAATAGTCATCTCTTTCAAATATTTTCAAAGACTTCAACTAATCCTCAATAAAAAGTTTTCCTTGCTCATAAAGTGAAGATACTGCTTTTCCCCAATAAGAAAAATATTTTAAATCTTTTTCATTTATCTTAAAATAATCAACTATTTTTTGTGTTAGTTCATGCTCTTTGTTATCATACTTATCATCAATATGTACAAGTATCATAAGCTCTAAAATTACTATCTTTTTACTTTTTGTTGTTTTAAAAGCTGATAAAATATCATCTAGATTGAAGTCTTCTTCATTGAAAACTCTTGGTTTGTCAATACCCATTTCAACACAATATTCATCAATTACATCTTGCTCTTTATTTCCGTATTCTCCATCAACTCTTGCTAAATGTTGCGCAAGTTGCAAAAAAGCAAATTTCTCTTTTGTTTGTAACTTCATCAATAACATATATTATTTTCCTGTTTTTTGTATATGATATACTACTATTAATCCATTAATAAATAGTAAACACTTAAGCACCTAAATACTTTGCTTTTATCTCATTTGATTTTAAAAGTTCACTACCTTGTCCTTCTAAAGCAATCTTTCCATTCTCTAAAACATAACTATAATCTGAAACTTCTAAGGCTGCATAAGCATTTTGTTCAACCAACAAGATGGTAATACCTTCATCTTTAAGCTTAATAATTGTCTCAAAAAGTTCTCCAATTATCTTAGGTGCAAGTCCTAAAGAGGGTTCATCAAGCATAAGAAGTTTGGGTGAACTCATCAAAGCTCTAGCAATTGCTAGCATTTGCTGTTCTCCTCCACTCATTGTTCCAGCTAATTGTTCTTTTTTAGCTACTAGCCTTGGAAAAAGAGTATAAACATGTTCTCTTAACTCTTCATACTTATCGTCATTGTTAAAAGCACCCATTCTAAGGTTTTCATCTATAGTTAAATTTATAAAAACCCTTCTTCCTTCAGGAACAAGTGAAATACCACTTTGAACAATTTTATGTGTTTGAAATTTTGAAATGTCTAAATTATTAAAAAGAATCGTTCCTTTTTTCTTAACATCATTTACTATTGATTCTAAAGTTGATGTTTTCCCTGCTCCATTTGAACCTATTAAAGAGAC
Organism: Arcobacter denitrificans (SeqCode); assembly: GCF_048571185.1. GTDB lineage: Bacteria > Campylobacterota > Campylobacteria > Campylobacterales > Arcobacteraceae > Arcobacter > Arcobacter denitrificans. The sequence continues at coordinate 2,474,552 of NZ_CP182350.1, read as the reverse complement.
AATTTGCCCCTCTTTTACTTCAAAGCTTATCCCTTTTACACCTTTGATAAGGCCATAAAAGACTTCTAAATCATTTATTTTAAGCATGTTTAAAATCTCCTAAATAAGCCTTAATTACTTCTTCATCTTTAATTGCATCTTCAATTTTACCCTCAAATATAGTCTTACCATAATCAAGTACCATAACTCTGTCACACAAATGATTTACAAATTTCATATCATGTTCTATCAGTAAAATAGTTATGTCAAACTTATCTCTTATTTTAAATAAAAGTTCTGCTAATTCTTTTGTTTCATTTGGGTTCATTCCAGCTGCAGGTTCATCAAGAAGTAGTAACTTTGGAGAAGTAGCAAGGGCTCTTGCAATTTCAACTTTTCTTTGGCTTCCATAAGATAAAGAGCTTGCTAATTCATCTTTAAATTTTTCTATTCCCAAAAACTCCATAATCTCTACTGCTTTTTCTTTTACTCTTTTTTCTTGGGAAAAATATCTTGGTAGTCTTAATATTGATTCTATATACGTATAATTGGTATCATTTTCAAGACCTATTAGTATATTATCAAGAACACTCATTGATGAAAAAAGTCTAATATTTTGAAAGGTTCGTGCAATTCCAGCTCTTACAATCTTAAAGTTCTTTTTATTTGTAATTTTATTTCCATCTAAAAAAACTTGACCTGATGTTGGCTTGTAGTTACCTGTAATAATATTAAACATAGTAGTTTTACCAGCTCCATTTGGACCAATTAAACCAAAAATCTCATTTTTATTTATAGAAAAAGAAGTATCATTTATAGCAACAACACCACCAAAACTTTTAGTAATATTCTTAATTTCTAAAATCATTTTCTTTTCCTTTTAAAAATATCACTAAACTCTTTTCTTCCCATAATTCCTTCTCTTGCAAATAACATTACAATAATTAAAATTAAAGAGAAAACTACCATTCTAAGACCTGGATGGGCATCTGTTTGATATCCAAAGATATTTAAACTATCATCCAAGAATCTAAGCCATTCACTTCCACCCACAACTAAAATTGTTCCTAGTATTGCTCCACTCATAGAACCTAAACCACCAAGAACGATGATAATTAGAAGTTGAAAAGTTAAAAAGAAAGTAAATAAGTCAGGACTTATTGTTGTAAGTAAAACAGCTAATAATCCTCCACCAATACCTTCAAAAAAAGCAGAAGTTCCAAATGCCATAGTTTTAATTTTAAATGTATTTATTCCTATTGCACTTGCTGCATCTTCATCATCACGAACAGCTTTCATAGCTCGTCCATACTTAGAATATATAATATTTAACATAATAATTACTGTTAAAATAGCCATACCACCTGTCCAATATATATTTATAACAGAAGGTATTTCATTTAAACCAATACTTCCATTTGTAATTTCTGGTGAATTTATTGCAATTACTTTTATAATAAATCCAAAACCTAAAGTAACAATAGCTAAGTAATCACCCCTTACTCTAAATACAGGAACTGCTAAACAAATAGCAACAAAAGTAGCTGCTAAACCACTAAGAAGTAAAGCAGGCACTAAAGAAGTATTAAGGGCAAGTACCCAAGGTGCAGGATCTTCTAGTTGAAAAAGTTCCCATTTTAAATCTTCACTCAATAAACACAAGGCTGTAACATAAGCACCAATTGCAGCAAAACCATTTGGTTCTAAAGAAAATTGCCCAGTTACACCATTTATTAGGTTATATGAAGCAGCTAAAATTATAAATATAAAAATATTATTTATAATTCTCATTCCATAGTCATCGAAAATATAAGGTGTACAAACAATTATCAAAATAGAAACTAGTAAGTAAATAACAAAATTCTTATTCATATTAAAACCTACTCTTTTCAAAATTTATTCCCATGATTCCTGTTGGTTTAAAAAGTAATACAAAAATCAAAAATATAAAGGCAATAGCATCTTTATATCCTCCAAGTTCTGGGAAAAATGCTACAAAAATCACTTCTGTAAAACCTAAAATAAAACCACCTAAAACTGCACCACTAACAGAACCTATTCCACCTAAGACAGCTGCGGCAAATGCTTTTAATCCTATCATTACACCCATATATGGAGTTAAGATAGGATATGATATAGCCCAAAATATACCCGAAACAGCAGCCAATGCTGAACCTATAATAAATACAATCATAATAATTCTATTTGAATCAATTCCCATAAGAGATACAGTTTTTATATCAAAGGCAAGGGCTCGTATTGCCATTCCATATTTTGTTTTAAATAATATAAAAAGAAGTACTGCTAGTAAGCATAGAGTAACTATTGGAACAATAATAACTGTAGGCGTTAAAGTAGCACCTTTTACATTTATTACTTGATCAAAAAACTCTGGAACAGTAAAAGCTTTTGGAGTACCACCAAATGTAACATTAACTATATTTTCAAGAAAAAAGGAAACACCAATTGCCGTTATCAAAAGTGAAATTCTAGGAGAATGTCGTAAAGGTTTGTAGGCAATTTTATCAGTTAATACCCCAACTATTATAGAAATAATCACCGCAAAAAGTGCGGCAAAAGCTAAAGATAACCCTAACACATCACTTGCATAAAAAGCAGCAAAAGCTGCTACCATCATAATATCTGCATGGGCAAAGTTTATAAGTCTTAGAACCCCATAAACCATAGTATAACCTATGGCTATAAGGGCATATATACTTCCTAAACTTATTCCATTTATGATTTGCTGAAAAAAAGTCAATAAATCCATATATTTTTATAACCTTATGGGTTTACAGTAGTTAAATATTTTTTTTCACCATTAACTATTTTATTTATAACAGCTGATCTTACTGCATCACCATTTTCTAATGTAATTACACCAGATGCTGCTTGGAAATTTTTAATTGCTCTAATATTCTTATTTACACATTGTTTATCTGTAGGGTCTTCACACTTATTCATAGCTGCAACTATAACATTATAAGAATCTGCTGTTAAAACACCAAAAGGATGAACCTCTTTATTTAGCTCTTTTTTATAAGCTTTTTCATATTTTTTTGATAAATCAGTAGTTTTGGGAGCATCACTTGAGTAAAGGTCTGTTCCATAAAAACCTTCAACAGCATCTCCACCTGCGTCAAAAAATACTTTATCTGCAGTCATACCATCAGTACCTAAAAATTTCGCTGTTATTCCTAGTTGTTTGGCTTGTTTTGCAATAAGCCCAGCTTCTGCTGAATAAATAGGGAAAAAGATAAGTTCTGGTTTTAATGCTTTAATATTTGAAAGCATTGCTTTAAAATCACTATCACCTGAATTTATTCTTGCAACTTGAATTATATTTCCACCAAGTTTTTTATACGCTCTTCTAAAAACTTTAGAAATACCAATTGAGTAATCAAGTTTAACATCTGTAATTAAAACTGCTTTTTTTAATTTTAAATTATTAATAGCAAAATTAGCAGCAACTTCACCTTGGAAAGCATCTGAAAAACAAACTCTACTAACAAAATCTTTTCTTTTTGTTACTAAAATATTTGTAGCAACTGGTGCAACAACAGGTGTTTTTGCATTTTCTGCAATTTTTGTCATGGCCATTGTATTTGTAGAAGTTAAAGCACCAACTATGGCTGTTACTTTATCATAAGAAATTAACTTTGATGCAGCATTTGCTGATTCTATTTTATCAGATTTGTTATCAACTAATACAAGCTTGATATCATCACCATTATCTAATTTAGGGTTTAATTTATGCATAAGATTTAATCCCTCAACTGCACTTTGCCCAAATCCACCAATTGGTCCAGACATTGGCATAATTACACCAATTTTAACTTCTTTTGCAACTAATACTGAACTACAAGTCAAAAGTGAAGCAACTGTAAGACCTAAAATTTTTTTTGAAATATTCATAATTTTTTCTCCAATCAATAATAAATGAAACTATACTCTTTATTAGATAAAAACAAAACTAAATTAAACTATTTTATTCTTACCATCTTTTTTTGCATCATATAAACTGGTATCAGCTCTTTTAATTAAACTATGAATTTCTTTGTCATTGATGTTATATTCTGAACATCCAATACTTACTGTAAACTTTTTATTGTTTTTTGTATTTTTATTTATACAATCAATTAACTTTTGGGCAACAGTTTTTGCTCCATTGATATTTGAATTAGGTAAAAGTATCAAGAACTCATCTCCTCCAAGTCTTACTATGAAATCATTTTCTCTAATTTTTTCTTTCATAATATCAACTAAATCCAATAACACTTGGTCACCCATATCATGACCATAATTGTCATTTATAGCTTTAAAATCGTCTATATCAACTAAGAGAATAGATAAAATACCTTTTTCTCTTTTTAGTATTTCAAAATATTTTTTAGAAAAATCTTCTAAAAATCTTCTATTATAAACTTTTGTTAAGGCATCAGTATTTGAAAGTTCTTCATGCATAGCTCTACTAGCTTCTGTTTTAATTAACTCTTCTGTTCTATTTTCTAACTCTTTTGCAAGTTTATTGAAGTTTTTATTTACTTCATCTATTTCCATTATTCCACAATCTGCTAATTCAATTTGTTTTTTAGTACTTCCAAGGGTTTTTGTCATATTTATAATTTTGCTCAAAGGTTTATTTATTGTGTAAACAAAATCATTAGCTTTTTTATGTAAATATATAAAAAATATCAAATAAAATAAAACTATTAATATAATTACAATAAGACCTAAATACAAATACTCTTTTTCAAGGTCTTTCACCTCACTTAAAATATCATCTTCTTTAATTAGTGTAATTGTATGCCAAGATAACTTTTCAATTTGTTCTGTAAATATAAAGTATCTTTTGCCATCTAAAAGAAAATCATGTTTATATTTTTTATTATTTACAACATCTTTTAAAATATTTTTTAGTTCAATACTTTTGTATTTTAATGGCTCTTTTTCACTTTTAAATATTGTATTTGAAATCTTTTCATCTTTTTCATATTCATAGTTATTGAAATTTTTAACCTTTAATATCTGTGCTATTTTTCTACTCATAGCAATAATCTCTAGATTCTTATCAATTAAAAAACTCTCTCCCTTATATGGTATTTTTAAAGTTAAGAAATTTCGAATAATTATATCCACAGTTACATCAAGTCCTACAACTCCTTGTAAAACATCATTTTTATAAATAGGTGCAATAGCACTTATCATCCAGCCTTGTCCAGCAGGATCTAAATATACATTTGTCCAAGTAACTTTTTTTTCTGGATTATGTTTAATATCTGCTTTATAATAAAAATTATAATTCTTCATATTTAAATCTGCCGGAAAACTATTATATGCCTTATTGATAAAAGGATAATAGCGACTGTAATTATGTCTTGAGTTAAAATATCCAGCAACTACTATTTGGTTGTTTACAACATTTGCTTTTAAATTCTTTTCAAGATATTTAGTTTTCTTTATTTCTTCTTTTAAGTCGTTTGTTATTGAACTATTTTTTGAAACTATTACTGAAGAGTCAGTTTCATTATTTACATTATAGTACATTCCATTTTCTGCAAATTTGTACTTTTCATTGTTTGATATTTTTAGATTGTCTATTTGTTCAAAAAAGTTTTCTTGTTCATTTTGTAAAGATTTCAAATTGTTTTCTATCACAAGAAAAGAGCTATCAAAATGATATTTTATATCTTTAACTCTATCATAAACACTCTCTTTTACATCTTTTAAAACAAATTTTGTACTTTTTTGTAAAATATTATTATTGGCGTTAAAATAAAGTATTAATAATGCTAATTCAATAAAGAAAATAGAAGTTAATGTAGTTTTTAAATAATTTTTATAAATTATCTTTTTTAGCGTTATTTTTTCCAAAACAGACCTTTTTTAAAGGAGTTTAAAACATTATAATAATATAAGATTTTTTAACCTTTCATGTAATAATAAATTAATTTTTTACTTTAAGCTAAGATAACTCGAGACTCATTAAAAACATATCTTCCCCATCTATCACTTTTGTACTATACGAATCACACTTGGGACAAGTAAATTCATTTTTTTCTAGAGTTGATTGTTCTTTGCAATCAAGACATTCGATGACTACTTTTTGATAATTTATAATAAACTCACAACCATCACAAACAGTCTTCTCTTTAAAAGTATCAAATGCAGTTTGTAATAAATCAGGCTCAACACCACTTAAAGCACCAATTTTTACTATTACTTTTGTCACTTTTGTAGCTTCATTTTCTCTGGCATGTTCTTCACAACTTTCTAAAAGTGATTGAACTATTGAGTATTCATGCATTTATATCCTTTAACCTTTTGGGTGTATTTATTGGTTTTATTTTATGTACAAAATCATATCTTAAAGAGTGAAAAGAACTAGATTCATCCCAAAATTCATCATACATTATTTTCAACTCTTGCTCTTTGCACTCTTGCATATAAACAGAGTCTTCTTCTAAAACATCTTTTTTCTTATCAATAAAGTACTCATAAAAGTCATCTTCTAAAAGACTTTTACAATACTCTTTTAGTCTATTTTGATATTCACTAGACTTAAATACCTCATCAATCATATTTATCTTTTTAGCATAATTTGAGTTTATTGGTAAACAGTTTTTGAGTAAATCATTTGCTTTTTCTTGCCCTACTCTTTTGGGTAAGCTAAAAGTATGGTATTCACTGCCACTTAATCCTAGTGTTTTATAGTGAGGATTAAAAACTACATCTTCAAGTGCTACTACAAAATCACAAGCTAGTCCTAAAAAAACTCCTCCTGCACCAGAATTTTTAGCAAACGAAGCCACGGTAATAATATCATCACACTCAAAAACTGCTTTAACAGCTTCATTCATGGCATTTATATTACTCCAGCCATCTTCACCTTGCTTTTTGCTATCTTCAAGAATATTTAGATGAATTCCATTTGAAAAAAAATCATCTCCACCCATCAAAACTAAAATTTTACACTCATTTTTTAAATACTCTATTGCATATTTTAACTTCACACATTGAACTGATGTCATAGCACCATTGTGAAAATTAAAATATAAGTATGCTATTTCACCTTCTTTATTTACTCTTAACTCATAAAAGGTGTTTAACTCTTCTTCAATTACAAGAGGAATTCTTTTCTCTTGTATGCCTTTAATCTTATTTTTTAAAACATAAGTTGCTGGAAGTTTAAATGAGTCTATTTCTCTTATTTGGGATATCCAAATTGCTTTATCTATTGTACCTATACATATTGCACCATCTCTTTTGGCTAGTATCTCTTTTGGTTTACCTTTTAGTGTATCTTCTATATATGCACTATACAAATAGCACTTTACCCCAAGTAGTTCATCAAGTACTCCTGGATAGGAATCAGACATATTTATTTTTTTTAATATTTTTTTTGTGTCATCTTTTTGCCAATCTATTTTTCTATCATTTTGTTTTAAATTTTTATGTATAGAGTTTAGTATTTGTTTTGTAGGTATGTAGTCTTGCTTTTGGTAGTTTTTTAAAAACTCTTTCATGGCTTTTATAGTAGCTCTTGTTATTTCATTTCTATATAAGGATGCTTTTGAACTCTCTCTCATAGGAAAAGTTACTTGTGCATATATCTCTCCACCATCAAGATGTTCATTTGCCTTTAGTATTACTACTCCCCACTCTTTTAGTTCATCATTTATGGCATTGTCTAAAGAGTTATGCCCTCTATCTCCAATAGGTCCAGGATGCAGTACAAAAGTTGGTGTTGATTCATATATCTCTTTTGGTATATACTCTTTTAGATATGGGCAAAATAGGATATCAGGTTTTATATTTTCTACTTCTTTTATCATCAGCTCTTTTGATATGGCAAACTTTATAAACACTTTATGCTCCAACTCTTGAAGCTTACAATATATGCTTTGGGATAAACTATTAAAAGATGAGATTAAAAGAAGTATCTTCATAACTTAGACTATTAACAAATTCTAGGTAATAATTCGCCACTTGGAATATCTAAAAATCTTTTTGTTCCCCATTGGCTATTTAGGATTACTTTTTGTTCATACTGCTGTGTAACCTTACCGATGATAGTTGCATTTTTTGCTTCAGGAAAATCATGTAATACTTCTATTGCTTTTTGGGCATCTTCTTTTTTTATAGCTAAAACAAAAGTGCCTTCATTGGCTAAACTCATAGCCTCAAACCCTAGTAACTCACATATACCATTTACTTCATCACATACTGGTATTTTCTCTTCATCTATTTCGACACATACATTTGATTGTTTTGCCCACTCATTTAAAACAGCACTAACCCCACCTCGTGTAGCATCTCTTAATGCAGTTATTTTAATGCCAGCATCAATCAAAGCTTTTACTTGTGGATATAAAGAGTTACAATCACTTTTTAATGTTGTACTTATATCCATACCCTCACGTGCAGCAAATATAGTAGCCCCATGCGCTCCTATATCTCTGCTTACAAATATCAAGTCATCTTCACTAATGTTATTAGAACTAATACCCTTATATTGTATCTCTCCTATACCTGTAGTGTTTATAAAGATTTTATCAACAGCACCTTTTGGTACTACCTTTGTATCTCCACTTACTACAATAGCATCATTTTTTTCAAGTTCAGTTTTCATACTCTTAACAATCTTTTCCAAATCTCTAACAGAAAAACCCTCTTCTATAATAACAGAACAAGTAAGATACTTAGGCTTTGCACCCATCATGGCTAAGTCATTGCAAGTTCCACAAATAGCAAGTTTACCAATATCTGCTCCATTAAAGAAAAGTGGACTTACAGTAAATGAATCAGTACTAAAAGCCAAAGTCCCATCTTGAATAACAGCAGCATCTTCACTCTTACTTAATATGTCATTTTTAAAAGCTTTATAAAATACCTGTGTAATAAGCTCATTATTCTCTTGCCCACCATTACCATGAGCTAGTGTTATTGTTTTTGTCATTTTCTTTTAATCCTAAAAATTTTGTCTTACAAACTATAGAGATAGTAGGTTTTAGATTTTGTTCTAGTTCAAGGCGGAGATAAAAATTTAGGTAGGAACTTACAATAGTAAGTGAGTATCTAAGTTTTTAACTTCAACAATGAAATAGGACAAAACATGAAAGCTAATATCCCTATAGTAGATTTCCGTATTTGTAGTACGCTGCACAAGCACCCTCGCTACTAACCATACAACTTCCAACTGGACTACTTGGCTTACATGCTGTTCCAAAGATAGTACAATCAGGGGGATTAGCTATTCCTCTTAATATATCTCCACAAATACAAAGCTTGTGATCTTCCATCTCTTCTAATGGCAATACTTCTTTATATATTACCTTTGCATTATATTTTGCATATTCATCTTTTAGTTCCAAGCCACTTTGTGGAATATTTCCTAAACCTCTCCATTTGAACAGACACTTTGTAAAATATTTCTTTATAAGCTCTTGCGCTTTTATATTTCCTTCATATGATACAAGTCTTTTATACTCTATTTCTAACTCACATCTATTCTCACAAAATTGTTTTATTATCATAGAGATTGCTTGCATAACATCTACAGGTTCAAATCCAGCAACGACAACTGGTCTTTTATACTTTTTGGGAAACTCTTCATAAATCTTACTTCCACTTATAACACTAACATGGGAAGGTCCAAGAAAAGCATCTATTCTATTGTTGTATGAATCAACATGTTCATCTCTACTATCTATTAGTTCACGCATAACTTCGGGAACTGTTACGTGATTTATATGAAAAAATATATTTTTCATATCTTGTTTCATAACCACATCAAGAAGTGCTGCTGTCATAGGGGTAGTTGTTTCAAAACCTATAGCAAAAAATATTATCTTTTTTGTTGGATTTTCATTTGCTATTTTTATACAATCCATAGGAGAATATACAAACCTAACATCAGCACCTTTACTTCTAGCATCTTGTAAACTTCCCTTACTACCTGGCACTTTTATCATATCCCCTAAAGTTACAAGAATCACATCTTTTTGCATACTTAAAATATAGGCATGGTCGATTCTCTCTTTTGGCATGATACATACAGGACAGCCAGGACCATGTATAAAGTTAATATTTGAAGGAAGAAGTTGAGGAAGTCCATACTTCATAATAGTATGGGTATGTCCACCACACACTTCCATTATATTTATACTTTTTCCTAGTTTTTTTGCATCTTCTTGGATAAGTTTTTGATAGGCTTTGATAGTTTTAGCATCCCTAAAACCATCATATAAATCTTTTAGTTCTAATTGGCTCATTGTATTATCTACTAGGACAGTTTTCAGATTCAACTATTGCTTGCTGTTTGTCTAACTCATCCATTTTGTCTATTATCTCTTTATAAACTTTTAAAGACTCAAAGGCATCTTCTTCATCTATTTTGTTCATGGCAAAACCTATATGAATAAGTACATAATCACCCACAACTACATCTTGGTCTATTAAATCCAAACTTGCACTTCTTTCTACTCCCATAGTATCAACAACACATGTGTTCATCTCAGAGTTTATACTTTTTATTTTTGATGGTATTGATAGGCACATCTATATTTTTCCTTTTCCTGTCATTGGTGCTAAAGCACATCAATTTTGGCTCTAAACTAAAAAAACAAAGCAGTTTGCTTTTTCTTACGCTTATCGCATATTTCTTTTAAAACTAATCCAATCGATTACTTTTTTAACTGAATTTTCATCTTTTGTTGATACCTCTATAATATCAACACTTGGATTTAGTTTTCTTGCTGCTTCTTTTTCTTTTTGAATATCATAATCAAAATATGGTAATAAATCTGTTTTTGTTATAAGAATCAAATCAGCACATCTAAACATCACAGGATATTTTTCTATTTTATCTTCACCTTCAGGAACTGACACAAGAACTATATTTAAGTGAGTTCCTACATCATAAGAAGCTGGACATACAAGATTTCCTACATTTTCTACAAAACATACATCAACTTCATTTAATGCAATATCATGTAAACCTTTATGTACCATAAAAGCATCTAGGTGACAAGCACTACCTGTTTGTATTTGAACAGCGCTGATTCCTTTTGCTTTTAATCTATCTGCATCTCTTGAAGTCTCTAAATCACCCTCTACAACTGCAAATTTAAAATCAACTAAACCAGAGAAAGATTCTAAAAGAGTTGTTTTACCACTACCTGGACTAGACATCAAATTTATACCCAATACACCATTTTTTTCAAGGTGAGCTCTATTGTGCTCTGCTTCATGGTCATTTTTATCAAGTATTTTTTTAATAACTGATATTGTTTTTGAATCATTTAATTGTGGGTTATGATGAAGTGTTTCATGAGCTGCTTGGTGGCTCGAACTTTCATGGGAGTGAGTGTGTTCATGAGAATGACCATGTTCGTGGTCATGATGATGGTGATGATCTGTTATACTACAACCGCAATCTTTACACATAAGAGTTTTCCTTTTAAAATATCTTATTTTAAAAGGAACCTTCAATTCTTATCTACTTTTTAACGTGATTTATAAAAAATCACTAAAAGTAGTAAAAACTTAAGAAGGTAACGAGTTACCTTTTATAAAGCATTCCTTTTAAATATAAACATAATTTTGTTTGATTTATGAATAGTTATTCATTTTATGTAGTTTAATGAAACTAATCTAAAAGGAAACTAAAATAAAGTTTACTTGTGCATATTTAGAACAAGTTTTGATAAATAGGAGTTTTATTTAAACAAAACTTGTAGATGTCTCTTTTAATATACTATTTACATCTAAAGACTCACCATTATATTTTACTAACTTTATACCTTGTGAAGTAAAAGATTTAGCAGTATTTTTACAAGCTTTTTTTACAACTATGTAATTGCAATCATTAAGCGCAACACCCATTTTGTTGTGTTGGGCAATATGTTCTTCATCATCATGGGCATGATCACAAGCATGGTCTTCTTCCGCATGGTCATGGTCTATATCTGTTCTTGGATTTTGAATAACTGAGTTTAATTTAAAAGAACGAAACATTCCTGTTCCACTTTGTTCAAAGATAGCAAACTTAGGAGTGTGTCCTGCGTTACTAAAAAATGTTAAATTTTCATCTTTTACGGGAATAGCTATTTTCATTTTATTTACCTTATTTATTAATGGAGTATACTACACTTTAGTATATATGCAATTATTACTCCATTAGTATTAATAAAAGGTTATAATTTTATTATAGTTTTTCTAGACTATTATTATGTAATCTATAAATAGTTGGGGCAAGACTATCTATAAAACTTTTATGATGAGATACAATTATCATTGATTTTTTTATTGTATTTAAAATATTTACTATTTTTTCTTCTGACTCTTCATCTAAGGCATTTGTTGGTTCATCAAGTAAAATTATTTTGGGCTTTAAGATAAGTAGTCCTGCAAGAGCCACGATTTTTTGTTCACCTCCACTTAAATCAAATATTACCCTATCTTTTAAATGTTTTATTTTCAACTCTTCTAAAATCTCATCGGCTTTTTTTAAAGCCACACTTTCTTCTTCACCTTTTGCTCTTAGGGAAAAAATAACATCTTCAATAACAGTAGGACATAAAAAGTGATTTGATACATCTTGGGGTAAATATGCTATGTCATTACGATAGTTTTTAAAGTCTTTTAAATTTGAAATTTTATTATGAAATATTTCTACATATCCATCACAAGGAGAAGTAAGTCCTGCAACTATTTTTAAAAGAGTACTTTTCCCAGATCCATTTGAACCTATGATAGCAATCTTTTCTTCATGCCCTAGATTTAAATTTATATTTTTAAATATCTCTTTTTTATCATGTTTATAGGAAACACCTCTTAGATTAACTGAACAACTCATAAAACACCTTTAAATAAATTATAACTATCAATGAAAACAGTACTATCTCAAAAGTAGCTATTTTATCTGATTTGAGAAAATAGATTTTATTTTCAAAACCTCTTGTTGTCATGCTACATCGCATATCTTCTGATTTTTTAATAGCTTTTATAAATATCAATGCAAATATATTTCCATATGTTTGATAAGTAAATAATGAAGTACTACTTCTAAAGCCTCTTGATTTTAAACTATTTTTTATCTCTTTAAAACTAAACATCAAGTGCTCTATTAATGAAATTGTAAAATAAAATACACTTACAAACTTTTCGGGGAAACCTAAACTATCTAATCCTCTTACAATATCATAGCCCTTTGATTTATAAAACAGTGCTATATTAAAAAGAAGAATAAGATTTGTTCTGAAAAAGATTTCTATTGCTTCATCTTTATTTTGAAAAAACACAAACAACACTAAGATAAAAATGAAAAAGTTAAGATAAATAAGTTTTCTAAATATTTTATTTAGTTTATCTTTTTCAATAAATAACACAACAAAAATAGGTAATAAAAAAACAAAAGTTAAAGGAAAAAAAGATACCACTATGGAAAACAAAAATGAATTTATTAAATTTAAAGACTCTTTATTCATTTTTTAAATCTTTTTAAAAGAAAAAATATTAAAGCAATTAATAATAACCCAATAAAAATATTTAAATACTTTTCATCTTTTTGACTTTTTAAATGGCTTTTTAGATTCTCTTTTTTTATATTTTTTACAGATATACTCTCTTTTGCAAGGTGACCACTACTTGCATCAATTATTATCTCTAACTCTTTATATGGTGAGATATAAGTATATTTGCCTTCATTATTTAGTACATCTTCTAAGACTATTTGCTTTTTATTTTCGATTATTAATTTACAATTTTTACAAGCAGCCCCATTTGCAAAATATGAGTATATTTCTACTTTGTCTTTTTCACTTGAAATAAAAAGATTAACTTTATGGGCATAAGAAAAACTAGCTAATAAAAATACTAAAATAAAATATTTCAAATCAAACCTTTAATATCTTAGGGTAAACCTTTTTAATAAAAAGAAGTAAAAACATACTAACAATTCCTTCTATAATCATAGTTATGATATTTACAGAAAAAACAGTATATGCAGCATAGCTATACTCTTCTTTTGAAAAATATAAAATCAATGTTAAAAACAGTGTGGCAAAAAAAGTACCAATAAAGCCTACTAAAAAGAATTTAATTTTATCATTTAATTTTTTAAAAAAGTTGAAATTATACAAATAATAGACAAGAATAGCAGGTGCTGCCATTATAAAAAGATTTACACCTATTGAAGCTACTCCTCCATAACCTAAAAGTAAAGCTTGTAAAAGTAAAGCAATAAAAATAGCAATAAAACTACTCCACCCTATCAAAATGCCAATAACTCCCAAAAGTATCAAATGAATTTGTGTAAAACCGAAGGGAATATGAATAAATGAAGCAATAAAAAACATAGCACTTGCAACAGCTGTTAGAGTTATTTCTTCATTTTTAAGATCTTTAATTGCTTTAATTAAAGCAATCAAAGATACAGCTGAAACAGCTATAGTAATGGCAGGAGTTAGTACACCATCGGCTATATGCATCTTAGTAAGCTTTTACCCAAATAAGTGCACCATTTTCAATTGGATATGATTTTCCATCACTATGTTTTATCTCACCCTCTTCTATAAGTGCAGCAAATCCCCACCAACCTTTATGGTTCATAACAAATGAAAAAACACCATTATCATCTGTTTTAACCACTTGAGTTATGTGAGCATCACTTGGAGCTTTTAGACCAAACTCATTGTATAGTTCAACTTCAACTTCAACATTTATTGCAGGTTTTCCATCATGTAAAACTTTTCCTTGAAATAAATTACCACTATAAAGTCCAAAAGGCTTTGTCATAGGAATAATTTCATATTTTAATCCTATAGGTTCATCCCATCCATCTTCTAAACCAAAAGAACTAATAATTAGTTTTGGAACATGAGATATAAACTTCTCTTCTGCTGGTTCAAAATAAGGTTGTGGCTGTACAAAAAGCTTATTAACTCCTGGCATTTTAATTTTATACTCTGCTTTCCAAGCTTTATGTTCTAGCTTTTTTGTTTGTGTTAATGGCAAAGTTTTATCTAAACTATTTATAAATAACTTTGGCTTTTCCATTGTCATACCACTTTGTTCAAAAGGGTGAATAAATGAAATATCAAAACTTATATTTGACTCATCTTTAGTGGATACATTATCTGTATTTGATAAAAAAGTTAAAAAATGAGCATTTGCTGACAATCCAATCATTAGTAGAAACAAAATCATTCTTTTCATAATATTTTTCCTTGTATAAATTTAAAAGATTATAATAGTTAGCTTGTTATAGTATAATAAATTTCCCTATCATCTTATGTATTTTTAGAACAAAAAATATACAATTTTTATAATTTAACAAATAATGGTACAATTTCACAAATGAAAAACATACCTAAACTTGTACTTTTAACACTTCTATTGCTTGCAATGACAACTATGATGTCAAATGTTGCTATAGTTACATCACTACCACACCTTAAAGAACATTTTTCAAATGTATCTAATATAGAGTTTTATTCAAGACTTATGTTAACCTTACCATCTTTAGTCATAGCCCTTCTTGCTCCTATTTTAGGTCATTTTATTTTTAGATTTGGCAAAAAAAGGTCAGCTTTAATCGCCCTATTTTTCTTTTCACTTTTTGGAACTTCTGGACTATATCTTGATAGCATTGAGTCACTTCTTATTTCAAGGGCTCTATTTGGTTTATGTGTTGCAACTTTGATGATAGTTTCCACATCTTTAGTTGGAGATTATTTTAAAGAAGAAGAAAGACATAGATTTATGGGGTTTCAAAGTGCTTTTATGGCTATTGGTGGAATCTTTTTTGTCATAGGTGGAGGATTTTTATCTGATATAAATTGGAGACTTCCTTTTGGTATATATTTTATGGGTTTGATTTTATTGCCTTTAGTTTTTGCAAATCTAAGAGAAGTAGTTATTGAACATATTCAAGAAAATGAAATACTAAATGTAAGTAAAAATATCTTAGCAGTATACTTTCTTGCTTTTATTTATATGCTACTATTTTTTGTACTACCAACCCAGATTCCTTTTTTGTTAATAGAGAAGTTTAAAGCAAGTGGTTCTTTTGCTGGAACAATTATTGCCACTGCATTTTTTTGTAATGCCTTAGGTGCTATTGCTTTTTCAAAGTTAAAAACTAAATTCTCTTTTTCTACTATTTATTTAATAGGTTTACTTCTTATTGCCTTAGGTTTTACTACGGTTGGTTTTATAAATAACATATACTTCTTTTTTATCACAAGTCCTATTTTAGGTTTTGCAGGTGGTATTATGATGACAAACGTAACTGCATGGATGCTAAGTAAAACTACTATTAAAAAAAGAGTGAAAAGCTCTGGTTACTTTACTTCCTGCTTATTTTTAGGACAATTTTCATCCCCAATAATTTTTCACCCTCTAATTGAGATATTTGAGATACAAGATTTCTTTTTAGTAATAGGCTTAGGATTATTTATAATCACAGCTATTACAATAGTATCAAAAAAATTTATACTGAAATAACAGTTTCCCCATTTTTTATCCAAGAACTTAAAAGCTCACCTGTATAGTAAATCTGCATATTACAAGATGCTAACTCATCTTTAACACCTAAGTTTTCAGAACACTTTTGACAAGCTATTATTTCAACACCATCAGCAATCATTGCTTTTACTTTTTCTTGAACCTCTTTATCTTCACTTATAAGCTTTTGAGAAGCACCCCAAACTAATATTTGAACATTTTCAATCCACCCTTTTAGTTTTGCATTGTGAGCATAAAGACAAATCATATTTAAAGCTGTCTCTTTATTGTCACTTGTCCATAAAATCTTTGCACAGTTATTCATAAATATCTCCTAAAGTTTATTTTTTAGATTATATATATTCTAACTTATTAATTTATATAAATAGAACTTTAGCTATAATTTTTTATGAACATAACAAGCTGTCCCTTTTGTGATAATAATTCACTTTATACCCTACAAGATAATTATAAAAAATGCAAATCCTGCAAAACAAAATTTTCACTAACTAAATTAGAAACAGATATAAAAATTATCAACTTTTTTTGTAACAATATAAATGCAAACAAAACAGCAAAACTTTTAGATGTAAACTACAGAACAGTACAAAACAGATATATGCTTTTTAGAAAATTAATAGCAAGTTTTTTAGAAGATGAATATAATAGAAGTATTAAAGATAATAGCTCTTATGAAGAGTACTATTACTTTACACAAAGAAAACAAAATAAAAAAAACCGTTCACTTTTTGAAGCTATTAATATCATAGGATTTTATTCAAGTCAAAAAATATATACTCTACTTATGCCAAGATTACCTAAGTATAGTGTACAAAGCAGTACAAAAGATTATGAATACTATTTAAAGTGGCATAAGCTGTATTCTATAAACTCTTATAAGACTCCATTGAGTATTTTTTGGAAGTATTTAGAAGAAAATCTAAAAAAATATAAGGGTATTGATGAGAAGAATTTTTTTTATTATTTAAAAGAGTGTGAGTTTAAGTTTAACTATTTACAAAATAGACAAATAGAGACTCTAAAAAATCTCTATTTTAGTAAAAATGGCATATCCCGTTCAAGTGATTCTAGTAGGTCTTGATTTAAAAAGAATTTTGAATATTCTTCTTTACTTTTATGGGCTTGAACACAGACATATCTATTTCTTTTTATAAGATTTAAAGGCTCCTCTATGAAGTTTTTATACTCTAAATTTTCATGATAATAGTCATACATTTTTTTTAAATCTTCATCTGTGACTTTATCTTTTAACATAACAATATTATCTTCAAAAAACTCAATAACATTTTCTTCATCATCTTTTAGATGTAAAAAAGCTTCAACAATATCGATAAATCTCATATCAAATTTAAAGCCCTGTAAAAGCAACTCTTTTAATTGTTCAACTTTATTGTTTTGGAAATAGTATTGCATAAGAAGTGTTAAATAATGCTCTCTTATATCACTATCTTCTTTGCTAAGTTTCTCTTCAATTTTATCTAAATCATTAATTATATTTTCATTTATATTTTTCTCATGTAGTATGGCACATTGAGCCATTATTTCATGTAGTCTATCATCCATTTAAAATCCTAATTATATTTAATTGTAGATTATAGTAAATAATATTAATTTTGCGTTAAATTAAATTGGTTAATATTACGACAATAAAAAAGGAATACCATGTTAAAAACTGCTTTACATAGATTTAGAATAATCTCATATATTGAAGGCTTATCTTATTTGACCCTTCTGTTTATTGCAATGCCTATAAAATATCTAGGAGACAATCCATACCCTGTAAAAATCATAGGGATGGCCCATGGTATTTTATTTATACTGTTTATGATTTTTTTGTTTGAATCAATGAGAAAATATAGTTGGGAGAATAGATTTAGTATTAGACTTTTTATATACTCACTTCTTCCCTTTGGTTCATTTGTAATAGAGAAGAAAATAAAAAAAATAGTATAAGGTATTATAACTAGCTTTTTTTATAATATAACTGCCCCAATGAAATGCCTTGGTCATTTAGAGGTATTTTCTTAGAATAATAAAACTCTCTTTTTTCATTTTTAAACTTTTTTGAGAGTTGTTCTAATAATGTCTTATTTTGAAAAACTCCACCAGATAGTATTACTTTTAAATTTTTATGCTCAAATGAGATATCATAAATTATATTTATAATCATATTGATAAACTTAGAACAAATCATTTTTTTATCAGTATCTTCTAAAACCTCAAATATCGCTTTTGATAAATCAATTTGATTATCTACTAATTCATACTCATAAGATTCTTTTATATTCTCATCATACTCTTTTTCAATTAATAATCCTGTTTGCCCTTCATATGTTTGTATTTGTAAGATATCGGAAAAAGAAGCAATTGCATCAAAAAATCTTCCAAAAGAGCTTGATAATGGGGCATTTAATTTTTTCTGCCACATCATATGAAGTAAAACAATTTCATTGTTTGAAAAAGAGTTTACACAAGCATTATCTAAACTTAAAACTTCTTCTAATGTAAAGTTATCAAATAGTAAAGATAAAGCTATTCTTTTAGGCTCTTTTACTGCCTTTTCACCACCTAAAAGCTTAAAGTAGTTTATGTGATTAAGTCGTTTATATCTACTTCTATTTGCAATAAAAACTTCCCCACCCCAAATATTTCCATCATCTCCATAACCTGTTCCATCAAAAACAAAAGCCAAAACATCTTCATCTATATTATTTTCTAACATACAAGATAAAACATGTGCATAATGATGTTGTATTTGAATAAGTTCTTTATTTTGTAATTTTGCCCATTTTGTTGTCTCATAGTTTGGATGTTTATCACAGATTATAAGCTCAGGCTCAAAATCATAAAATCTTTTAAAAGTCTCCACACTTCTTTGAAAATACTCCATTGAAACTATTGAGTTCAAATCCCCTATATAAGGTGAAGAGATAATATTATTTTCAAAACCTATAGATATGGAGTTTTTTTGATTTGCACCAAGGGATAATATATTTTTATCAAATTTTATTTGTGTTTTAAATGATAAGGGAGTGTAACCACGGGCTAATCTTAATATTTGTACATCATTATTTACAACTTGAACAATAGAGTCATCACAGGCATTGATTATCTCTCTGTTAAAATCAAGCACATAATCAATACTGTTTGATAGTTTTGTAAATATATCTTCAACACATTTTATAATTGGCTCATCTTTTAGATTTGCACTTGTGGCTATGATTGGATTATTTAGATATCTAAAAAGTAAAAAATGTAAAGGAGTATATGGTAAAAATACGCCTAGTCTATTTATCTTCGAAGCTACGCTATCACAAATCTTATTATTATCATTTTTGTTTACTATTACTATAGGTTTTTCTTTTGATGAAATTACATCTTCTTCTTTTTGAGAAAGTACTGTATGCTTTTTTATCTCTTGCAAGTTTTTAAACATAACAGCAAAAGGTTTTGAAGGACGATTTTTCTTTTCTCTTAAGTTTTTAATTGTATCTTCATTTGTGGCATCACAAACTATATGAAATCCACCCATACCTTTTATAGCAACTATCTTTCCACTATTTATCAAATTGGCTATTTGTTTTATGGCATCTATATTTGAAGATAGTTTATTTTTTTGATTATCATAAAGCATAACTTGTGGACCACACTCTTCGCAGGCTACTGGCTGAGCATGGTATCTTCTATTTGTGGGATATTCGTACTCTTTTTTACACTTATTACAAAGTTCAAACAAAGCCATAGAAGTATTACACCTATCGTAGGGAACTGTTTTGATTATAGAGTATCTTGGACCACAATTTGTACAGTTAGTCAAAGCATAATCATATCTAAAATTATTTTCATCATTTATATCAGATATACAATCCTCACAAATACAAATATCAGGGGAGATTATTGTTGATTTATTATTTGAGTTTTCACTTTTTTTTATCTCAAAAGAGTTGTATTTTCGTTTTTTCTTTTCATCTTTAATATGTATCTCATCGATTTTAGCTAGTGGAGGGGGATTGTTCTTTAGTTCAAGTAAAAAAGAGTTAATAGCTTTTTCATCAAGTGATGATAAAAGTATATTTACACCCTTGTCATCATTGTTTACCCAACCATTGAGGTCATATTTTAAAGCCAAATTATAAATAAATGGTCTAAATCCAACTCCTTGAACTAGCCCTTTTACTTGAACTCTTTTTTGTATCATAAATCTCTTTTAATAATCTAATGCAGTATCTCTTGGAAGTATAATATCAAAAGTTTTATTTAATCCGTCATTAACCTTATTTAATAAAATATTATTAGCAAACATATCACCACACAAAATTACATCTTTTGTGTTTAGTTCACTATTTATTTTTGTTACATTATCTGTTATCAAATCACTAAGACTTTCATAAAAAGAATAAGCTAACATTCTAGTATCAACATCTGCCATTTTATAACTCATAATACTTTGTACAACTCTTCTATAGTCTAAATAATTTACACCATCTATTTTTGCTAACTTCATGTCTATTTGAATACCACTTTTAGAGTTATATGCAAAAGCTGCATCTTCAAACTCAATATAGTCTTCCATACCCAACATATAAGCACATAAATTTAGGATAGCCTCAAAACCATTGGCATCTTTGTTTTTCAACTCTTTTATAAAATATTGAGAAAATTTATTTTTATAATTTGTTACCAATCTTTGAGTGTTTTCATCGATTACTGATATTTCATCTAAAGCATTTGATACATCACAAATAATATTTGGGATTGTGATAATATCTTTTAAACCTTTTCCTGGAACATTTACTGAGATTGTACTATTTGTACTAGCATAAGAAAAATATATTGCAATACTTGGTTTTATTCTTTTGTTTCTAGAAGCTAGTGTTGCTTTTATCACTCCACTATTATCATCAAAAAACTCTTTTGAACTGTTATATTTTTTATCTAAATTATAATCATATTTGGGGAATAAAGATTTTTCACCATTGATTACTAAAACTTCATCATTGAAATATGTAACTTTTAAACCATCTTGTAAGCTCTCTTCTTTTACATAAAGCAAATAATCAATTCCCTCTTTTTGTAAGGCATTTGCAAAAAGGATTGTCTCTTTATCATCTGGAAGTTTTACATTTATAAAGTTTGTTCTTGAGTACTCTTTATCTTTGTTTTTTAATATATCAAATTTTAGTTTTACCAATGGTCTTTCAATAGAACAAAGAAGTTGTAAATCTTTTTGGTTTAAAGATACTATTTGCGATAATTTATTTAAATTACAAACAAAAAGTTTTACTTCATAACCTTTAGATTCAAACTCTTCTCTTAGTGTTTTTGAGGGTAAAAATAGATCTTTAAAACCATTATGTGTCTCTATTTTAGACACTCTTCCTTCTTTTATTCTATTTATATCATTAGAAAAATCAATATTTTCATTCTCTTTAATTATATTTGCTATATCTTTATTTGTGAACATTGATACATTTTGTACTATATTTTTATCTTCTAACTCTTCTGTTGTTTCATCAAAAAAGTCAATTGTATATGACTTAGCTAAAAATATAGATAGGGGAAGATTCTCTCCTAAAAAGCTAAAAAACTCTTCGATTTTTTCTTCACTATCATCACAAGTAATTAAAATAAATCCTAGATATTGTTTAACTGTTGCATTTATTCCATTTTCAACTACTAGATTTTCTAAGATATGTTTATAATATAAATTTGTACTATTGAACTCTATTTTATAAAATAGTTTCATCTTGTTGTATCCTCATTATTAGGAATTCTATCATCATATTCATCATTGTATGAACCTAAAAGTCCTTTACAAATTTGAGCTACAGATTTTTGGTTTTCTTTTTTACTTACTTTTATTCCTAAATTCTCCACATCAATTATGGCTTGATTAATTAGCCCCATGAACTTCTCTTCAATAGTTTTTGTAAGTCCAATTTGTACACTTACTATATCTTCTGGAATAATCCCAATAATTGTAACTTCTGCATGTTTATCTAAAACAGAACATATCTCTAACATCTCTACTATTTCTACTTCATGGGCTGTTTTTCTATATTGTCCAAGTCCTAATAAAACATCTGATGGTAGTCTAAAAATATCTCCTGCTTTATCTTCTATTGAAACTGTGTCTAAAATAATAACATTATCATACTCTTGAAAATAGGTCATTAGTTTAAACCCTAAGGTTCCCCCATCCATAATCTCAATATCACCTTCAAATTCATAATTCTCTTCTAAATATTTAGCAGCTAAAATACCTACACCTTCATCCTTAAAAAGTAAGTTTCCAACACCTATAACAATATTTTTCATATACAACCTTCATATTTATTTAATACATTCAAAAACAAAATACATTTTACTTGTGGATATATTAGCAGGAAGTTAAAAGGATATGTTTTTATCCATATCCTTTTATTTTTTATTTTTTTTCAGAATTAGCTTTTTTGTTTACGAATTTTGTTCCACCAAATACAATATTGATGTCACCCTCTCTCCAAAAAATTGTTCTCCATACTTGATAATAAATATGAGACATAACCCACATCAATAATAAATACATTGCTGTGTGATGCGCAATTCTTACCCCCATATTTCCACCAAATACATCTAAAGTCCAATCAGTTGAAAAGTGTAAAAGCCATGGCCACCAAGCTCCAATAGAACTATGTCCTGAAGCTAAACCATGAACATATAATTGAAGTCCTGTTAAAAGCATAAATACTAATAATATATGAAAAAGTGTAAAAAACATTATGTTATAAGAATCACTATGTGTTGAATCAAACTTTTTTCTTCTATTAAAAGTTATAAGATTAAAAAACACTTCACAAAACTCAATAAAGTTTTTCTTTGTTGGTAAAATCTTTTTATATGGTTTTTCAAATCTAGAAAATAGATATAAATAACCAATCAAAATAGCTGTAACATCAAAGATAATTGCCACTATAAAGTGTCCCCATCTATTCCATGCCATAACATATTTATCAACAGCAGGATCTGCAATAAAGGTTTGATAATATGGATGACCAATGTATAGCCCGGTTGCAACTGCAACAATCATACAAATCGCATTTGTCCAATGGATAGTTCGCATGATTGGAGTCATTCGCTCAACCCTATTAAATTTAGGCACGGCATACACCTGTAGGGTCAATTTTATATACACCTAATTCTTTACCTTTAGTATCAACAATATGTACAGCACAAGCAATACATGGGTCAAAACTATGAATTGTTCTTAAAATTTCTAGTGGCATATTTGGGTCAACAACTTTAGTACCAACTAAAGAAGCCTCATAAGCTCCCATTCTTCCTTTATAATCTCTTGGTGCTGCATTCCAAGTAGAAGGAACAACTGCTTGATAATTTACAACTTTTCCATCTTTGATTTTAATCCAGTGCCCTAAACCACCTCTTGGTGCTTCAGCCATACCAAAACCTTGAGCATCTTTAGAAACTTTATCAAAGTCAAACTCTGTCCAAGTTGATAAATCACCACCTGCAGCATTTTTAGCTAATTCATCAGCCCAATCAATAACCACATCACACATCATTTCTGTTTCAATAGCACGAGCAGCTGTTCTTCCTACTGTTGAAAACAGTACAGAAGTTGGTAAATTACCTTGTTTTAAGAAAGTCGTAACATATTTACTAATTTTTTCATCACCTCTTGCAACTCCAACTATCATTCTAGCTAATGGTCCAACTTCCATTCTTTCATCATCATATAGTGGTGATTTAATCCAAGAGTATTTATTTTTTAAATCTAAATATGCAATACCATCTTTTTTCTCTTTAAATCCAGTATACTTTGGTTTTGTTTCTCCATCATATGGATGTAAATTTGTTTCACCTTCATACCAAGCATGAGTAACATCTTCAGTGATTTTTGTTTGGTCTAAATCAAATACTTTTGATAAGTCTTTATTCATAACAATTCCTGAAGGGAAAAGTTTAGCAGCTTCATAAAATGGTGTATCATCTAAATTAAAATCACCAAAAGACATAAAGTTACCTAAACCACCACCAGTTCCATCTAAAGCCTCATCTGCATACATAGTCCCAGCCATATAAACATCTGGTAAATATGCTTGTTTTGTAAATTTTTGTGCTTTTTGAATGATATCTTTAAATTCTGCAATTCTTGCAGGATTTTTGATATCTTGTACACATGTAACTCCACCCACAACAATTGATTGAGGATGTGGATTTTTACCACCAAAAATAGCTTGAGCTTTTGCAATATCTCTTTGTAAGTCTAAAGCATCTAAATAGTGAGAAAGTCCAATTAAGTTTTGTTCAGGAGTAAGTTTATAAGCTTTACTTCCCCAATATGCATTGCCAAATACTCCAAGTCTTCCTTGTTTTACAAACTTAGTAACTCTTTCTTGAACTTCTGCAAATACATCTTCACTTGCATTCCAAGGTCTTTGACCTGAAAGTTTTGCCCACTTTTGAGCTTCTGCAACTGCTTTTTTAGGGTCAGCTTCTAAAGCTTTTGTAATATCTACCCAATCAAGTGCATGTAAATGATAAAAATGAACAATATGGTCATGAATATATAAAGAACCTTGCATTAAGTTTCTAACAATTCTTGCATTTTTAGGAATAGTAACTTTAAACGCATGTTCAACAGCTTCAATACTTCTTTGGTAATGAGTACCCGTACAAACACCACAGATTCTCATAGCAAGTAAACCACAATCTCTAGGATCTCTTCCTTTTAAAATCTCTTCAATTCCTCTAAACATTGTAGAAGAACTGTAAGCATCAGTAACAACATTATTGTCATCAATTACCGCTTCAATTCTTAAATGTCCTTCAATCCTTGTAATAGGATCTATTACGATATGTTTACTCATTATTCCTCCTCACTTTCGCCATTATTTATTGATCTTTTTCCAGCTACTGCTGAAGCTACTGCATGAACACCTATACCAATAGTTGTTGCAGTTAATAAACCTAATCCAAACTCATCAACAGTTTTTTCAACTCCACCAGTTGGTGCTTTGATATTTGCATCTGCCATTGGTCGCTCATAAGCATATTTATCCCAGAAATCTGGTTCAGAACATCCAATACATCCTCGACCAACACCAATAGGCCAGTTTGCACCTTCGTTATATCTGATAATTGAACAGTTATTAAATGTCATAGGTCCTTTACAACCTACTTTATATAAACACCAGTTATTTTTAGCACCTTCATCTCCCCACTCTTCTACATATTCACCAGCATCAAAGTGTGCTCTTCTTTCACAGTTGTCATGAATTCTATATCCAAATGCAAACTTTGGTCTAAGAAGTGAATCTAGTTCTGGAATCTGACCAGTTAAAACATAATGTAATACAACCCCAACCATATTTGCAGGGTTTGCAGGACAAGCAGGAATATTAATAACAGGTTTACCTTTTACTAAATCCATAACACCAACTGCACCTGTTGGATTTGGAGCAGCAGCAGGAATCCCACCATAAGTAGCACATGAACCAACAGCAACAACAGCTGCAGCATCAGAAGATAATCTCATAAGATGTTCTTGGAAAGTCTCACCAGAAGCTCCAATAGTTCCATATTGACCATTCATAGCTGTAGGAATTGCACCCTCCACAAATAATAAGTATTTACCTTTAAAGTGATGAATTGCATCTTCAAGTTGAGCATCAGCTTGATGTCCAGATGCTGCCATAATAGTTTCATGAAACTCTAATGAAAGTACATCAAATAATAAATCATCAACTGTTGGAGTAGATGATCTTAACAGTGCTTCAGAGTTTCCAGCACAATCTTGTAGCTCAATCCAAATTACAGGAACTCTATTCATAAGTTCAGTTGCTTCTGCAACTAATGGAGTAAACATAGGAGGTAACATAAGTGTAGCAGTTGTTGCACTTGCCCACTTCATGAAATCTCTTCTATTTACACCTTCACTCTCCACTACTTCCATCAAATCGATATCTTTAAGTGCAGGTTGACTTCTAAGACTACTCAATCTTGCCTTTGCTTTTTCAAACAAGCTGTTATAGTACTCTTCACCTTTGTTCGTATCCACTCTTGCAGAGTTTTGATTAAAAACTTTTTTAACCATCTCTTGAGAATCGTTTGCCATATGTTCTCCTTTTAAATTAAAAATGAATGTTCATTTACTTACGTAATTTAGCTTTTAAAAACTTAAAGTAGACTTAATTGCATAGATAGAAACATCGGTAAAATAGCATTAGGATAGCATTTTAGATAATTTTTTTGGGATAATATTAAAGTACAATTATAGTTTATTCGACAAATTGGTATCTAAATAAGATTTTATACTAAAAGTACATAAGTAATATATAAATTTAAGAAATTTTAAACATTGTTACCAAAGTACTCTATTTTATGAATGATTGTTCATTAATGAGTTGTGCAAACAGAACAAACATCAAAAGAGCGTAAAATAATTGTTGCTTCAACTAATGACTTTGAACCAATAATTGCTTTTTGGGCAACTCCTAATTCTTTATTATGCTTAGGACTTAAATTCCAAACTGTAGGTGTTATTACATCATATTTTGTAATAATTCCCTTTTTTACACTTATATTATGTATTAAAGAGCCTCTACATGCTTCAACTGCTGATGAAGCACTAATTTCATCTAATGATTTCAAATCAATTTGTGGCTTTATATATGACTCTTGTGATATATCTAACTCTTTTATAAGCTTTTTACTATAAATCAGTAAATGTGCTATTTCATCAACTCTTGCCATTACTCTTGTAAAAACAGAATCATCATACTTTTTATGTATATCTTTTATAAACTCTCTTTTATTTATTATTGCTCGTGATAGGGGTCCTACTTCATAAAACTCACTGTTATAAAGAACACTTTTTGACCAAGTATGAGCTTTTTTATCATTTTTTCTATTCACTTTAAATGTATATTCATCATGCTCAACTATTTTTTCTAAATCAATTTTTCTAGATATACGATGTTTATGAATTCCAGATTCTACACCTAACATGTCAGCTAGTACAATATGTCTATTATGAGTTTTACCTACTTGTTCTAGCTTTGTTTCAAAAGAGACTTCATAAAAATCTTTCATGGACGAAGCTAAAATATCTACTTCTTCAAATTTTTTTAAAGATAAATAATTATCGATACTCATACCTGCAATATTTTTTTCAAAATATTTAATAGTTTGGTCAAGATAGTTTTCACAAGTAACAATATCTAAAAGTGTTGGGTCACTTACAACTCCTCCGGGAACCATATAAGATGTATGTGGCCACTGTCCTGCATAAATGGCTAGGGCTTTTATTGTTTCACTGGCAGCTTTTTGGGCTTCAAGCCACTTTTGTCCCTTCAAGGGAGTGTAACCATTGTAAGTCTTTTTTGACTGCTTTATTACATCTGGCATAATGAACATATAAAACCATTTAATATGAGAATCTATAATTTCTATAATTAAACCTAACTCTCTAAGAATTTTAGCCTTATTTGTTATTTCTAGTTCAGCTCCTGCATTTTTATATAGATTTTCTATTGCATTTACAGTTGCCAACAGATGTGCTTGTCCACAGATTCCACAAATCCTTGGAGTATAAACTAAGGCGTCTAAAATAGGTTTATTTTCTAAAATATACTCAAATCCTCTAAAGTTTAAGAAGTCTATTGAAGCATCGCTTACTTTTTCATTTCTCCATGTTAAACTAAGTTTTGCTTCACCTTCAATTCGCTCTATAATATCAACTGTTTTCATCTATCTTTACTTTCATGAAATTGATTTAATCTTTGATTTAATCTAGGAATTGTAAATGTTTTTGCAACTCCTGAAATAGATAAATATGCTCTTTTTGGAATTCCTAAAGGTGGTTCAAGTGGAATTCCTATATGTTTTTTTGTTTCAAACATATTGTGTCTTGGAAAATCATATTCTGTACACCCAATACAAGGCATACCAACTCTAGTTTTACTACTTACATCATTCCAAAGTATTTTATTACAATTTGAATGGGTCATTGGTCCACGACACCCTTCATTATAAAATAAGCACCCCTCTTTTAATCCAAAGCTTTTTGCTTCAACTTTCCACTCAAAATATTCATTTCTCGTACATCCATGATGAGCTAAGCTCCCATAAATCTCAATAGGTCTTGATTTATCATCAAGTATTATTGAGCCATTGAACTTTAATGTAAATAGCGTCTGTAAAATCCACTCTGGGTGAACAGGACAGCCTGTAAGGTTTATTATTTCATGGGAGAGTAAAGATAGATTTTGAGAACTTATATAATCTTTTACTCCTGCAATATCACTATTTTCTTCAAATCTTGAATGTACACCACCATATGAAGCACATGATCCAACTGCAATTAAAAATTTTGATTTTGAAATTAATTGATTTAATATATCTGATATACTTTTATTTGAGATTGAAAAATAGAACTCATTATTTGTTATTGCACCTTCAACTAACAAATAATCAATTCTCTCATCTGATTGTAAAACTTCTTCAAGTAGTTTACCTGTAGTAATACTTGGATGATAAACTAAATCAAAATTATTATTAAACTGCTCAAATCTTGCTGAACTTGATGATAAAAAAGAGTGTGTATTCCCATTGCAAGTAAGGCCTTGAAGCCAAACTACTTTTGGTAAAATCTTTTTATCAATTTTCGTCATACTTTAACGCCCGATATATATTTTCAGCTATTGAATCTGAATACTCTAGTAAATCTTTTTCTAAAACATTTTCCCCATTCATAAAAGCAAAACCACCTAAACTTCCCATAAGCATACCAAATGCAGGAAAAAATTCTTGTTCTCTAAACTCTTTTTTTTGTGCTCCATCATCAAGTAAAATCATAACCTCAGTTACAAACTCACCTACACACAAAAAACCTTCACATCCATCTTTAAAAACTTCTCTATTTGATAAATAAACTCTTAAAAAATACTCTATAACTTCAGGAGAATTTTTTACATTTGATAAATAGTTTTTTATAAATAAAAATAGTTTTTCTTTTGAGCTAATATCCATATTATTGATTATCCTTAAGTCATCAGCAATAATATTAGTAGAGTATTTTATAGCAACCTTTGCTAACTCCTCTTTTGAAGAAAAATAATTATACATATTTCCAACACTCATACTCATAGCTTTTGCTATATCGGGAATAGTTGTATTATAAAACCCTTTTTTTGCAAATAGCTTTAACGAGTTTTTAATTATATTATTTTTCTTATCTTCTTTTGCAGACATATTTTTTTACCTTAATTTAATAATGATATATGATATTAAAAAAATAGTTAATTATAAATGAATATGAGAGGATAGAGAGTCTAAAGTAAAAAACTCAAGCAAAATTGCCTGAGTTTTATACCTATTAAGAGTGAACTAGGTTAGTTAAGTCCGAATCACTAATAGTGTGGAAGTTTAAGTATTTATAAATATCATCTCTTTTTTCAGGAGTGATTTTTTTAGGTACCATTTCTAAGTACTCTTCTTTAGTTGGAAGTCTTCCTAAAAGTGCTGCTAAAGCTGCAACTTCTGCAGATCCAAGATAAACTTGAGAATCTTTTCCAAGTCTGTTATCAAAGTTTCTTGTAGATGTACTAAATACAACTGCACCTTGACCAACATTTGCTTGGTTACCCATACATAAAGAACATCCAGGAATTTCAAGTCTTGCACCTGCTGCTCCAAATACAGAGTAGTAACCCTCTTCTGTTAATTGTTGTTGATCCATTTTAGTTGGTGGTGCAATCCATAATTTAGTAGGAACTGGACCTTCACCTTTAAGTACTTCACCTAAAGCTCTAAATAAACCAATATTAGTCATACAAGAACCAACGAATACTTCATCAATTCTATCTGTAATTCTTTTTGGGTCAGCTAATACATTTGTTAATGTATCAACATCATCTGGATCATTAGGACAAGCTAATAATGGCTCAGTGATTTCGTTTAAGTTGATTTCAATAGTTGCTAAATACTCTGCATCTGCATCTGGAGTGATTAATTCAGGATTAGCAATCCATTCTTTCATTTTATCAGCTCTTCTTTGAAGAGTTCTAGCATCTTCGTAACCTTCATCAATCATTTTTTCAATTAAAGCAATGTTTGAAGATAAGTACTCAATAATTGGTTCTTTATCTAATTGAACAGAACAAGCTGCTGCTGATCTCTCTGCTGCTGCATCTGATAATTCGAATGCTTGCTCAACTTTAAGTTGTGGTAAACCTGAAATTTCAATTACGTTACCAGCAAAAATGTTTTTCTTACCTTTTTTCTCAACAGTTAATAAACCATCTTGAATAGCTTGATAAGGAATTGCATTAACTAAATCTCTTAAAGTAATTCCTGGTTGTAATTCACCAGTAAATTTAACATGTACAGATTCAGGCATAGTTAAAGGCATCATACCAGTAACACCTGCGAATGCAACAAGACCAGAACCAGCTGGGAATGAAATACCAATTGGGAATCTTGTATGAGAATCTCCACCAGTTCCTACTGTATCAGGTAAACATAATCTGTTTAACCAAGAGTGAATAACACCATCACCTGGTCTTAAAGTAACACCTGCTCTTGAAGTAATAAACTCAGGAAGTGTGTGTTGTAAGTTGATATCAGCTGGTTTTGGATAAGCAGCAGTATGACAAAATGATTGCATAACCATATCAGCACCAAAAGATAATGCAGCAAGTTCTTTAATCTCATCTCTTGTCATTGGTCCAGTAGTATCTTGTGATCCAACAGTTGTACAAATTGGCTCTACATACATACCAGGTTTAACACCTTCAATACCACATGCTCTTCCTACCATTTTTTGAGCTTGTGTAAACCCATTAGTAGAAGCAGCTGGTTGTGAAGCAGTAACGAAGGCATCAGAAGCACTTAAACCTAAAGCTTCTCTTGCTTTTGCTGTAAGACCTTTTCCAATAATTAATGGAATTCTTCCACCAGCTCTCATCTCATCAGTTAATGTATTAGGAGCTAAATCAAATTCAGAAACAACTGAACCATTTTTCTCAATTACACCAGCATATGGTTTTAAAGTAATAACATCACCAGTTTCTAATTCATCAACTGGAGCTTGGATTGGTAAACAACCTGAATCTTCTGCTGTGTTAAAGAAAATTGGAGCAATAATAGAACCAATTACAACACCACCAGTTCTTTTATTTGGAACACCTGGAATATCTCTACCCATGTGCCATTGAACAGAGTTAATACCTGATTTTCTAGAACTTCCAGTACCAACAACATCACCAACGTATGCTAATGGATGACCTTTTTCTTTAAGTTCTTTCATAGTATCTAATGGATTTTCCATTCTTGATTGTAACATTGCAGTTGCATGTAAAGGAATATCAGCTCTTGTAAATGCTACAGTTGCAGGAGATAAATCATCTGTATTAGTTTCACCAGGGATTTTGTATACTGTTAAAGTAATCTCTTCTTCTAATGCAGGTTTATTTGTAAACCACTCTGCATTTGCCCAAGACTCAATAATTTCTTTTGCTTGTGCATTTCCTGCATCAGCTAAATCTTTAACATCATTAAATGAATCATAAACTAAAATTGTATTTTTTAATTGTGCAGCAGCAGCAGATGCTACTTCATCAATCTTTAATGCGTCAACTAGTGGAGTAACATTGAATCCACCCATCATTGTTCCTAAAATTTCGATTGCTTCGATTTTAGAAATAACTGAACATGAAGCGTTACCTTGTACAATATCATTTAAAAATGCAGCTTTAACATAAGCAGCGTCATCAACACCTGGGTTAACTTTGTTTTTAAATAATTCTAATGCATAATCAGCATCAGCAGTATTAGCTTTTAAAACTTCTACTAATTGTGCAGTTTGATCAGCAGTTAATGCTAATGGTGGTAATCCACCCTCTTGTAATCTTTCTTCAGTATGTGCTCTATAATCAGCGATTAAACTCATATATAACTCCTAATTAATTTGTAAGGCAATTATATCATATACAATGAGTTATTATTGTACAATTCTTGCAATGTGTAGTACAAGTTTTATTTGTGTATATATAAGTTACAAAAAAGCCCCCTTGTTCTAACAAATGCCTATATTCCTTAACTTGTATATCTAGTTTATTTTTTTATTTGTACTAATTTATTAAAGTAATTATTTTATGAGATGTCTATATTCTGTTCTAGTTCTTTAGTAATTGTACAATTTTTGTACAAAGATATATTAAAGTTATATTTTTCTTAAATATAATAATTAATAAAAACATTTCGATTATTTTTTTGTTATAATGATACAATATTATATAAGTTTGTAAAGGATTAACCATGAGTCCATATAGATTTTCAACATATAATGAGATGTTTGATTATCTAACTACAAGTTATGATAATCCTAGCCTACTAAATTATATCAATCATAAAAATGAATATGAATCAATATCTGTTCTTGAGTTTAAAGAAAAGGTTATTTGTTTATGTGCAGCCTTACAAAAACTTGGTATTGTAAAAGGTACTAAAGTAGCTATCTTTTCAAGTTCTTCCCCCTTTTGGCTAATTTTTGATTTTGCCCTTCAACAATTAGGAGCTATTTCTGTTCCTATTTTTGCTAATATATCAACAAAAAATCTAAACTTTGAATTGGAAGATTCAAACTGTGAATTTATATTTATTGATGATATAAAAAGAGTAGATGATATAAAAAAACACCTAATAGTTATAACTCATAACTTTTGTATGAAAAAAGACAACTACTACAACCTTGATGAGATTTTAGTTATGGGTAAAGAGATTTGTGACAGACTTGAATATATTGAAAATAAACCTAATGAAGATGATATTTTTTCTATCATTTATACAAGTGGTAACACCGGAACGCCAAAGGGTGTTATTCTCACTCACAAAAATATAATTTCTCAATTAAAAGATATAAATGAGGTTATTCATTTAAATGAAAAAGAGATTATTCTTTCACTTCTTCCCCTTGCTCATATTTTTGAACGGGCTGTAATGAGTTATTATCTTTCAAGGGGTGTATCTGTTTATTTTATAGATGATATTGCCAATGTTGCAAAGCTTATGAAAATAGTTAAACCAACAATGATGACTGTAGTACCTAGACTTTTGGAAAAAATATTTAATAAAATCAAATCAAATATAAGTGAAAAACCACTTATAAGTAGAATAATTGGCTCTTTAGCTTTTCATTTTGCTATGTGTGAAAATATGGATAAAAACTCATTATTATTTAAACTATTTAACAAGCTGGTTTACACAAAACTACGTGAGATATTTGGAGGGAGAGTTAAATGGGTAGTTTCAGGTGGAGCACCCTTAGAAAAAAACATTTATCAATTCTTCTTAAATATTGGAATTCCTTTATATCAAGGTTATGGCATGACAGAGTTTTCACCTGTTGTTGCTACAAACTATCCTGGTGCAAACCGTGTTGGAAGTTCTGGAAAAGCCATGCCAACAGCTGAAGTTAAAATAAAAGATGATGAACTTCTAATAAAAGGTCCTTCTTTAATGAAAGGATATTTAAATAACGAAGAGCTAACAAAAAAAGCAATTGATCCAAATGGTTGGTTTCATACAGGAGATGTTGCCTCAATTGATGAAGATGGATATATCTATATACAAAGTAGAAAAAAAGATATATTCAAAACTTCAACAGGTGAGTATGTAAATGCAATCCCTATTGAACAAAATTTATCAAAAAACAAATATATTGAGTTTGCAGTAGTAATATCTCATAATCAGAAATATACAACTGCTCTACTTTTTGTTGACCATGAAAAATATGAACAAGAAAAAAAATCAAATAGTTTAACTATAGAAGAATATTATAATCAATCCATAATACATAAATCTATACAAGAGCACATAGACAAGCTAAACAAAAAAGTAAATAAATGGGAAAGGGTAATAGAATATAAACTAATCACACATACTGCAACAATAGAAGGAGGAGAACTAACTCCTTCAATGAAAGTTTGTAGAGAAGCCATAGAAAAAAAATATGAAAAAGAAATCCAGAGTATGTATAGGAGCTCAAAATGAATGAACGAATAGCAATAATTGATGGACTAAGAAGCCCCGTTGCAAAAGCAAATGGAAAACTAAATCATGTGCAAACAGATAATTTAGGAGCTATTATTGCAAAAGAATTAGTTCTTAGAAACAATATACCTTATGATGATTTTGATGAAGTAATAATTGGAAATGTTGCCCAACCAGCAAATGCAGCAAATATAGCTAGAGTTCTAACTATGAGAGCTGGTTTTCCCAAAAAAACAATTGCTTATACAGTTCACAGAAATTGTGCTTCTGGTATGCAAGCTCTTTCAAGCTCAATTGAAAAAATATATACAAATCAAGGTGAAATATATCTTGCAGGTGGAGTAGAATCCATGAGCAACATTCCCCTACTCTTTTCAAATCAATTTAAAGATTTTATGACAAAATTTACCTATGCAAAAACTGCATCAGAGAAACTAAAACTTCTTACTACTTTTCGACTTAGCTTTTTAAAGCCTACTATTGGATTAATCTCAGGATTGACTGACCCAATTTCTGGGAAAATTATGGGAATCACTGCTGAAAACCTAGCCAATGAGTTTAAAATTAGTCGCCAAGCTCAAGATGAATATGCACTTCAATCACATATTAAAGCCCAAAAAGCAATAGAGAGTGGAATACTAAAAGATGAAATACATCCTATTATGACAAAAGACTCCTCTATTATGGATGATGATGGAATAAGATTCAATCAAACTATTGAAGCTCTAAGCAAACTAAAACCAATCTTTGATAGAACAGGGACAGTAACAGCGGGGAACTCTTCGCAGGTTTCTGATGGAGCTTGCATGATGATTTTATGTAGTGAATCAAAAGCAAAAGAGCTCGGTCTTGAACCAATTGGTTATATAAAAGATTATGCCTATGCAGGGTTAGATGCTCACAGAATGGGATTAGGACCAATATTTGCTACAAAAAAACTCTTTGATAAAACAGGAACAAGATTAAAAGATATAGATTTAATAGAGTTAAATGAAGCCTTTGCAGCACAAGTTATTGCAAACCTTGAAGCTTTTAAATCAAAAAGTTTTTGTAAAAAAGAGTTTAACGCTGAGCCTTTAGGTGAAATCAATGAAGAGATACTAAATGTAAATGGCGGAGCTATTGCCATAGGACATCCTGTTGGTATGAGTGGAGCTAGAATTGTACTTCACACTATAAAAGAGCTAAAAAGAAGAGGTAAAAAAACTGGTCTTGCTACCCTTTGTGTTGGTGGTGGACAAGGTGCAAGTTTTTTAGTGGAGGTATAAGATGAATAATTTAACTTTAAATATTGATAATAGTATTGCAACATTAACCTTTGATATGAAAAACTCAAAAGCAAATAAACTATCTTTTGAAGTATTAAAAGAACTTGATAAGCTTTTAGATGATATTAAACAAGATAAGCAAATAAAAGCTCTCGTTATTGATAGTGCAAAACCTTCTATATTTATTGCAGGTGCTGATATAAAAGAGATAGAAGCTATGAGTACTCAAGAAGAAGTTTATGAACAAATATCAAAAGGCGATGATATTTTAAATAAGTTAGAAAACTTAACAATTCCTACAATTGCTTATATTCATGGTGCTTGTATGGGTGGAGGTTTAGAACTTGCTTTATGCTGTAATTACAGAATTGCCACAACAAATGAAAAAACAAAACTAGCTTTTCCAGAAGTTAAACTTGGATTTTTCCCAGGTCTTGGAGGAACACAAAGAGCTCCAAAACTTGTGGGACTTATGAGTGCCCTTGATATGATTTTAACAAGTAAAAATTATGATGCAAAAAAAGCATTAAAAATTGGACTTGTAAATGAGATATTTGATAATGGACAAAAAGAGTTTAAACTAAAAGAGTTTGTTACAAAAGCTTTAGAAAATAAAATTCAAAATAAAAAACTTCCCCTTATAAATAATTTCATGCAAAAGTTTTCTCTTACAAGAGCTTATGTTTATAAAAAGTCTTTAGAAGCAATAGAAAAAAAGGTTAATAAAGATTTTAAAGCTCCTTATACTGCCCTTGAAGTTATCAAAAAAACTTTTGCTGAACCTTTTGAAAAAGGGATTAAAATAGAAGCAGAAGCTTTTTCGCACCTAGCAGCAAGTAAAGAATCAAAATATATGATAGAGCTTTTTTTCATGTTTGAAAAACTAAATAAAAACTTTGATAAAACACAAGTTCCAATTACAAGTGTAGCCGTTCTTGGTAATGGAGTAATGGGTAAAGGAATAATTTGGTTATTTTCTAAATTTTTAAATGAAGTAAGAATTAAAATTAGAAAAATAGAACAAGCCCATGATATTATAAATAGTGTTGCAAAACTTTATGACTCTTCAATAAAAAGAAGAAGTATGAGTCAAAATCAAGTAGACTTTAAACTAAACAAAATCTCATACACAGATGAATTTAACGGTTTAAGCCAGACTCAACTTGCAATAGAAGCTATAATTGAAGATGAAGATGCCAAAAAAGAAGCCTTTAAAGAGTTAGAAGCTGTTATGGATAAAGACTCAATCATTGCCACAAATACCTCTTCAATCTCTATTGAAAAACTTGGTAGTGAACTTAAAAATAAAAAGAACTTTTTAGGAATACACTTTTTCAATCCTGTAAATATAATGCCACTAGTTGAAGTTATTCCTTCCTCACATACATCTAAAAAGACTATAAACCGTGTAATTGAACTTCTAACTTCTTGTGGTAAAACACCTATAGTAGTAGGAGATTGTGCTGGATTTATTGTCAATCGTATTTTACTTCCATATATAAATGAAGCAGCTTTTATACTTGAAGAGGGTTCAGATATTAAAACCATCGATAAACTGTTAAAAGAGTTTGGTCTGCCAATGGGACCTTTTACTTTATCAGATACTGTTGGTATTGATATTGGTTTTAAAGTTGCAACTATTTTAAATGAATCATATGGTTCAAGAATGGCAGTTGCTCCAATACTTACAAAGGTTTATAATGACTTAAAACTACTAGGTAAAAAAAACAAAAAAGGATTTTACCTTCATAATACAAAAGATTTAGAGATAAATGAAGAGGTTTCAAAACTACTTTCAACTAATAGAAAAACTTTTACAAATAAAGAGATAACTGAGCGTTGTATGTTTATCATGATAAATGAAGCATCAAGATGCCTTGAAGAAGGCATTGTAGATGACCCAAAAATTATAGATTTTGCTATGATTACAGGTACAGGCTTCCCTCCATATAAAGGAGGAATTTGTGCCTATGCAAATGACATGGGAATTTCATATGTTGTAAATGAGCTTAAAAAATATGAAAATAGTTATGGAAAGAGATTTAAACCAAGTCTTTTATTAGAAAAGCTCAATAAAGAGAATAAAGATTTTAAAACAGGAGCAGAGTTATGGAAACATTAGCATTTATACTTATTCTTATTATATTTGGATATTTTTCTTATCCACTAATTTTATGGTTTGGTTTTATTGGTGCTTATTCACTAATATTTTTTAATACAAGTGTTTTATTTTGGGTTGTTTTTGCACTTTTAGCAATAGTGTTTTTAATTCCTAAAAATAGATTAAACCTTATCTCAACTCCTTTAGTTAAATTTATTATGAAAAAAGGACTTCTACCTAAAATATCCCAAACAGAAGAAGCAGCTCTACAAGCTGGAACAAATTGGGTTGAAGCTGATTATTTTAAAGCTGATATAAATTTTAAAGCAATTAAAGAAGAAAAAATTACCAAGTTAACACAAGAAGAAAAAGCTTTTTTAGACAATGAAGTAAATGAACTATGTTCCATGACAAGTGATTGGGAAATCTTCCAAGATAGGGATTTACGTCCGGATGTTTGGAAGTTTATCAAAGACAAAAAGTTTTTTGGAA
Source organism: Arcobacter denitrificans (SeqCode) (assembly GCF_048571185.1). Taxonomy (GTDB): domain Bacteria; phylum Campylobacterota; class Campylobacteria; order Campylobacterales; family Arcobacteraceae; genus Arcobacter; species Arcobacter denitrificans. Next base: position 2,436,128 of record NZ_CP182350.1, on the reverse strand, counting down.
TGATTATTCCAAAAGAGCATGGAGGACTTGGATTTAGTGCAACAGCACACTCACATGTAATAGAAAAACTCGTATCTCGTTCTCAAGTTTTAGCTATAACTATTATGGTTCCTAATTCACTTGGACCTGCTGAACTTATTTTAAAACATGGTACTCAAAAACAAAAAGATAGATACCTTGAAGATTTAGCACATGGAAAACAAGTTCCTTGTTTTGGATTAACAGAGCCAAATGCAGGAAGTGATGCTACTTCTATTACTTCAAACGGTGTATTATTTCAAGATGAGATGGGAAAAATCAAAATTAAATTAAATTTTGAGAAACGTTATATTACCTTAGGAAATATAGCTACTCTTATTGGTTTGGCTTTTAGATTATATGACCCTGAACATCTATTGGGTGATAAAGAGGATTTAGGAATCACATTTGGTCTACTTGATTCAAAATTAAAAGGAATAGATAACTCAAGAAGACATGATCCACTTGGAATTCCTTTTATAAATTCACCCCTATTTGGTAAAGATGTAATTATTGAACTTGATGATGTAATTGGAGGTAAAGATGGTATTGGGCATGGTTGGCAAATGCTTGTTGAGTCTCTTTCTATAGGACGGGGAATATCACTTCCTAGTGTCTCATTGGGTGGGAGTAAATTTGCCTTGAAAGTTGTATCTTCATACTCACAAATTAGAGAACAATTTGGACTGAGTCTTGATAGATTTGAAGGAATTGAAGAAAAAATTGCAAAAATTGCAGCTTTTACTTATATGCTAAATGCTTCCCGTAATTATACTTTAGATGCTATTGATAATGGCGTACGTCCTGGGGTTATAAATTCTGTTATGAAATACCATGCAACAGAAAAGTTTAGAGAAATTATAAATGATTCAATGGATGTTTTAGGTGGAAGTGCAATTATAAGAGGTGAAAAAAATCTTTTAGCCCATGCTTATTTTGCTTTACCTATATCAATCACCGTTGAAGGTGCAAATATTCTTACTCGTAATTTAATGCAGTTTGGACAAGGATTAATAAAATCACACCCATATATTTATACTCAAATAAAAGCATTAAATAATAATGATGTGTATAGTTTTGATAAGGCATTTTTTGCCCATATAGGACTTGTAGTAAAATCTTTTACTAAAACTTTAACCTGCTATTTTACAAGGGGATTTTTTCTACAAACAGAAGGTTCTTTTAAACGATACAAACAAAAACTTATTTGGTCAAGTGCAGAATTTACTCTTTTAAGTAATACTGCCCTTGCACTTTTAGGACCAGCTTTGAAAAAAAGAGAAAACATCTCAGGAAGATTTGGAGATATGCTTTCATATATGTATTTGATTACTGCAACGCTAAGAGAGTTTGATAATAATCCAAAAGCACAAGATAAAATCTTAGTTGATTATGTATGTAATTATGCATTTGAACAAATTCAAAAAGCAAAAGAAGATATTTTATACAATCTACCTATGCTAAAAATATTTGTTCCTCTTGCTAGAATTAATCCAATAAGTATAAAAGCCCCTGATAGATTAAATGAGAAAATAGTAAATAGTTTAAAAGATGAGACTTATCTAAAAGATTTAACTTCAAGTGTTTTTGTTTCAAGTGATACAAAAGATAGACTAAATATCCTAGAAAAAGCAATTGAATTAAACAATGAAACAAAACCAGCTTTTATAAAAATAAAACTTGCTGTTAAAAATGGTGACTTAAAAAAAGACTCTTTAGAAAATATCTTTAAAGAAGCATTTGAAAAAACAATTATTACAAAAGAGGAGTTAAGCAAACTAAAAAGAGCACACAAAGAAAAACAGAAAATTATTGAAGTTGATTCATACAAAGCAAGAACATATAAAACAATGAGATAGGAAAAATATGAATAAAGATTTGCTAATAAATTCAAGTGGTGTTGTACTTAATATCTTAGAAAAAATTCTTGATACAAATATAGAAATTAAAGGTATTGAAAATATTCCTAAAAATAACCCTAGAATATTTGTAGCAAATCACTTTACAAGAATCGAGGCTTTAATTGTGCCATATGCCCTATATGAACTTACCAATAAAAAAGTAGGTGTAATTGCAGATGATTCTCTTTTTAATACATATTTTGGTGATTTTTTGAAAGATTTAGGTGCTATGCCAATATCTGCACCATTTAGAAATAATATTATGCTTAGTGATTTAATGACAGGAGATAAAGATTGGATGATTTTCCCAGAAGCCAACATGGTAAAAGCAAAAGATATATCAAAAGAGGGAAATCACTTCTGCGTAAAGATTGATGGGACTTGTCAAGTGGTTCATACAGGTTCTGCTTTTTTTGCTTTATATTCACAGCTATTGCGAAATGATTATTTCAATGATAAAATAAAAGATTTAAGAAAATTTAAACGAAAATATTTCTTAGATGAGTCTAAAAACATCTCAAATGATGAGACAATGATTGTGCCAATCAATATCTCATATTCAAAGCTAAGAACTGGTAAAAACTTTTTACTTGATATGGTTCCTAGATTTATGGATAAGATTGGTAAACACTTTTTAGAAGAGTTAGAAATAGAGTCAAATATTGTTTTAAATTCAAAAATAATAATCCAAATTCTTAAACCTCTTAATACCCAGGATTTATTAGTGGATTTATACAAAAAAGAGCCAAATCACAATAAAATAATTAATAAATATAGATATGAATTAACCCATCAATTTATGGATAGAATATACAAAAGTCTAACCATAAGCTTTGACCATATTTTCACACTTCTTATTTTTTTATATCCTAAAAAATCAATTAATAAGAATCATTTTAAAAGAATGATTTATCTTTTATGGAATGAAATAAAACACAACTGTCTTAACTATGATAAAGACTTAGAACATAATATTATAAATCTTATTGCATATGAAGAGTTTGAACCCTTTGAAGATATTTTAAAAATTGCAATAAAAGATAATATACTTTATGAAGATAAGTTAAACTACTTTATTGATAAAAGCACTCTTCTAAATACACATACTCACCATACAATACGTTTAAATAATATACTTCGAGTTATTTTAAATGAAGTACTAATTATTGATAGGCTAAATATAATTGCAAAAGATTTAGTTTTAAAAGATAAAAAGCAGATAAACACGCAACTCCTTAAACTTTTAGAAAAAAATGATAAAGATGAATTTGAAAATGACTATAATAAATATAGGGATTATGAAAATATAAAACCAAAAATAACTGGACAATCAAGGTATTACAATCATACTAATTCTAATATTTGTATTATAACTGTTCATGGCTTTTCTTCTTCACCACAAGAGGTAGAGCAGATGAGTGAATATCTTCATAGTAAAGGGGTAAATGTATACTCTCCACGATTAAAAGGTCATGGAACAGTTCCTGAAGACTTAAAGGAAAGAAGCTGGAAAGAGTGGTATTTTTCACTTTCTCGGGCAATTGTAATTGCAACATTAAAATATAAAAAAATATATGTTGTTGGCTTTTCTACAGGTGGTTTACTAGCACTTTTAAGTACTAAAAAAACTTATATTGAATTTGCTGGAATTATATGTATAAATGCAGCTTTACACTTAAATGATATACGAGTAAAAACCCTAATTCCTGCTCTATCATTTTGGAATGACATATTAAATGCTGTTCATGCCAATGAATATACTAAAAAATACATAGATAATAAGGCTGAAAATCCAGATATAAATTATGATAAATTTTATGTAGAATCAATAAAACAATTAAGTGATTTAATGAGTAAAACAAGAAAAATCCTATCAGATATACAAAGTCCTATTTTAATAATACAAGCAAAAGATGACCCTGTTGTAAATCCAACATCTGCTTATGAAATATTTGATAAAATAAAATCCAAGGAAAAAGAGTTAGTAATTTTAGAGCGAAAAAATCATGTAATTATAAAAGGTGATGATACTAAAGAGTTATATGATGAAATCTTTAAATTTATACAACGACATAAGATTAAGGCAAAAGATGATTAAAGATATAGAAAATAAAATACATACACAAATACCAATGACAAAACTAATGCAATTAGAATTAAAAAGTATGGATAATATAAGCTTAATCACAACAGCACCACTTCATATAAATGTAAATGACAAAGGAACAGCTTTTGGTGGGAGTTTAAGCAGTATAACTATTATCTCTTCATGGTGCATAGCTTATTATTTATCAGAAAAGCTAAATCTTGAAAAATCAAGTATAGTAATTGTAAAAAATGAGACAAAATTCCTAAGACCAGTTAGAAGTGATATAGTTTGTACTACTTATATCCCAAAAGATGAAGAGATAAATATCTTAGAATCAAAACTTGAAGAAAAAAATAGTGGTACAATTAAAATACATGCTCAAATTATAGAAGATAAAGAAATATGTGTAGATTTTAGAGGAACATATTATATTAAAAAAATGTAAAACTTTGTATGATATAATCAACTTATGAAAAAAACAATTTTACTTCTATCTTTATTATCTATACTTTTAAATGCAAAAACCATAGAGGCAACATACAAAATAAGCTATGGTATTTTTGGTGAATTAGGTCTTGCAAAAACAACTCTTGAAATTTTTCCCAATAATAGATATAAAATAAAAGTCCATGCATATGCAACTGGCATTGCAAAGTTTCTTAGTAGTAATAAAGAGGAGTTTTATGAAAGTTATGGTTTTGTAAAAAACAATTTACTTATTCCTCAAAAATATATAGCAATCTCAAATAATGATTATAAAAAAAGAGAAAAGACCTATCTCTTTGATTATAGTAAAAACAAGATATTCCTTGAAAAGCATGAAAAAAAGTTAATAACAAAATATGATAAAGACCTACAAAAACAACAATCTTGGGTAAAAAGTGATTCAAAAGAGTTTACAAAGTTTTTTGCATCAAATGACCTATTATCACTATTTTTTAATATAGCACATATCATTCCAAGCTTTGAAAAAGGAAATTCTTATGCTCTAAAAGCCATAGGTGCAAATAAAGATAATGGGAAATTGGATATAATAATTCCAAAAAAAGAAGCCTATAAGGAGTTGGAAGCATCTTTAAATACAAAAAATAAAAAATTTATTGTTTCAATTCATCAAAAAATATTTTCAAGTTCTAATGGTGAACTTTTTATATCTTTAAACAGTGAAGGTTTTTGTGACAAAGCTGTATTAAAAGATGTACTTATTTTTGGTGATATAACAGGTGAAATGATAAACTTTAAAATAAACAAAGGATGATAATGAAAAAATATATTTTGATTTTAGTTTTTTCTTTTTTAATGATTGGATGTACAGGTAAAGCTCCTATTACAGATAGGTCTCAAATGATATTAATATCACAAGACCAAGAGTTAGCTTTAGGGGAAAAATCATATGAAGATACTTTAAAGAAATCAGAAGTTATTACAAATACAAAAGAGTCTAAAAAGATAAAAGAGATTGGTCTAAAAATAGCAGAAGTTGTAGAAAATAAAGATTATAAGTGGGAATTTAACTTAGTTAAAAATGAACAAAAAAATGCTTTTTGTCTTCCAGGTGGAAAAGTTGTTGTTTATACAGGTATTTTAGAAGTTGCAAAAAATGATGACCAGTTAGCAACTGTTATGTCTCACGAAATTGCCCATGCACTAGCTCGTCATGGTGCTGAGAGAATGAGTACAGGGATGCTTGCCCAAGGTGTTCAGCTTTTAGGAAATATAGTTTTAGGTTCCCAAGCACCAGAATATACAAATGCCTTCAATGTAGCATATGGAGCTGGAGCACAGTATGGAGTTTTATTGCCATATGGAAGACTGCAAGAGAGTGAGGCTGATGAGATTGGAATACACCTTATGTATAAAGCAGGATATGATTTAGATGAGGCTTTAAAATTTTGGCAAAATATGAGTGATGGTAAAAAAGAGTCTATTGAGTTTTTCTCAACTCACCCAAACTCAAGCACAAGAATTGCACATATTTCTGAAGTTATAAAAGGGATTCAAAATAAAAATACAAATTAAACTATTATAAAAAAAGAGATTTATTTTATCTCTTTTCTTATTGCTTCTTTTGATTTATTAAAACAAAACATTCCCATTTTTTCATTTGTAAAAGTCATTATACATGTACTTCCAGGATCACTTATGGGAGTAAATTCATACACTCTTACATTATATCCCTCTGTTTCAATATTATATTTAACATCTGGCTCAACAGTTTTATTGCCCCAACTTTTAAGTTGCGACCATGAAATCGCATTTGCAAGACTAACACTTACAACTGTAATAAGTAAAAATCTTTTCAAAATCAATCCTTTTAACTTAATGTGTAGCTTATGCTATATTTGTATATACCGCTTGAACATCATCATCATCTTCAAGTTTTTCTAATAACTTTCCAATTTCTTCTTGTTGTTCTTCTGTAAATTCTTGAGGATTGTTTGAGATTCTTTCAAGTTTTGCTTTTGTAAGTTCAATTCCCATATCTTCAAATGCTTTATTTAAAGTACCAAAATCTTTATAATCAGCTGTTACTAAAACAATACCATCTTCTTCTTCAATCTCTTCAAGTCCAAAATCAATAAGTTCAAGCTCAAGCTCTTCAATTTCCATATCTTCTGTTTTGTTAAATTCAAAAATTGCTTTTCTATCAAAAAAGAACTCCAATGAACCAGTAGGTGCCATAGAACCACCATTTTTATTAAAATACATTTTTACATTTGCTACTGTTCTTGTATTGTTGTCTGTTGCTGTTTCAACAAAAACTAAAACTCCATTTGGACCTTTACCTTCAAAATTAACTTCAGAAAAGTTTGCTGAATCTTTCCCTGATGCTCTTTTAATAGCTGCATCAATATTTGCCTTTGGCATATTTTCAGCTTTTGCATTTAATATAGCAGTTCTCAGTGCAGAATTCATCTCAGGATCTGGTACTCCTGCCTTTGCTGCCATTTCAATTGCTTTTGCAAGTTTAGGGAAAACTCTTGACATATTTCCCCATCTTTTCATCTTAGCTGCTTTTCTATATTCAAAGGCTCTACCCATAAATCTCTCCAATAATTTTCATAAATTTATGCGATTATAGCAAGTTTGTTATAAATATGATATTATACATTTTAAAAGGTCTTAAGATGGAAGAGTTAAATTTAACATGTCCCTATTGCAAACAAGCTATAACTATTTTACTTGACACGGGAGTATTTGGTTATACTCAAGTTGTGGATGATTGTGAAGTATGTTGTCGCCCTATTGAAGTTTCTTACAATGTAGAAGATGGTATAATCACATCGTTTGATTATAATTTAATAGAAGGAAATGAATTTTAAGAGACTATGAATTATCTAAGAATTATCCTACTTTTACTCCTTTTTACTAATATTGCCTTCACAAATCCTATAAATATCTATCAATATGAAAAAAATATAAGTGATGCAAGAGATCGACTTGTCACAAAAAGAACATCAGATATTAGACTGTTTTACACACCAAGAATAAAAAATGCACAAACTCTACTTTTAGAAATATATGGGAAAAGAATCTCTGATGTAAAGCTGACATTTAAAGATATGAACCTTCCTTTTTATAAAAATCCATTTAGAAAAGACTATTTTTATGCACTTGTTCCCATCTCTTACTACCAAAGAATTGGACCTGCAAAAGTTATTATTTCATATGTAAAAAATAAAAAAAGAGCATTTACTTCAGCAAAAATAAGAATTAGAGATGCAAAATATAAAAGTGAAAAAATAAAAGTACAAAAATCAAAAGTAAATCCAAAAAATAAAGACAAAATACGTACACAAAGAGAGTACAAAGAGGCGATGGATATATATAACTTTGCAAGTGAAAAGATACTTTGGAACAGAGATTTTATATTGCCAATGTACAGCAAAGTTACAAGTGAGTTTGGGACAAAAAGAGTTTATAATAATACCTTAAAAAGTTTTCACAGTGGTATAGATTTTAAAGCAAAAGTAGGAACTAATATAATTGCTTCAAATAGTGGGATTGTAAAATTAGCAAAAAATAGATTTTATGCAGGAAACTCAATCATAATAGACCACGGACAAGGTGTATATACTTGTTATTTTCATTTAAGTAAATTTCTTGTAAAAGAGAATGATTATGTAAAAAAAGGTCAATTAATAGGACTATCTGGAAAGACAGGAAGAATTACAGGCCCACATCTACACTTTGCAACTAGAGTTCATGGTGTCCTAGTTGAACCGCAAAATCTTTTAAGCCTATTAAATACTTTAAAAAACAGATAATTCTTCTTATATAAGTATAAAGAATGAAACTTTTCAATATAATCACAAAATAAAAAAAGTCGAAGGGTATAAATGCAATATTTTGGTGAAATCGAGACTAAATATGAAGAGGTATTTCTAACATCAAGTTATCTTTATTTTAATTATGATGATGAAGTAGTAAGTGCTAAAGATATAAAAAATATGATTAAGACAACAAAAGATAGAAAAAAAAATATTCAAGGTACTATATTTATATATAATCCTGTTGTTACTCCAATAGGTTATGATTCAGAAAAATTTTTACTTGATCAAGATTTTGACAACTTTGATGAGCTTGTTGAACTGAAGTGTGAAACATATATTACAGTATTTAAACATGCCATTGGACCTAGATTAAAAGGTAAACTAGTTGAGATGAAAAGCCTTTTTAACTTAATCGAAAAAAACATCAACTCTACAAATTTACTTACAAAATTTGACCAAGACTTAGAGAAATATTATACTGGTCAAAACACAGAGTTTGAAAGAGACATCATGTATCAAGATGCTAATAATTTCGTGCCCTCTGGTAAATTTGTTTTCTTTTGTTGGGGAGATAAAATAAGCCAAAAAGAGTTTACTTTTATTAGAACATATAGTAATACTTTATTCAATAGAATTGAAGATATGGGTAAAAAAGTTGCCTTTGTTTATAAAAAAGAAAGAGGAATAGAAAATGCAAAAGAGCTACTGCAACTTAGTAATCCAGTTGAAAACTACAAATATAAAAATAGCATAACAAATGCAATAAAAGAATCTTTTAGAGAACTTCCACCAACTCCAAAACCATACGAATAATTCATTAAACTTTCTCAAATAATACTTTAAATAGCTTTTAGATAACATATCATCTCTTTAAAGGTATTATATGAGAAAAGTCTTTTTTTTAATTTCAATATTTCTAACTTTTTCACAAGCAGATATTTTAGATAAATTACTTGAGGAATATTCTCAAAAAAGTGATTTATCCCAAAAAACTAAAATGGAAAATAGTGGACATCTTTTTGTATATACAAGAAATGACATTATAAATATGCAAGCTAAAAACTTAAAAGACATTCTCAAATCAATTCCTGACTTTACCTATGAAGAGAGTAGATATGGGTATTCAGATATTTATAATTCTCAAGGAGTCTCTTTTGCTTCTCATACTATGAGATTGTATTTAGATAATCAAGAATTAATATCAGGAAATTATGGAAGTGGATTACCTATTTATGGAGATATGAGTTTAGACTTTATTGACCATATTGAGATTTACTTGGGTTCTCCTTCTTATAAGTTTACAACAGAATCTTCACTTCTCGTTGTTAAACTATATACAAAAACAACAAACAAAGATTTAGGTGGCATATACAAAGCATATATCGCAAATGATGGATATAAACAAAGCTCTGTAAACTATTTAGATTATATTAAAGACTCAAGATATCAAGTGTTTTTTGAATATAAAGATGATAAACAAGATAAATTATCTCATAAAAACACTTTACTTTCAAAAGATAAAAAAGTTCCTTTTTTCTTTGCAAAACTTGAAAAAGATGATTTAAAATTAAACTTTCATGCCTTAAGTAAGAAAAGTGATGCCTTTATAAATCTTAGCAAAGATGCTACTCCCTTAGACTCTTCAATAAATACAGATGTCTATAATATCAATCTTGAAAAATCATTTTTACAAGGTCATGGCAAATTTGCTCTTGACCACTCTTTAATTAATACTATTTTGGATTTTAAAGATGATAATCCAATGATATCCACATATAAAAGTTTCTATCAAGATAGAGAAGAAAATATAACAACAATCAAAACTACCCTAGAAGGTGAGATTGGAAATCACAATATTTTTACAGGTTTTGATATAAGAAGAAAAAGTATAGATTTTAAAACCATAAAAAAAGACAATCTTTATTTTAATGAAGAGTTTGATTTACAAACTATTTATTCTGTTTATTTTGAAGATGAATATTGGTTAAATAATAACTCAATTTTTACTTTTAGTGCAAAGTATTCAAAAGCTTCTAATAATGGAGCAGTAGAAGATGACAGTGCACAAAATTTTAGACTTGGACATATTCATTCATTTGATTCTTTTACTTTTAAAACATACTATTCAAATACTGATATGCTAAATGAACCATACTTATTTACATCAACTTATGCAAATAAAAATCTAAAAAAGATGACAGTAAAACTATTATCCCATGAAACTTCATACAAGACAGAAAACTCTAAGACTTCACTAAAACTTGGTATTTCAAAACTAATTGATGCTATAACTTATAGTAGTGATTATGAAATTGTTGTAAATGTACCAAACACCATGGACTTTAATTACGCAGTTTTATCACATGAATATCAAGTTTTAAACTTTAAAAACTTCTTCTCATTTTATTACTCATATAGAGATAATATTCCAGGAATTGGAAAGTATGATTATAGAGGTGGACAGATTAGAACTACCTATAAATATGGTGCTGCTAATCTATTTTCAGAATTAATTTATAGACAAAATGATGAAAGTAAAAAAGACTTTTATGATTTAAGTATAGGGTGTAGATATAAGGTTAAAAAGGATCTAACTTTCTTGCTAAAAGGCGAGAATATTCTAGATAAAGGCTATAGCACAAAATATAATGTCTTAGTTGACCCAACAAATGCAAATAATAAGACCTCTCTTTATTCAAATAATAGTGCAAAGAGATATTTAATTGGTCTTGAGTACTTATTTTGAAAAAACTATTTATTTCACTATTTATTTTTATTACTTTTATAAAAGCTGATGCTATACATTCTAAACTTCATGAAAAAATATTTGAAGGTATCTTTCCCAATAACAAAGAGATATTAATTTATAACATTGGAAACCCAACATATAAATTCAAAAATATAAAATATACAAAAGAAATCTATAAAAGTAATATTATATTTATTAGTGAATATTATAGAATTCACATAATAAACAACAAACCAATATTTGCTTCAAGTCTATTTCAGCTAAAGTATTATAAAAATGCAATTGGTGCTTTATATTGGAATAAGGGTAAAGCTGAAATTATCCTTTTAAAAGATAGGTTAAAAGAGCACAATTTAAAAGTCGCAGATTATTTGGAGAAATATATAATTGAATAAAAAATACATACTATTTGATAATGATGGAGTTTTAGTAGAAACTGAAGCTTTTTATTTTGAAGCAAGCAAAAGAGCTTTAAAGGAATTTTTTAATGTAAATATTCACTTTGATGAATACATGAAAATTATGACAGATGGGAAAGGAGTTTGGGTAGCAGCGCCACGAGCTACTCAAGAAGAGATAATAATTGCAAGAAACCAAAGAGATATATATTATCAAGAGTATTTAAAAAAAGAAGATATTGCAATAGATAATGTCCATGATATTTTATATGAACTTAGTAAGAAATATAAAATGGGTATTGTTACAACTTCAAGACGTGTAGATTTTGAGATAATTCATAATAATCGGGGAATTACATATTTTATGGATTTTGTTTTATGTGTAGAAGATTATGCTAGGTCAAAACCACACCCTGATCCGTACTTGAAAGGCTTAGAGCTGTTTAATGCTATAAAGGAGCAAGCAATAGTTGTTGAGGACTCAGAGCGTGGTTTAATATCTGCATATAAAGCAAATATTGATTGTGTGATTGTACATAATGAATTTACTAAAACTCAAGACTTTTCAAAAGCAAAATACAAAATAGAAAAACTGGAAGATATTTTAAATATATTAAACTAAAAAAAGAGTTGTTTATTTTTATAAAACTCTTTTAAACTCTCTTCTATATTCTCAGATTCTAAAAAGATGATAATATCTTTTATAGATATAGCTCTTGTGGGAAATTTTGAAAGAGCATCAACATTTGAGTATACAACAGATACTTCATCTGGATCTGGTTTATTTACAAGGGCTAAAACAACATATTTAGTCAATACATCATCAATAAAAACCTTTGCATTTTTCACAAACTCTGCTGATATAAAAGCAATACTTGCATATCTATGATACGTAAGTAATACTTTTCTTATAGGGTATTCTTCAGTACAATAAGGTTTTAACATAAATTCTATTTTTTCTGTATTTTTTAAATCTAATAAAGCTTTTGAGTCATCATTCGATATCTCATTACACAACTCTAAAAAATTCTTTTTTAATTCTCTTGTACTTACGATTTTTTCCATATGAAATAATATCCAAAAAGATTTTTGATTTAAATTATATTTTAAATAAATTACAACAATTTTGAGTTAATATGCTATTAAAATAACAAAGCTATAATTCAAATATGAAAAAAGACCCCGTAAGCTTCAAAAATATATATAAATTAATCGTAGAAAATAAAAAAGATCTTCTTTGGGGACAATTTTTTACTTTTATTGCTATTTCTTTAAGTATCCCTATTCCTTTGATGCTTCCTGCTCTTGTAGATGAAGTATTATTAAAAAAACCAGGTTTTTTTGTAAATAATATTGATAATCTATTTTCTTCTGGAAATACTTTTTATTATATTGCAATTGTTACAGCAGCAGTTATATTTTTAAGAATACTTTTTTTTATATTTAGTGCAATTACAACAAAAATATTTACTAGAATATCAAAGTTTGTGACTTTTAAAATTAGAGAAAAAGTTTTATTACATCTAAAAGATGTAAATATGAATGAATATGAAAGTTTAGGTTCTGGAGCTATTACTTCAAACTTGGTAACAGATGTTAACACTTTAGATGCTTTTATTATAAGTGGTGCTAGTAAATTTATATCTTCTGTTTTGACACTACTTGGTGTATCAATAGTAATGATTACAATTCATCCTATTTTAGGGTTTATGATTTTGTTTATTCAACCCCTAATTATACTTTTATCAAAACGTATATCAAAAAATGTGGGAGAACTAAAGAAAAAAGAGAATGAAGCAGTTGAAAAGTTCCAAGATAGCTTAGGTGAAACTCTGGATTTATTTGGACAAATAAAAGCAAGCAACAAAGAAAAATACTTTTTTAAACAATCAATCAAAAATGCTCTAAATGTAAAAAGTACATCCGATGAGTTTAATTATAAAAGCATAGCTTTTGAAAGATTTTCCTTTACTATTTTTTTAATTGCCTTTGAGATTTTAAGAGCATCGGGACTTGTAATGGTAGCATATAGTGATTTGTCTATTGGGATGATGTTTGCAATGTTTGGATATATCTGGTTTATTATGACTCCTATACAAGATATTTTATCTATACAATACTCCTATGCAAATGCAAACTCTGCAATAGAGCGAATCAATAAAATATTGGCTTTAAAAAAAGAAAAGAATGGAGCTTTAAAAATAAACTCAAACGATAATAATATTGAAATTAATATAAAGAACCTATACTTCTCATATAGCCTTGATAAGCCTCTTTTAAAAGACATAACACTGAATATAAAACCAAAAGATAAAATTGCACTTATTGGAGCAAGTGGAAGTGGGAAAACAACTTTAGCTCAAATTATTTCGGGATTTTACCAAAAAAACAGTGGTCAAATCACTTATAATAATGTAAGTATTGATGAAATAGATAAAGAGTCTTTACGTGAAAATATCTTTTTAGTTTTACAAATGCCTATTTTATTTAACAATACTCTACGATTTAATATCTCTATGGATAATAATGATATTAGTGATGAAGATATTTTTGAGGCTCTTAAAATTGCTCAACTATATGAAAGTATTCAGGATATGCCAAGTGGTTTAGACACGGTTGTTGGCAAACATGGTATAAGATTAAGTGGAGGACAAAGGCAAAGGTTGTCCATAGCTAGAATGATTGTATCAAAAGCTAAAGTTGTGATTTTTGATGAGTCAACTTCAGCATTAGATGTTCATACTGAAACAAAACTTTTTAATTCTTTACAGCCAATACTTATAAATAAAACATTAATAACAATTGCCCATAGACTCAGTACCGTTAAAAATGCAGATAAGATATTTGTACTTGATAGCGGGAAGATCGTGCAAAGTGGTACACACGAAGAACTAGAAGATGTGGAAGGTCACTATCAAGAATTTGTAAAAAACCAATTAATCTAAATCTATTTTAATAGTAAACATTGCACCTTCATAGAATATCTCTTCATGGTAAAAACTAACATTTTTAACATCAATAGTACCATTTTTATACTGCTTGATTATTTCAGTACTCATATATAGTCCTATTCCTGTACCATTATTTTTGTGCTTTGTTGTAAAATATGGCTCAAACACTCTTGGTATGATTTTGGCAGGTATTCCACCTGCATTATCTTTGATAGTTAAAACTAGTTTTTCATCTTCTTTTTTTGCATTTATAAAAAGCAATCTATTTTTCTCAACTTCTAAAAGTGCATCTTTTGAGTTATTTAAAATATTTAAAATAACCTGCATAAACTCATTTTCTATACCATAAACCTTTATCTCTTCTGATTCAATAAATACTTTTATATTATTCTTTTCAAATTGAGCAATTGCCAAGTTATATGTTTTAGTAATTACATCTTTTACGCAAAAAAGCGTTAACTCTTTTTTAGGGTTTGTAAAGTTTGTAAAGTCATTGATGGTATTTGATAGATACTCTATTTGTGTTTTCATATCTAAGGTTATCTCTTTTAATTCTTCTTTTGAGAATTTACCACTATCAAAGGTATCTCGCACAAAATGAATTAAAAGATTTATATTATTTAATGGTTGTCTCCATTGATGGGCAATCATTGTCAACATCTCACCCAAGGCAGATTTTTTTGACTCTTCTGCTAGCATTACTTGCTGTCTTTTTGTTTTTGTCTCTAGCTCTTTTTTATATGTAATATCTCTTATTACAACATGGACTATATTCTTACTATCTAAATTAAGTCTAGTTGTTCTAATTTCACAAAAAAGTTTTCTTTTATTTTTTGAAAGGAATAGCCATTCAAAGTTATGGGTTTGATTGTTAAAAGCGACTTCTTTAAATAAATTTTCTTTTGAAATAGTCAGTTCCTTATCATATTGAAATTTTGGTGAAAAATCTTTTAAACTTTTATCTCGTATATCTGACTTGTCATATCCTAACATTTTCTCAATAGAATCATTACAGTTTATTATTAGACCATTTTCAGAATATATGATAATACCATCTGAGGACTTATCAAATAAGGTTTTAAAGATATCTTTTTGTTTCTTTAGGTTTTCATTACTTTCACTCAAACTTGTTGCATAATTATTTATTAAGCGATTTATTTTGGAAGTAATAAAATATAAGGCAATTGAGATAAAAAGTATCAGCAAAAAACCCACGAGCAAAGCAGTTTTAACACTCTCTTTAATTTTTTCCTCAATTGAGAGCTTAAACTCTTCTTTTTTACTTTCTAAGTCATTAAAATAAAATCCACTCCCAATAACCCAATTCCAATCTTTTTGTAGATAGAAAAATGAAAGTTTTTTAGAAATAGTATTGTTTTCAGGTTTAAAATAATTATAAGTAATAAACCCCTCTCCTGATTCTCTAATGATTTTCAAATAATCTTTTCTGTATTTTTCCATATCTTTGTTTTGACTTTTTTCATTTAAAAACTTACCTGCTAAAGAAGGATTTGCCTGATGAAGTAAAACTTTTCCATACTTATTGCCACCATCTTTATTGAATATTTCCATAATAAACATATAGTATCTATTATCTGTATCAAAATATACTAAGGTTTTTAGAACCTTCTGTTTAATCTCTTCTTCTAACTTTTTACTATCATTACCACTTAGAATTAATAAGTTTGAATCTTTGAGTTTTTTTATATAAAAGAGATATTTGTTTTTATTGAGTTTTACTTCTATAAATTCATTAAACTTTCTATTTGAGTTTAAAACTTTTAAGCCCTTTGAATCACTAATATCTTCAACTCTTATATTGTCTAAAACTTTTTTTTCATCTAGTAATATTTTTTTACTATCTAAGTCAATTATTATATTTATATAATTATTTTTAAACAACTCTTTTAAAGCAGGAGCTTTTTTTATTTTTTTAGAATATACTTTATTATGATTATCTAAAAAATAACTCTCAAAATAATCAATTTTTTCAACATTTTGTTTTATTGAATTTCTTTGTTCTTTTGAAAACTCATCTGTTTTAAGTTTTATAATATTTGAGAAAAAATGTACTTTATTATAGATTTTTGTTTTTTCTTCTATAAAATAGTTTTTTGTAAACTCTTTGATATCATCTTTTGCAGTAGCATTTAACTCTTTTATATTATGAATAGTTATTAGAGTAATGGAGATTAATACAGCTAAAATAGGAATCAATATAATATATAAAGAGAAGTTTTTCTTCAAAATTCACCCCAAAAGTTAGTTGTTTTATTGTATCAAAAGAATATAAAAGTAAAACTTTATAACTGTGCTAGCTTTGATACTATATATTTTGCTTCATCATCATCAAAATATATATTATTGTGTAAATCTTTAGAGATTACTTTTAGAAGCTGAGTTTTTTTCTCAACTAATGCTTCTTTATCTTCCTTATTATTTTCAATTACATCTAAAATAAGTTTTTCATAACCATCAACAATATCTTGCTTTGTATTTACTGTTGGTCTATTTGTTTTTTTATTATTTCCAAGTTGCTTAAATACCAAGATAAATAAAGCAATACTTACAATAATAAATATTATAATTGATAATTCAGTCAATTTTAACCCTTTGTTTTTAATTTTATTATAAATATATTTAAATTAAGTTTCTGTTAAAAATAAATTGATATATTTTCACACAAAGGTCATAAATGCAAGAAAAAAGAGTAAATCCAAATTATATTTTATTATCATTTATCGTTTCACTAAGTGCAACACTAGGAAGTCTTTTCTTTAGTGAAATAATGCAATTTGTCCCATGTTCAATGTGCTGGTATCAAAGAATTTTTATGTACCCATTAGTATTTATATTCTTAATAAACTTATTATACCCAGATGACAAAATATTTAAATATACATTTATAATAATTTTAGTCGGACTTTTATTTAGTATTTACCATAATCTACTTATGTTTGGTATAATATCTGAAGATATGGTTCCCTGTGTACAAGGGGTTCCTTGCTCAACTACTTATCTAGATTGGTTTGGTTTTATAACAATTCCACTTTTATCATTTGTTGCATATTTTTCACTTTTTATTTTGCAACTACTAATTTATAAAAACCTAAAGGAAAAACAATGAAATATTTAATAGTTTTAATAAGTGCTATGTTCTTTTTTACTGCTTGTGATGATGCTCAAACTGTAGTTAAAGAAACACCAAGTTTTAGTGAACTAAAAGAGAAGAAAAAAGAGCATATATATAATTTAGTTACAACTAAAGGCGAAAAAATAACCTTAGAGTATGATAGAGATATACTGACCTCAAAAGAGTTAAATGGAAAAATAGTTTTAATAAACTTTTTTGCAACATGGTGTCCTCCTTGTAAAGAAGAAATTCCTGTATTTAATAAATTAGTAAAAAAATATCCTAATGATTTTGTTGTTCTTTCTATACTTTTTCAAGACCCAATTAATATGAGTGGTTTAAAAGAGTTTATGGATGAGTATAAAATGACTTTTGATGTTACAGTAGGTGCAGATAATGCAAAGCTTGCAAAAGCATTCAATGATATTCAAAGAATACCCGAATCATACCTTTTTACAAAAGATGGAGTTATGATTGAGAAGTTTTTAGGTGCTGTTGATGAAGAAGCACTTGATTATTTAATTGATAAATTAAATAAATAAAAATTTATCTCACTTTCAAGATAATTACAATACTTTTTTGGCATAATCTCAAATTATTAATAGGGAAATGAATGTTTAAAATAAAAAATTTTATCTTTTTGATTGCAATAGCTTTTATAACTTTTTCAAATGCAACTCAAAAAAATCTTATAACTGAAGATATTATAAAAAGTGACATCAGTCAAGAAAATATTATCCAAGAAGATATTATAAAAAAAAATATTATAAAAAAAGTTATCATCCAAGAAAGTATCATCCAAGAAAGTATCTCGCAAAATAGTTATATGCCAAGTGATATACTAGTTGGGTTTTATGGTAGACCATACTCTAAGACTTTAGGAATATTGGGAGAGTATGACATAGAAGAGCTTACTCAAAAAATGAAAGTTATGAAAAAAGAGTATGAACAAATATCTAATGGAACAAAAGTAATACCTACTTATCATATAATTAAAGATATTGCAACATTAGAAGCAGGTAATGATGGAGACCATATAAAGCCACTGAATGAAACTTTGATTATGAAATATATTAACAAAGCTCAAGAAGAAAATTTTGCAGTAATTTTAGATGTTCAATTAGGAACAATGACTCCTATAGAGGCTATTAAACCAATATTAAAGTTTTTAAAATATCCAAATGTTCACCTAGCAATTGATCCAGAATTTAAGATTCCAACACACAAAAAATTTCCTCCAGGAAAATTTATAGGACATATTTTTGCAAAAGATGTTAATGAAGTTCAAGAAGCAATGCAAAACTTTTTGATTGAAAATAATATTGAAGGTAAAAGAATGCTTTTAGTTCATATGTTTTACAAAAGAATGTTAAGAAGTAAAAATGAGATAAAAAATTACGACTCAATAAACTTACTATACAATATTGATGGACATGGAAGAGGTCCAACAAAAATAAAAATTTATAATCATTTATATAATGAAGCAGCCAATAAAATAGCCCAAGGAGGATTCAAGGTTTTTTATAAAAATGATATTAAACCTCTGTTAACTCCTAGACAAATATTTGGATTGGAACCCGTAAGAGGTGCATTAATCTGGAAAAGACCTAATTATATAAATTATCATTAGTTATTTTTTTCTTTTAAATACTCTTCTTTTATTTTACTTGCCAATTGATGAACTGCCATTGCATAATATGCACTTCTATTATAAGTTGTTATAACTTTGAAGTTTTTAGTTCCATACCAAAGTTCATCATTCTCTTTTCTTTTTAGCTTTATTAAACTTACATTCTTATCATAATAAAATCTTTTTTCTGGCTCAATCCCTACTAATTCATTTCTACTATATGAAGTTCTGTAGCCTGTTTTATATTTATCAAACCTTTTTCCATCAAACTTAACTTTTACTGCAACAGGAAGTCCTCTTTCCCAACCACTTATTCTTAAATAGTTTGCAATACTTCCTATTGCATCAATTGGCTTATCAAGTCTTACTTGTCTGTTTCTGTCTAAATCAACTGCTATTTTTTTAAAATTACTAGGCATAAACTGACAATATCCAATAGCTCCTGCAAAAGACCCCTTTATCTCTCTTGGACTTACATTTTCTCTTTTTGTCATAAGTAAATACTCTTCAAGTTCTTTTTTAAAAAACTTATTTCTTCTGTTTTTTTTAAAAGATAATGTACTTAAAGTATCAAAAGTTGGATGTTTTCCCATAAACCCACCATAATTACTCTCAATACCAATTATAGCAACTATATATTCACTTGGTATTTTGTACTCTTTGTATGCCAAATATAAATAGTAGTTATGCTCTTTTAAAAAATCAACTCCAGCTTTAATTTTCTTTTGTGTTAAAAAACCTTTGCTATAATCAGTCCAATAATAAGCTTTATAGTCACTCTTTTTTTTCTTTGTATAAAACCATAAGGAGTCTTTTTGAATCTCTACTTCTGAAAACAATTTTGATAACTCTTTTTTATTATAATTGTGCTTTTTTGCCATATAATTTTTAAACTCTTCAACACTTTTTAGCTTGTTAAAATCCTCTGCAAAACTAATAGCTGAGAATATAAATAAATAAATTAGTAAAAACCTCATACAAGCTCCTTTTTAATTGATGTTGCGGTTAGAAAAATATAATCTCTTCCTGTAATTGTAACTCTATATTTTTTTTGTTGTAAATACTTTTTACAAAATATTACATCATTAAAAAGTATTGAAAGCTCAGAATATGAATAATTTGGAGCTTTTGCTCCATAAATCATCTGGGTATCAATCCATCTACAATTTGGAAAACCAAGAATTATAGCACCTTTATCTTCTAAATAATCTTGAACTAATGACATAAAAAAAGTCTTAAAATTTAGAGTTGTACTTTGTAAAGTACCTATTGATATTATCAAATCAAACTTACCCAAGTCTAAATTATTTATATTATTTATATCATCAACTAAAAAAGAGAAATTTGACTCTGGAAGATTTCTCTTTGCAAGATTTATTGCAGATTCACAAAAATCTATCCCTACAAATTCTGTCTCTTTATAGTTAGGTGAAATCTGTTTTATCACTTCAAACTCATCGCCACTATTAACTCCCAAATTCAACACTCTTTTTTTAGAACTTATATCAACATTTTTTAGAGCATTTAAATAGTAGTCTATAAAAGAGGCTTCCTCATTTTTTTTGATATTATTAAAAGTAGAGTCTACTCCATACTTTTCATTTTGTTTATTTGTACTTTTGTGAAAACTATTATTCTTATTTAGTTTCATAAATGATAATTTTATAAAATTCTTGGAAATAACTTTTGGTGTCATAAGTTTACAAAATAGAGTTTGAGCTAAAGAGTTCCAGGAGTTAATACTTCTATATATATGCTCTACACCATCTATATTAAACTTTTCCCCACTATAAGAGTTAAATGAAATATCAGGATTTAAAACTTCGAGCTCACAAATGAACTTCTCTTCTTTATCTTTTAAATAATTTGTCAAGTATTCAATTATATCTATCATGTTTTCATTTGTAAATTTTTTCATTGAAGCCCTTTTATTACACTATTTTACTAAAATAAACTTTTTAATTCATTTTAATATTTTAAATATATAATGCAAAAAAGGAATTTTATGAAGAAAACAACAGATAGCGAAATTATTGAGACATTTAACACATTTACAAAAGACAAATTTTCACTAATACTTTCTACTACAAATAAAGATACTGAAGCACTTACAAGCTACTCTCCCTTTGTGGAAAAAGCAGATAAATTCTACACTGTTATGAGCTCAGCAATGCCACATTTTAAAAATATTGAAAATAGTTTAAAAGCTCATGTTTTTATCATAGAAGATGAGAAAGAGGCTTCACATATATTTGCGAGAAAAAGATTATATTTTAATGCAGATTGTAAAATAGTAGATGGTGAAGAGTATTTTGAACTTTTTGATAAAAGATATGGAGAAAGTCTAAGCTTTATTAGAAAAATGAAAGATTTTAAAGTTGTTGAGTTAACTCCTAAAGAAAAGTCTTTAGTCTTAGGTTTTGGAGCTGCTTATTTAATGAATGAAGAAGGTAAGTTAATTCCAAAAAACATATCTCATAAGTAAAAAGTTTACTATTTTTCTAAATAGTAAGCTTTTATTATAATACCCTTACTTAATTTTTTAGATGTAACATAATAATTAACAGGAGTTAAAATCGTATCATCTTTTAAAACATCTGTAATATAAAAAGTTGTTTCAAGTACTCTTTCCCTAGAAAATCCTCTTAAAATATACTCTTTGATTTTTTCATCTGCATCATTTAAGTTTACATTTTTATATATAACTTTGTCATCAGGTGAAATTACAGCTGTTACTTCAAGTTTAAAACTATCTTTATTTTTAGCTAAAAATTCTTTAAGTGATTTTTTACACTCATTTGGAAAAATTGTTTGTCCTACCTTAAAATCATAACATTTATAAATTTCAAACTTTTGTGAATTGAAATAGTTTTTAAGAGTTTTATCATCAATCTCATTCGTAGCAGTAACTATTTTTTCTTTTATAACTTCTTTAATTATCTCTTTTGGTTCACTCTGTTTATAAACGACCACTTCTTTTGCAACTGGTTTATTTAAATATAGATATCCAGCAAAAACCATCAATAAAATAGCAACAAATGAAAAAATATAAATGATGGTATTTATTGAACTTTTACCATTTTTTTCTTCCATTTTTCTTTTATTTAATTGTGCTAGTTTTTCTGGAGATATTTCTTCCATTTGTATTTCAAAAGTTGCCGGTTCTTCTTTATCTTCTACTTCTTGGGTGTTTTTTTCATCTTCTATGTCTTGAATATATTCATCGTCATTATACTCTTCAACTTTTTCTTCTGTTTTGTCTTCTTCTTGTTTTTGAAGTCTATCTTCAGAATCTTCGTCTACTCTTTCTATAACTTCAGCATCTTCAATAATCTCTTCATTTTCATCAGAACTATCTTCTTCTTTACCTTGTGTTTTTTCTCTTAATTTTTTAGCAATATCTTCTTGGCTCATTGTTTCACCTAAGGCAGCTTTTAATTTTTCTATTTCTAATACTCTTTTTTCCATCTTAGACCTTATTCATCATCACTATTATTTTTTTTAAGATTCTTCTCTTCTTTATCATGCTTTTTATGATTCATTTTATCTAAAAATGCCGATGTTAAAATTGATCCTGGTATTGCATAAAAAGCTATACCAAATATACCTAAGAAGGTGGCTAATATCCTTCCTATACCAGTTACTGGATACATATCTCCATATCCAACTGTAGTAAATGTCACCACAGACCACCACAAAGCATCAAGCATACTTTTAAAAACTGTTGGTTGAACATCATGTTCAAAATAAAAAACCAAAGGTGCAATTGTAAACAATATTATAACAGAAGCAATTAAAATAAATATAAACTCCTCTTTTTTCTCTGTAACAATATCTGCTAATATATTGTCAAACTCTATAAATTTAGCAAGTCTAAAGAGTTTGAATATTCTTAAAATTCTCAATGTTCTTAAAAAAGTTAAATCTATATTCAAAAAAGATAGATAAAAAGGTAAAAGTACAAGTAAATCAATAATCATAAAAGGAGTAAAGATATATTTACTTCTTTTACAATTATTCATATAGTTTATACTATAAACTCTAGAGATATATTCTATTGTAAAGATTATAATACTTATTTCATTAATAATATCAAAAATATAGCTATAAGACTTTAAAGATACTTCACTCTCTAAAAAAAGAACCAGAATACTCAAGAATATATTAGCATAAATAACAAACTGAACTAACATCCCATATTTATGTTTATCAGGTCTTTCTAATACAAAGTATAAGTTTCTTTTAAATTCCATAATTATTATTCTTTTATGAACTCTTGTCCAGGCTTCCAATCAATATATACAGAATCTTTTTCATCCAAATGTGGAGCTTTAATAAATACAGCTTTAAAAGGTTTGTCACTTTCATTTATAAACATATGTGACTCACCTAATTCACACTGTAGATAATCACCCTTTTTAAGTGTGATTTTAACACCATCAAGATAAACACTACACTCACCATCTAAAGCAAAAAAAGACTCTTCTTGATAAACATGTTTATGACAAGGGTGTTCTTCCCCTACTCCAATAACAACAACTCCCATATCTACCATAGGACCTTTTGTTAGATATTTTGGTCCATGTGTTCCAAATCTATATTCGTGGTCATTTTCATTTGTTAATTTCATCTATACTCCTGGTGCTTTCCACATAGAATTAGTCAGTTCTAAATCCACTAGTTCTAGCTGTTTCTCATAAATTTTAATCCATTTTTCTTTTATCTCATCATATGCTTTTTTATTTTGTATATTTGGCAAATACTCTTTGTCCCAAACTACTAACTCTTTTGAAGCTTGGCTAAGTGAGGTAAAAATACCCGCACCAACGCCAGCAGCCATAGCAGCACCTAGTGCTGTTGCTTCTGTTACTTTTGGTATTTTTATTTTACATCCTGTTACATCTGCTAATATTTGAGGCCAAAGTTTTCCTTTACTTGCCCCTCCTGCAAAAACGATTTCAGAAAATTTAAGTTTTGTGAACTCTTCTACTTTTTCTAAATTAATTGCAGAAACAATACAAGCATTCTCTTGCAGGGCTCTAAACATAGAAGCTTTATTACAAACATTTGGGTCAATACTAAGATTTATAAAAGAAGGTGCTGCATGATACCATTTACCATACTTCATAGAGTCAGAAAAAATTGGCATAATTCCATTTGAACCAAGAGGCACATTTTTTGCTTTTTCTTCTAGTATCTCATAAACATCAAGATTTTTCTCTTTAGCTTCAAGTTTTTCCATATCACAAAAAGCATCCCTAAACCATCTCATAATAAGTCCAGAAAAAAACGTGATTCCTTCAGCTTGAGATTGATTTGGTATAACATGTGGATTTACTCTTAAACTCATGTCTTGGGGAGGATTTATATCACTTGATATATTTACAATTTGTTGCCAAAAAGAACCACCAAGAACAGCAACTTGACCAACTTCAACAACACCAAGTCCAGCAGAGCCTAATTGAACATCTCCTCCACCCATAACAACTTTTGTATTTGTTGATAAACCAGTTTCAAGAGAAGCTTTACTACTTACATTTGCTATTTCTGTTCCTACTTCATAACAAGGAGGGAAAATATTATCTTTAAGCCCTACTTTTGATGCTTGATTTACATCCCACGTTCTATTTTTAAGTGAAAATATTCCTGTAGTTCCACCGTTGCTTGGATCACTTGCAATCACACCACTAAGCTTTGCTAAAATCCAATCTCCAATCATAGAGATTTTTGCTACTTTTTCATAAACTTCAGGATTGTTATTTTTTAGCCACATTATTCTAGGAAGTGCTCCTAAAGCAAATGTTTGCCCAGAAGTTTTATAAAACTCTTCTTCAATTCCTTGAAAGTTTTCTTTTAAATATTTTACTTCATTTGAGGCTCTTGCATCTACATTTGCTACACCCCAAAGCTCACTTCCATTTTCATCATATAAAACAATACCTTCTCTCATACTAGTTGAACTTAGTGCTAAAATATCATTAGAGTCTACATTTGCTTTTTTGATGGCTTCTTTAATACAATCAATACATAACTGCCAATTTGTATTAAAATCAAAGCTCATGCTATTAGCAACACCCTCTTGTGCTAAATGAGTCCACTCCCTTTGACCTACACTTATTTGATTTCCACTTGTATCAAATATAACTGCACGTACACTTCCTGTTCCTGCATCTATTGCCATCAAATATTTCATTTTACTTCTTTTACTTTTTTAATTTAGCTTGTTCTAATTCCCAGTATTCCATCTCAAAACTATCCTTTTCACTTATACTTACATATCCACCTAGTTTTTCTGATTTTAATACAGCACTAATCGTATGAGAAACAATATCATTTATAATATTTGCTTCTTTTTCATTTTTACCAAAACATACAACTCCAAAATCTTTTATTACTGCATAATTTGGTGCAGGATTTAAACATATTTCATCTTTTGAATACTTTTCAAAATAGTTTGTATACTCTTTTTTATACTCATCTACACTCTTTTGAATATCACTATTTACTAATACTAAAGGAACTCTTTTTGTTCTGATAATATGCTCAGGAGTTAAAACTCCTTTTGTAGCATTCTCTTTTAAATTCTCTTGTGAAGCATAATATACAGCCTCTTTATCTTGATTTACTACAAGTGATACTTCATAGCCTTTCTCTTTTGAGATAATATCTTTAAGAGCTGATAAATCAAACTCTTTTGTATCTAAAGTAGGAGTATCTAGTTTTGCATTATCTTCTAAAAATTTTTCAGCTAAACTAACTGCAGCAATCATCTTGTCATAAGATTTTTTTGCATCATCATCAAAAGTAAAGATTCCATGATTATGTAAAATAATTCCATCACTTTTTGACCAATCATAATCTTTTGCCATGTCATAGATAGTCTTTGCTAGAATAAATCCTGGCATAACATAAGGGATAATTAAAAAGTTAGGAAAAACTTTTTTAATATTTTCTATTCCATTTTTACTATTTGACATAGTTACAACTGCATCTGCATGAGTATGGTCAACAAACTTAAAAGGAATAATTGCATGAAGTATTGCTTCAACAGAAGGATTAGGTGCACTTTTATCAATCATTGCTGCTTTTTGTTGTGATACCATATCACTATCACTCAAAGTATCTAGTTTTGCCATCTCTATTAGAGTTTCTAACTTAACTGGAGCAAAGCCCTCTTTTTCAATACTTACTAAATCCCAGCCACTTCCTTTTACATAAAGAATATCTTCGCCATCTACTTTTGATTTTACAGAAGTATTTCCTCCTCCATGAAGAATTAATTCATCACTTCGTCCCAATAGATTGGAAGTAAAGACTCTAAGTTCTAAATCACTTTTATACTTTTCTGACTCTTGATTTGTCCATAAATTTTTCAATTTTTTACCTTATATAATTTCTAGGTCATCACTGTATTTTTCTTTACAGTATGGCTCAAAAGTTGCTTTATAGTGAATATAATGTTCTGTTGTTTTGTGTCCATTTAAAGACTCATCATCTTCCCAAGCTTCAACTACTACGAATTTTGCAGGGTTTTCTTTTAGCTGGTATATTTCATAAAATAAACAACCTTTTTCATTTTTAGAAGGTTCAACCATCGTTTTTAATAAATCTTTCATTTCTTTTATACAGTCATCTTTTGCGATAAATGTAACTTTTTTTATAATACTCATAATATCTCCAAATAATCTAGTTAAGGCTTTTATTTTATTATATTCTTACTTAATAACTAAAATTGAAATTTAAGAATCTTTTAGTATAAAAAATAGTTATAATAGCAAGATATAAAAAGGAGTTAAAATGATTAGGTTTTTAGCAATATTATTTATTACTTTTCTTTCATTAAATGCAGCAAGTATTAATTGGGAAAAAGATTATGAAAACGCAATAAAAAAAGCAAAAGAACAAAATAAACCAATCTTTGTTATGGTTAGTTCTCCTACTTGTCCTGAGTGCAACTATATGAAAAAGCATGTTTTTACAAAAGATGAGATTAAAAACTTTGTCAATAAAAATTTTATCTCGTATCAGTTTGATATAAGTGATAAAAATATTCCTGCACAGATGCAGTTTTGGGGAATACCAAGGTTTTACTTTTCAATGGATGGAAAAAACGTACACAATAAAACAATGGGTGGACTAAAGGCTGATAAATTTATGACACTTATAAAGAAGAGTAAAAAATGAAAAAGCTACTATTTTTAATCTTGACTGTCTCTTTTGTCTTCTCATATGATAATATTCAACTTGAAAAATTTAAAAAAACTCTTTTATGTGAAGAGTGTGACTTATCAAATGCAAATCTTTCAAATATGGATTTGGCAGGTGCCAATTTAGCAGGTTCTAATTTAACAGGAGCAAACTTATCAAAATCAAATTTTGCAAGAGCTAGTTTTTGGGGAACAAACCTTGAAAATGTAGAAGCCGTTGATTCAAACTTTTTTAGAGTAAATTTTGAAAGTGCAATAATAAAAAATTCAACTTTTGATAGAAGTATTTTAAAAGGGGCTAATTTACAACTTACAGAATTGGAAAACATCTCTTTTGTAGGAACAAACCTTTGGGGCGTACAATTTAATGAAGCAATTATTGATAAAGTTGATTTTTCATCATCAAGAATAGCAGATACAAGATTTGTTGATGTGGATTTAACTACTTCACTCTTACAAGATGTTTTAGCTTATGATGCACAGTTTACAAATGCGACTTTACTAAAAAAAGATTGTGATTATTTAAAAAATGAAGATGTAAAATTTAAAAATACAAAATGCCAATAAAAGATACTTTTAAAAGTATCTTTTATAACTCTGACTCAATTAGTTTATTTAGATTATCTAAACTTAGCTCTTGAATAAGTTTTCCATTTACAAAAAATGATGGAGTTTTTCTTACATTTAAAACTCTTGCATCACTTAAATCTTGTTCAACAATTTTATCAATCAATAAATCATCCATACTTACAGAGAGTTTCTTCATATCTAAAAGATTTGATTTTTCTAAAATTATCCAAAGTTTTCTTGGATTTACTACATGTCCATCTATCCATTGCTCTTGCGTGTTAAACATTAACTCTAAAGTCTCAGTAAAAAGGTTTTGAGCCCTTGCCCCCTCTAACATTTTTACAGCATAGTTTGAATTTTGATGAAAAGGTGCATACCTTACTATCAATTTAATATCATCTTTGTTTTTTTTCATTATGTTTTTTACATAAGGATAATAATAAGCACAAGCACCACAAGCTGGGTCAAAGAACTCTACTAATTCAACTTTTGCATCTTGTGGACCAATAACTAAAGAGTAATCTCTTTGAAAGAGTTCTGCATTTTCACTTGATATTTTTTTATATGAATCTGTTTTATTTTGTTTATAAAAATACCCACCTACTAAAAATAGTCCTATTAAAATAGCAACTGAAACTATAACAACTTTTTTATTTTGCATTTTTTCTCCTAATTTTCATATTCTAATATTAATAGATTAATGAAATATAAATATATTTTTTTAAAAGTTAAAATTATACTAATAAAAACTTATTTTTTATAAAATAAAAACAATCAGGAGATAAAATGGAAGAATTTGATCCAATAAAGTACAAAAAAATGGTTAAAGAGCATCAAGAAAATGATAAACCATTAGATTGGTTTGATACTATTTATAAAATAGCAAACGGTGATTACAAAAAAGTATTCTGGGCTGATTTGGAGCCTAATCCTTATTTACTGGATTGGATAGAAAGTCATCCTATAAAAAAACAAAAATCTACAGCCATAGTTGTAGGTTGTGGAGTTGGCGATGATGCTGAGGCTTTAAGTAGATTTGGCTTTGATGTAACTGCTTTTGATATAGCTCCAACAGCAATAGAACTATGCAAAAAAAGGTACCCAAATTCAAAAGTAAACTATTTAGTTGCAAATCTTTTTGAATATAATAATTCATGGTTCCAAAATTTTGATTTAGTTTATGAGTGTAATACCATCCAAGTTTTACCAGGAGCTTATAGAACAAAAGCTAGATCTTCAATATCAAACCTAGTTAAAAAAGATGGTTATGTGTTAGTTTCATGTAGAAGTAGAGAAAAAAATAGACAAAAAGATGATATACCTTTACCTTTAGATAAAAATGAAATAGACCAGTTTGTTTTAAGTGATGGATTAAAAGAAATTAGTTTTTTAGCTTATGATGATGAGCAAGTCCCTGCAGTTCCTCATTTTTTTGCAGTATATAAAAGAGTATTATGATAAAGAATATATTAAAAATAATTAAGTCAATTTTTATAAAAGAGAAGACTTTTCCATGTATTGTTTGGGATGGAAAGAAAATGAGCTATTTAAACTTAACAAATACTAAAATAAAAGAGATAGAAAAATCCCCAGAATATGAGTGTTGGAGTGTAACAATTGACGAAGAAAGAGTTAAATTGTGATTTTTATGCTTAAAACTTGCATTTAAATTTTATTTTTGCTATACTGTTTTTTATGAAGATGGTTTCGAGTTTCATCTTTGGCTTTTTTTATTGAAAACTGTTTACAAGTATACAAATAATCTACCCATAAAGAACACTCAAATTTATATTTTCTACCACTTTAGCAATAAAGTATATTTAAACAACAAAGGAAACTGCATGGCAGATTTAGTAAACGGAACAGTAAAATGGTTCAACAGTGAAAAAGGTTTTGGATTTATCGAACAAGAAAACGGTGGAAAAGATGTATTCGTACATTATAGACAAATTAACAATACTGGATACGGAAGAGTATCTTTAAACGAAGGTCAAAAAGTAACTTTCGAAGTAGCTGAAGGTCAAAAAGGTCCACAAGCTGAGAACGTAACAGCTTTATAATAATAAATTAATTTACTATTATATTTAAGGTTAGTCTTTTAGACTAGCCTTTTTTTATCTCTTGTTTCAACTCATTTTTTAAGTTTATTTTAAATTAACTTTAATTTTCCACTTCAAAACAACCAACAATGTTTCTTTTTGTAACAAATTTACTTTTATACTTACAAATTCTTAAATTCTTTTAAGTTTTACACATATTCTACACTTTATTTATATACAATCCCATCTTCAATAATAATTTAAAGGGGAATTAATGATTTTTGATACTGCTGATTTATGTGATGATAATCAGGATAAACGAATAGAAGTACTATCCAATGAGTATAAAAACTATGGAGGACTTAAAAAATGTGCAGGGGAAATTGTTACTATTAAACTAGATAAAAGTAACTGGGAACTACTAGAGATGTTAAGAGATGAAAATGGTGAAGGAAAAGTTGTAGTTGTAGATAATGCTAGATATTTTTTTGGAGTTGTTGGGGATAAACTTATGGCATTTGCTAAAAAGAATAATTGGCAAGCTATTATAATAAATGGTTATGTTAGGGATACTTCTTATACAAAAGATATTGATGTTGCTTTATATGCTATTGGAACTTGTCCATTAAGAAATTTTGAAAAAACACCTTCATCAAGAGGAAATCAACTAAGTTTTGGTGGAGTTACTTTTAATGAGGGTGATTACTTATATGCAGATTCTGATGGAGTTATTATTTCAAGAGAAAAACTTATTTAACAAGGGTAAATTTGGTAGAGTTTAAAAACTCTCCCAATTACTTTTTTCTGTATTTTTATCTATTTCATTAGAATTACTTCCATGGTTATCTTTTAGTTTTTTCATCTTCTTTTTTTTTCTACTTTTGACATTGTCTTTACCGATAAACTCTTTTGAGTTTGCATTACTTACAACTAGTTTTGATATTTCGTCAGTAATCATCGCAATTTCATTTGACTCAGCTGCTACAATTGCATTTTCTTGTGTTTGTCTATCTAAGTTTGTTACTGCGTCATTTATTTGCTCTATTCCATTGAGTTGCTCATTACTTGCCATTTCAATATCAGCTATTAATCCTATAGTTTGAGTAATATCTTTATTTAAATTCTTATAACCATTTATCATATCATCAGCAATATTTTTTCCCTCATTTGCTTTAGATGTAGCAATCTCAACTATTGTTTTTATCTCTTTTGCAGCTTCTGCACTTCTTGTTGCAAGATTTCTAACCTCTTGTGCAACTACAGCAAATCCTTTGCCAGCTTCACCTGCAGTTGCTGCTTCAACAGCAGCATTTAGAGAAAGTATATTTGTTTGGAATGCAATCTGGTCAATTACACTAATTGCTTCATTTATTGAACTTACTTGTTTATTTATATCATCCATTGCAATTGTAGTTTTATTTGCTAAATCCTCACCATCATCAGCAGATTTTGTTACATTTGTTGATAATTGAGACATTTTTGCAATATTTTCTGTATTGTTTCTAATATTGCCAGTAATCTCTTCAATCGCAGCAGCTGTTTGCTCTAAAGAAGCAGCAGCTTCACTAGAACTTAAGTTCAATTTATTTACATTTACAAGTAACATATCAGAGCTTTCATCAAGGGTTAAACCATTTCTTTTATTCTCAATTAAAATCTCTGTTATTGAATTTCCTAAATTATTTACTCCATCTGCTAATTTTAATAGATGAACTTGTAAATTTCCACTATCAACCTTTTCCAAATAGTTATGATAAGTATATTTTTCTAAAACATTTAAAATATTTTCAATATTATGTTCTAAATTATTTCCCATGTTGTTTAAAACATTTTTCAGTTCATTTAGTGCTGGATTATTTGAGTCTTTTTTGATTCTTTGTGATAAATCTCCATTTTGAAACTCTCCTAAAACCTTAACAGTTTCAGCTATAAGAATTTTATCTTTCTTTATTGTTTCGTCTGTCTTTTTAATATTTTCATTTACTGCAGTTGACATCCTAGAAATCTCATCATCTCCGTTTTCATCCAGATATTCAACATTTGATACTTCATTATTTAAGTATTTAAAAAAGCCTAATAGTCCAGTTTGAAACTTATTTAGTGGCTTTATCACAAATCCATTTAGTAAAATTATTGATACAAATATTGTAATAGCCAAAACAAGCAATGATATACCTATCAATACCATATTTAATTGTGTTGCTTTTTCAAAAGCTTCATCACTATTTATTTGAGCAACTATAGCCCATTTTGTATCAAATACATTTAAGGTGTCATAAGAACTTAAAGCATCTTCACCATTTATATTTTTAATCTCTTTATGGTTTTTACCATTTTTAAAAGCATCTATTGTGGACTCTGTCTTCATTTCAAAAAGAGAAACAGTTGTTTTAGAACTTTTAACATCTTTATTTGTCAAACTATCAATGAATCTATAGTCGTTTTTCATTTTATAGTCACTTCCTACTAAAAATATATTTTCTGTTTTTCCTAAACCTGACTTATCAAACTCTTTGTTAAAATTCATAATAGAATCAATTTTTGATGTTGGTAACTGAATAATTAAATTTCCAATTCTTTTGCCTTTTCTAAATACAGGTGTTGCTAAAAATGAAGCAGGAGTATTGAAACTTGGCTCATATGGTTTAAAATCTGAAAATGCTATTTCTCCAGCATTTAACTTTGATGCTTTATCATTAACTTCTGCAATTGCACTTTTAGAATAAACTCCTGTTTTTATATTTGTGGCAAAATCTTTCTCTTTGTAGGCAGAATAAACTATATTTCCTTTTTTATCGACTAAAAAAATATCATATAAATCAAATTTTTTCAAAACTGTATTAAAGGTATCGTGGTATTTTTCATGAGTCATTGTATATGTAGCTGCTAAGATTGTTTCATTTGGCATATCATTTTTATTACCAATTTTAGCTTCATTTTTTACAATATAGATATATTGAGCAAGGATACCACTATTTGTTTGTGGTAAATATTTTTCTATTGCTCTTTTATTATCTATATTTGATAATTTGAAATTTATCTTATTGACATACTCTTTTTCGTAGTGATTTACTAGTTCAGATTTTATAGTATCAAAATCTTTTTTTAATATTAAATCTATATCATTTTTTACATCTTTTTCAATTGCTTTGTAAAATCTAGAAAAATAATATAATGCATCAGATGTAGTATTACTATTTGAAACTGAGACAAGTAGCCCAGATAAAGTATTAAAATAATCCGTAATATGTTGTTTTTTAGATACCACTAAAGAGTCTAGTTGAGCAAATTTTTCTTTTTTTGTAGCTTTTGAAGTCTCACGAAGGCTTACTAGAAGTAATACTATAGATAAAAGAGCTAAACTTGTAACTATTAATCCTATCAATTTATTTCTAATTGAGATATTCTTCATTAAAATTCCTTTTAAAATTTTTGAGAATACTAACACATAAAATTTACAAAAAGAGTAAAATATATGTTACCAATTTGTAATAAATAATTTTTTTGTTTATTGTTATTTACATGTAATAAATAAATGCTATAATACTTTTATGAAAGAAAAAATATACGTAGTAGATACGAACATTATTCTACAAAACCTACAAAACCTGTATAAAATTAGTGACAATGGCTCTAATGTACTAGTAGTGCCTGAAACTGTTTTATTTGAACTTGAAGATAAAAAAAAGTTAACTAATGAACTTGGCTATCAATCAAGAGAGTTTGCTAGACTTCTAGCCAAAATGAAAATAAAAGAAGTTGATCATAAAAGTAATTTTAAGGTGGTAAAGTACTTTAATGATGAACTTCAATTACATGTAATTGCAAAAGATAAATATGAATCTGAAATAGAGCAAGTACACTTAAGTGAAAGCAATGATAAGAGGATAATTGAAGTTGCTAGCGTTGCTCAAGAGTATTATAAAGGTGCTCAAATAATATTTTTATCAATAGATATTTATGCTAGAACATTTGCACAGTTTAAAGGAATAAAGGCTGAAACTTTACATGATGATAAATCTATAGTTCCTAAGTTTCAATTTTTAAAAACTTTAGACTTAGATTCATCAAAGTTTAATTCACTTGATGGAAAACCAATAACTTCTTTTGATGAAGAGTATACTTTCCAAAACTTCGCATATGAGTTTAATAGTGAAGATGGAAATAAAGAGTATGCAATTATAATAAATAAAATAATCAATGTCTTAACTGAGAGTGATTTTAAAGCTTTACAAGTAAAGCCTGTGAATCTAAAACAAAAACTATTCTCAAAAGCTATTATCTCTAATATGTATGACCTACTAGTTATTGATGCAAAAGCAGGAAGTGGTAAAACACTGATGTCTATATCAGCTGCTATGAGACTTATAGATTTAGGATTATATGACAAAATTGTATATGTAAGAAACTCTATTGAGTCACTTGATAAGGGTGCAGATATTGGTTTCCTATCAGGAAATGATGAGAAATTCCGTATTTATAATATGGCACTATCTGATACTTTAGAGTTTGTAGCCAAAAAACAACTAAAAAAATCAGAAAATAGAGAAAACAAAGAATCAATAGATAGTAAGATTTCAGAACTAACTTCAAGATATTGTATTGAAACATTATGGCCAGGAGAGGCAAGAGGAAGAACACTAAGTTCTGCAATTGTTATTATGGATGAGTGGCAAAACTCAAGTGAAAAGACTACACAACTAATCCTTTCAAGACTTGATGAAAGTTGTATGGCCATAGTTATTGGTTCAAATAGACAAATCGATAATTTGTATTTAAATAAATATAACAATGGTTTAACTACACTTTTAAAACAGACAAATATCGAACACGATGAAGTAAAAATGTTTGCAATAGAGCTTGAAAAAGCAGTAAGAGGTAAATTTGCAGAGTTTACTGAGCGAATATTTGAAAATAAGAAAAACTAGTTTATAAGAAAGTTGTTCTATTTTTTAGAGCAATTTTCTTCATCCGAACAACCACATCCTCCACCTTTTTTAAATATTTTTTTTAGTATAAAAAAAGTAGCCAATAAAACAATTGAATATATTATAATTTTTTCCATATATTAATCCTTGATATAGATAAGTATAGATAAGTATAGATATACAAGATTGTAATTAAATTGAAATAATGTTGTAACATTAAATAAAATTAAGTCATAATAATAGTATAAAAATATTTTTAAGTAAAGGATTTACTATACAAAATAGGCTAATCAACGACACAATATATAATCACATAGAATACACTAGACTTGAAGACTCTATACTTCAAAGTAAAATACTAAATAGGTTACAGTTTATTACACAAAATGCCCTAGCATATTTCTCTTTTCCTTCAATTACAACAAAAAGATTTATACACTCTTTAGGGACCATGCATGTAAGCTCTTATATGCTAAAAAATGCACTTCTAAATAGTGATTCGAATACTAGGGATCTGTTCTTAAAAGGTATGAGAAGAGTTATTCAAGATATTATTAAAAAAGATAACTTAAATATATCATTTAATGATAGTGCCACATATTTTGATAATAAAGCTTTATATCAATTTACAATTCCTACAAATTCAAAGATGTATAATGAGACATATATAATCACCCTACAAGCTCTAAGATTAGCTGGGTTATTACATGATGTAGGACACCTTCCTTTTTCTCATCAAGTGGAAAATGCCCTAAAAAAAGTCTACAATAAAATAAACAATTCAGATGAAGTATTACAAAAAGAAAAAGAGTTTAAACTTCTTTATGAAAATATCACATCAAATAGAAAACAAGTACTACATGAAGCTATAGGTGAGAACTTTATAGATATATTATTTAATGAGGAACTTATAAAAAACAATCAATCAAAAGCTGATACTGACTACCTAAAACTTATACACAAGCTATGTATCTTTATTTTAAAAGAAAAAGTTTATAATAGATTTGACTTTAAAGTCTTACACTCAATTATTAGTGGTACTATTGATGCTGATAGATTAGACTATATAAACAGAGACATGGTTGCTTCTGGATATATTGGTGGTGCAAATGATAACTTACGAATCACAAAGCATACAGTTCTTGTAAAAACAAAAAAATCTTTTCAAATAAGCTTTTTTGATATGGGACTTATTGATATAGAACATCTTTTAGAGATGAGATTTAACTTATACAAAAAAGTTATCTATAATCATGGTATTGCAAAAACTGATGCTTTATTGGAAAATGTTGTTTTATACCTATCAAACAAATATTTTAAAAATGGTATGTTTTATGAGAAAAATTCATCTAATTGTATTGCTATGCTTTGGAACTTTTTAAATGAAAAAGATGAAGAAAGAAGATTAGATATAGTCTCTATGCTTGATGAAAATTGGTTAATTTCACTATTTAAAAAAGAGTATTTTGAGATAAAAAATAAAGATATTCAATCAAATGATGATAAAAAATATCTAAAATCTTTTGAAGAAGTACTTTTTGGAAAGAGATTTTTCAGATCTCCTTGGAAAAATCTAAATGAATTTTATAAAGTCTTAGGTTTCTCAAAAATTGAGAGATATAAATTTAGAGAAAGTTTTGGATATCTCACAAAAAATAAATTTGAAAAACTTAGCATCGAACTTGATAACTTTATAAAAAAATGGGAAGACCAAGAAGAAAATATATTTTTTACTTATCAAATAGTATCTTTTACTTTAGGATTAAATAAAGAGTTTACTCTATATGATGGAGAAGCAATAATCCCTATTGATGAGATATCAACGGTAAGAAAAAGACTTAAAAAATCTATGTTAAATACTGTGCCTTTTTATATCTATACAAATAAAAAAGATATGAACTTAACTCTTGCAAAAGAACTAAAAGCAATAATTTTTAAAATTTTTGAAGAATAGAAAAATAAGATAATTTCTTAAGAAAATTTAGTTATTATTACGAAAATTTATCCTTATAGGAATTATCATGTTTAATAAAATTAAATCATTTGTTGATAGTGGTTTTTTTACAAAGTTCATAACCTATTTAATCATTATAAATGGTATTACAATGGGTCTAGAGACTTCAAAAGAGTTCATGGCTAATTATGGCGTTTATACCATAATATTTAATCAAATTGTTATTACTATATTTACAATAGAGATAATACTAAGAATATATGTTCATCGAATCTCATTTTTTAAAGACTCATGGAGTATCTTTGATTTTACAATAGTTGCAATTTCACTAGTTCCACTAAGTTCTGGCTTTGAGATACTAAGAGTATTGAGGGTCTTAAGACTATTTAGACTTATTACCGTAGTTCCACAAATGAGAAAAATAGTTGCAGCTTTAATTAGTGTTATTCCTGGTATGTTGTCTGTTATTGCTCTTATGACTCTGTTTTTCTATATATTTGCAATAATGGCTACACATCTTTTTTCTGAAAATTTCCCACAATGGTTTGGTACTTTAGGAGAATCATTTTATACTCTCTTTCAAATCATGACTTTAGAGTCTTGGTCTATGGGGATAGTAAGACCTATTATGGAAGTTCATCCATATGCTTGGATTTTCTTTGTTCCTTTTATATTTGTTGTAACTTTTGTAATGATAAATTTAGTTGTAGCTATAATAGTTGATGCAATGGCTATTTTAAATCAAGAGGAAGAAAAACATATAATAGAAGAGGTTCAAAATAATGAACAGCATGTAAATGATGAAATTAAAAAATTAAGAGAAGAGATTTTTGAATTAAAGTCATTAATAAAGGCAACTGTAAAAAGTTAGCCTTTATATATTTTTAGTCATTTCGTGAAGTAACTTCAATAAGGTGATAACCAAACTGTGTTTTAACAGGACCTTGGATTTCATTTACTGGTGCAGAAAAAACTACATCTTCAAACTCTTTTACCATTTGACCTTTGCCAAAAGTTCCAAGTTCTCCACCAACATCACCTGAAGGACATAAAGAGTACTGTTCTGCAGCCTCCACAAAATTTAAATCACCACTAATAATCTGTTCTTTTACTTGATTACAAATATCTTCATTATCAATTAAAATATGTCTCGCACTTGCTTCAACAGCCATAAATACTCCTTTTTTTAAAATAAATCTACGCAGTCAACTTTATTGGGGAAAAACTCTTTTATTTTACTTCTTCCTAAGTTTCTTGCTTCATACAGTGAGATATCAGCATTTCTTAAAATATCATCTACTGTTTTTGTTTCTTCATCTCTATGGGTAACACCCACGCAGATAGTTTTCTTCAAAACATGACCCTCTTGAGATACTTGAACTTCACAAGCAGCAAAAGCGTCAATTAACTTTTGAGCTACAAACATAGCATCTTCTTTTTTTGTAATACCAACCAAGGCTATCAAAAACTCATCTGAATCTAATCTTACTACAAGGTCAGATTCTCTAACATTTTTTTGTAATATCTCAGCTAAATTAATTAAAACCTTATCTCCAATATCATAATCAAATTCATCAATAACAGCTTTAAAATGGTCGATTCCAACCATCAGAAATGATATGTTTTTATTTTCTCTTTTTGCCAAAGGTAAAAGTTTATTTAGATGTTCAACTAAAAACTTTCTGTTGTACACACTAGTCAAAGAATCCTTAAATGTCAACTCTTTTACTAACTCTTGATAAGATACACTACTAATAAAAGGAGCTACCATATAAAAAAGTGTATTTAATAGGCCATCTTTATTTGATAGTTCTTCAAGTTGTTTTTTATCAGCACAAACTAAACTAAATGTTATAGTTAGATTTGAATTCATGCTCACTTTATATTGTTTAATCAAAGATGTATTTTCATAAACTGCATCTGGCGAGTTTTGAAATGCTATCTCTTTAACGTGTTCACTTTCAGAATAAATTGTAACTTTTAATGATTTTATATTAAAGGTTTTTTCAACCCACTTTTGTAGTTCTTCATATATAAGTTTTACTTCTTTTAACTCTCTTAGTTCATCATAAAATTTAAGATAATCATAAATATCATTGTTAAAACTGTTAACTTCTAAAAACTTTTTTATGCCATTTACAATCAAATTATTCATTGAATTCCTTAAAAAAATATCATATTTAATTATTTTACCAATATTATGCTTTTATTTTTAGAATATTTATTATCTATTAAATATTCTAAAAAACTTACCCTTTATCTTTAAAGACTCTAAATCTTTTATTTTTTTCTCAAAGGCATCAACTCTAATAGCTACATAAGAACACATTGGAAGAATTTTTATTTTTCCTATATCATCTTTATCTAAATTATTACCTTGAATTAAACAACCCAAAATATCAGCAGGTCTTAGTTTTAGTTTTTTCCCACCACTTATATAAATGGTTCTATATTCTGAGCTTAGTCTATATACCTCATCAATCAAACTCTCTTCATCTATATAAACTAACTCTTTATGTTCTTGTAGTTCTTCTACTTTATCTTCATCATAGTCGTTATATAAAGTCAGTGCAACTCCACTTTTACCAGCACGTGCTGTTCTTCCAATTCTATGAGTATAAACATTTGTATCATTTGCCATGTCATAGTTTATAACCATTTCAACATCATCAATATCAAGTCCCCTACTTGCAACATCTGTTGCTATTAGTATTGGGTATGATTTATTTGAGAAAAGTGTGATAATTTCATCTCTTGTTTTTTGTTCAAAATCAGAGTGTAAAACTAAAGGGTCATATCCCATATCATAAAGGTATGTATCTAGTTCATCACATTTTATTTTTGTATTACAGAATATTATTACAGAGTTTGGTTTGTATGTTGAAAATAGTTTTAATAAAACACTATCTTTTCTTGAAGTTTTTATAAACTCTTCTCTTATAGTACTTTCTGTATGAACTGTATCTACACTTTTAAAGATAGGATTAATAAGGATACCTTTTGAGAGCTCTTTTATGTTTTCTTCATAGGTTGCAGAAAATAGTAGCGTTTGTCTCTGTTTTGGTATAAAGCTAATAACCTTTTCTATGTCTTCTAGAAATCCCATGTCAAGCATCCTATCTGCTTCATCTAGTACAAGAGTATTTATAGAGTCTGGATTTAGGTTTTGTTCTCTTAAGTGAAACAGTACTCGTCCAGGAGTTCCAACTAGGACATGGGCTCCATGTGATAAAGAGTGTGTTTGTCTACTAGTGGGAACTCCCCCACATAAAGTTAATATTTTAATATTGTGTTTATACCTAGCTATTCTTCTAAGTTCATCTGCTACTTGGTCAGCTAACTCTCTTGTGGGGCATAATACCAGACATTGTGCTTTGAACTTTTTTACATCAAGTTTATTTAATAGCCCTATTCCAAAAGCAGCAGTTTTTCCACTTCCTGTTTTGGCTTTTGCTATTACATCTTTTCCTTCTAGTATTAAAGGTAAAGACTCCTCTTGTATCTTTGTTAAGTTTTCATAACCTAGAGATTTTAGATTCTCTTTTAGTTTGTCATCTATGTTTAGTGTAGTTATTCCTACCATTTATATCTTCTTTAAGTAATAAGTAACACCAAGTACAATTGCTAATATAATTGCCACTCCATAATACTTGTATTCTTCTGCATATGTTAAAACAATCTCACCCAATGAATAACTTATACTACCAACAACTACTGCCCAAAGTATAGCTGCTAATGCATTGTATACTGTAAACTTTTGAAATGAATATTTTGTAAGTCCCATAGCTAATGGAATTAGAGTCTTTATTCCATATACATACTTTTGTAAAAATACTACAGTAGAACCATATCTTTTCATCCATATATGTGCAAGAGCCACTTTTCTACCATACTTTTTCATTGTATCTTTTGCATAGCTTTTATTTGTACGTGCCATATAAAATAAAAATTGGTCACCCACAAAGTTTGCACTACCAGCAACTATCATGCATACAACTAAGTTTAAGTCTCCTGCATATGATAATACACCAGCAATAACAAGTCCTACAAATCCCCCACCAAATGAATATAAAAAAAGTATTACATATGCGAAATATCCACCATCTCTTATTAAATCTTCCAAATTAATCCTCTATATTTATTAATAGGGAGAATACTATCTAAAATAGTGATAAAAAGCTCTTAACTTCTCTTGTGCCTCTTCTATACCTATGGGTACAAATTTTATTTTACAATTTGGTTTTGCTTGCGATAATTTAAAACAGTCTATACTAAAAACACTTCCAATCTTAGGATACCCACCTATTGTTTGTCTATCTTTTAAAAGAATAATTGGCTGACCATCACTTGGTATTTGAATAGCTCCAAAACTAATTCCCTCAGATATGATTCCATTTATATCACAAGCTATAGCTTTGCCACTTAGTTTACATCCCATTCTATTAAACTCATTTGTTATTGTATATGTATTAGAAAAAAACTTATCTTGTTCTTCTTTTGAGAAATTTTCTTCTTGATATGAAAGAATCACTCTTAAAATAAGCTCATCTTCATATATTGGGATATGCTCTTTTTTTAATCTTTTATTATGGGTTTTAGGAAAAGGTTTAAAAGCTAAGATATCACCCTTTTTTAATTTACCTCCGTCTAGTCCTCCTAAGTTCTCTTTTAAAGTTGTACTATTACTTCCAAACTCTTTTTTTATATCAAAGCCATCTTTAACAGAGAAATAAACCCTTGAACCTTCTAGTATTTTTCCTATTTTTATTATATCTCCACTTTTTATATGATAAGTGTGCCAACATATTTTAGAAATATCATTTATAAATACTTCACAAATAGCTCCTGTAATTGCTATTTGTGTGTCTGCATGAGCTTTAAAGCTTACATTTGAAAAAGATATCTCTATGGTATTTGTATTCAAAGGATTTGATAACATTTTATTTGCATACATATAAGCATATTCATCCATTACCCCTGAATTTGTAACTCCAATATGAGAATATGAATACCTTCCCTTATCTTGTATAGTTGCTAAAATAGGATTGTTTATAATTTCTAAACTCATATTATCCCACCTTGCAATAAAAACTCCTCTTTTGTTATTGGGTTAAATTTTATTTTATCACCAACACTAAGTGGAGATAATTTTTCTAATTTTTTATCAAACAACTCCATTGTTGTTCTTCCAATAATATTCCAACCACCAGGAGAACTTTGAGGATAAACTGTTGTTTGTGTATCTGCAATAGCTACAGAGCCTTTAGGTATTTGTTTTCGAGGAGTTGCTAGTCTTGGAAGTGCTATTCTTTCATCAACACTTGCAAGATAAGCAAATCCTGGCAAAAACCCAATAGCATATACATCATATAACTTGCTTGAGTGTATCTCTATTATCTCAGATATTGTAAGTTTTGTTTTATCACTCATATCTCTTAAGTCTAAACCTACATCTTCTCCATAATAGACATCTATAGTTATAATGTTTTCACTAGAGCTTTCATTCAAATCTAAAGTTATACTTTGTTTTAGTAATTCTACTAAAGAAGAATAATCATATTTTGAAACATCATAGGAAATATATATAGACGTATAGGAAGGAATGATTTCTATTAGTCCAGCAATATTTAGACTTTTTAAACAAAGATAAGCACATCTAACATCATAAGCTATTTTTTTATTTATTTCATTTCCAAAATATATAATTAAAGAATCAACTGATGCTATTTTAAATATCATTTTTATAATGCCTCTCTAAGTATTTTTATAAAATCCAAAGCTTTTTCATTATCACCATGTACACATATTGTATCAGTTTTCAAAAATAATTCTTGCCCACTAATACTAATTAAAAAGCCTTTTTCTTTTAAAGTTAAAATTCTATTTATAACTTCTTTTTCATCATGTATTACAGCATCTTCTTTACTTCTAGATACAAGACTTCCATCATCATTATAATTTCTATCTGCAAATACTTCATACAATAATTCAATATTGTATTTTTTTGCTATAAACTCATACTCTTCATTTTTTGAACTTGATAATATCATAAGATTTATATTCTTATCGAAAGATGAAATAGCATTTAAAATTGCATTAAAAATATTTTCATCTTTCATCATATCATTATATAGTGCCCCATGTGGCTTTACATATGAAACCTTTTTATCACTTGCTTTACAAAGAGCATCTAATGCACCAAGCTGATATAAAACTATTGCCCTAATTTCTGAAAAACTACAAGGAATACTACGTCTTCCAAATCCTACTAAATCTTGATATCCGGGATGTGCTCCTATTTCTATATTATGCTTTTTCGCTAAAATAACAGACTTATTCATAGTTAAAGCATCACTTGCATGAAATCCACAAGCTAAATTTACCATATCAACATATGGCATGATTTCTTCATCTAGTCCCATTTTCCAGATACCAAAACTCTCACCCATATCACAATTAAGTTTTATACCCATGATTTTATCCTACTTCTCTTTTATTTATTAGAAAAATTCTATTATCTTCAAGTGTGAATCTAGTGAGTTTTTTGGTGTTTTACATATTTTTATTTTATATCTTTACTTATGTCTAATATTTTTCCAAATACACTATCCATATTATCATGAACTTTAGAATCTTTATCTAAAAACATGATTTTATGTTTATCTACTTGTCGAATATTCTTTAATCCCATTATTGCTAAAATACCTTTTATACTCTTAAGTAGATTTTTGTGATAGTCTCTAACATAAGAGGAATGTTTATTTACAAAATATTTTCTTCTTTTAGATTTATCTTGGGTTGCTAAACCTACAGGACATTGATGTTTAGTTGTCCCAGAACAGTATCTTGCTCGAATACATCCTGCACTCATCATAAATCCACGTGCTATTTGCACATAATCAGCACCAACAGCCATAACTAAAACTATATCATCAGGAGTTAAAAGTTTACCACTGGCTACTAATTTAACTCTTTCACGTACATTATAATCTTCAAGTACTTTATTTACTATATAAATAGAGTTTTTGATATTTAACCCTACTCTTTCCATAAGTTCTATTGGAGCAGTTGCACTTCCTCCTCTTCCCCCATCAATAGTGAAAAAATCAGGATAATCTTCATTTCCTATATCAACTCTTCTTTTTAACTCTTTTACATATGGAAGAATACTTTCATAGTCTGAGATGACTATTTTAATACCTACAGGTTTTTTTGATAATCTTTGAAGATTTCCAATAAAATCAAAAAGTTCTTCTACTGTGTTTGCATGGGGAAATCTATTGGGAGAGAATAAATCATTATAAGGCTCTACACCCCTATAATATGCAATAGCCTCTGTTACTTTAGAACCCACAAGTTTTCCCCCTGTTTGTTTTGCACCTTGAGCTATTTTTATCTCGGTCATTTTACAAAAACTCATTACTTTTTGATAACGTATTGGATCAAAATTACCTTTT
Organism: Arcobacter denitrificans (SeqCode); assembly: GCF_048571185.1. Lineage (GTDB taxonomy): Bacteria > Campylobacterota > Campylobacteria > Campylobacterales > Arcobacteraceae > Arcobacter > Arcobacter denitrificans. The sequence goes on along the minus strand of NZ_CP182350.1, from coordinate 2,391,830 downwards.
AAATCCCTTGCTCCATATAAACCTGAACTAATTTGAAAAATAATATCAGGCATATCTTTAGGTACCTCTTTAGGAAATGCTTTTAAAGGTGCATACCAATTTACTCTATGAACTCTTTTAGTTTTTTCGTCAAAAGTATATGACTCAATTTCTGGGTCATTTTTTAAAACCATTTTTAAATAAGCATTAGCAGCTAAACTTCCATTAAATAGTTTGCGAATAATCTTTTTAATAAACTTTTGTACTATTGAACCTTCAAAAATTGTCATATAGGATTCATCATAATCTTCATGGGTAGTAAAGAAATTACTTGTCAATCCACCTTCCCCTGTATTGATAGCAAAACCTCCCATATAAGCACCCTTAACAAAGGCACGTGTTCCTTCAGGAGAGATAGAACCATCACTCATTGCAGATCTGGCAATAATAGATTTTGCAATATATGGATTTTCTCTTTTTGCTCCAAATACTACTTCAAAATCATCTTCAACTTCATTATCATTTAGAACAATTTGAGCATGTTTTAAAAGAAACTTTGGTTTTGGTAGAGGTTGTGATGGAGAAAATGACGCATAATTTGGCTCATCCCTTGATGCCTTATAAACCCAATCAAGCTTATCTTTTGATTCATAAAACTTTTCATCTCCAAAATATTGTCTAAAAGGCTCCCTTAACTCTTCAAAAAGAAATCTCAATCTTCCAATTATTGGATAATTAACTAATAATTGATGTTTTCTTTGCACATACTTATCATGTATATACCAGCCAAGCATTATAAAAACAAACAACAAACTAAACCATATACTAAATGAATCAAAATCCATTCTCTAATCCTTTGAAAAATAATGGGAGGATTCTAGTCTTTTAAAGTGTGAAATAAGTGAGTTTTTATTAAGAATAATTATATTGAGAGAAAAGGTGAGAATTAATCTCACCTCGAAGAATTTAAGCTTATTTAGTAGTCATATAATTAGGTATATATTGTACAATTTCTGGGAAAGCAGTAATCAAAATAACTGCAACAATCATTAATATAAAAAATGGTAAAGTTGCTTTTAAAATATACTCTATCTTCTCCCCACTAATACTTTGAATTACAAACAAAGAAAATCCAACTGGTGGAGTAATTTGTGATAACTCAACCATAAATACTAAAAATATACCAAACCATAAAGGATCAAATCCTGCCAATACAATAATTGGTAAAACAATAGGTAAAGTCATTACGACAATAGAAATACCATCCAAAATCATTCCCAAAAATACATACATAATACCAATAATCAAAATAAGTACCATAGGAGAAAGACCCAATGTTCCGATAAATTCACTAACCGCTCTTGCAATTCCTAAGAATCCAACCACTTGAGATAAAAATCCAGCACCAACTATAATAAAACTAATCATTACAGATGTTTTTATAGAATTAAGAAGAGCATGTTTCAAAATATCTAAAGAACAACTTTTAAAATATATTGCTAATATTGTAGCACCTAAAACACCCAATGCTGCAGCTTCAGTAGGAGTTGCAAAGCCACCATAAATAGAACCTAAAACAACTGTAATCAAAGATAAAATAGGAAATAAATCTTTAATAGAATGAAAATAATCATCTGAAGTATATTTATCTTCATTTTTAGGTACAACACTACTATCAACTTTTGATGCAATCATTATATAAAATGAATATAAAGTAGCAAGTAACAAACCAGGAAGAATCCCTGCCATAAAAAGCTTACCAATTGATACATCAGACATAACACCATAAATAATCATAATAAGTGAAGGAGGAATTAAAAACCCTAGTGTTCCACTCCCTGCAAGTGAACCTAAAGCTAGTGACTTTGAATATCCTCTTTTTTTAAGTTCATCTAAGGTAATCTTTCCAACTGTGGCAGTTGTTGCTGCACTTGAACCTGAAATTGCTGCAAAAAGAGAACATGCTGCTACATTTACATGAAGAAGCTTCCCAGGTATAAAATTAAGCCAAGGCATTAAGCCATTTAATAATCTAGTAGAAATAGATGATTTATATAATATCTCTCCCATCAAAATAAACATAGGTAAAGCTGCTAATGACCATGAATTTAGAGAGTCATACATTGAGGAAGCTAATAAATCCCCTATTTTGTCATATATTGAAATCATAGGAGGTAAATGATGGTCAAAAAGCAACATACCAACAATACCAGTTAGTATTAATGAAACTCCAATCCAAATTGAAGATAATAAAAATACAAACATAATACATATAATAACTATAGATAATATTAATGGATCAGTTATCATTTTTTATTCCTTTCAATACAAAACTTAAAACAGCCAAAATAAATAATATAACTCCTAAAGGCATAACCAATTGTGTTAAATACAAAGGTGTAGCAGAAACTGATTCTGATACCATTTCCATAACATAAGAATCATATGTAAATAAGACTGTTCTATGTAATATAAAAAGCAAAATAACAATTGTAATTGTTCCTGCAAATACATCAATAATTTTATTTGATTTTTTTCCCATTCTTGAAGTCAAAATATTAATTCTTATATGTCCAGCTTCATTAAAGGTATAGGCAAACCCTAAAAAGATTGAAGCTAAATACATATATCCACTATATTCATCTGCAATCATTGTAGACATATCAAAAAAATATCTAATAAATACTTCAGTTAAAATCAATATTACCAAGGATACTAATAAAAATGATGACAAATAAGCTCCCCCTAAAGAGAGTTTATTTACGAAATTATAAAACGTTTTCATTGTTTTACTTATTTTTTCATTTTTTTGAAAACAGTTTTAATTTCAGTACTTGAACCTTCTACATATTCTTTGAAAATATTTTTGATTTCTGGTTCTGCATCAGATAAATATTTTGTCAACATATTATTTGCAATAATACCTAACTGTTTATGTAATATTGGCGTAGCTTCCGCTATTCTTATACCATTTTTAGACATCACATCTAAAGCATTTTTATCTTCAACTTTAACAGCTTTCCATTGTGCTTTTTCAATCTCTGCTGAGGCTTTTAAAATCGCATCTTTCTGTGCAGAATCTAATGAATTCCAATAATCAAGATTTATAGTAACTGCTTGTAAAGGATAGGCATAATTAATCTTTGTAAAGTCAGTCAATACTTCCCAAAATTTGCCATCTTTTCCAGATGAAGATGAAGTAATTACAGAGTTAACTAAGCCAGTTCTCAAAGCAGAATATACCTCCCCCCAAGGTAAAGCAACTGCATTTCCACCTGCACTATTTACAAAGTCAGCTGAGTTTTTATCATAAGTTCTAGTTTTAATACCTTTAAAATCTATAAAAGATCGCATAATTTTATTTGAATAAAATCCAGAAGCTGGCCAAGTTACACTATATAAAAATTTTTGATTCCATTTCTTTGCAGTTTTTTCATACTCTGGTTTTGAGATTTGATATAGTCTATATGCATCATCATATGATTGTGCAATAAAAGGTAAAGCTGATATTCCAAATACTTTACCTCCACCTGATGTAAAAGGAATAAACATATCCGTCATAGCAACTGTTCCATCTTTTACAGCTTTTAAAGGATTTCCTTTAACTAAAGATGAACCAGGATGAACAGTGATTTCAACACTTCCTTTAGTATAATCTTTAACTAACTTAGCAAACTGTTCAGCACCTTTGGTGTGAAAGTTATTTGCACCATATTTTGCATTTAAATCCATCTTTACATTTCCAGCAAGCACTAAGCTTGCAAGAGAAGCAACAAGTAAACATTTTTTTAACATTGTAATCTCCTAATTTTAGATAAGGAAATTCTAATTGTTTTAAGTGAGTAATTAGTGAGTTTTTAGAGTTCTTTTAAAAAACTTTTAATTTATAACCTTCTTGTGGAATATTTATTATTAAATCTATAGGTAATCTTTGTCTTAATTCTTTTATAAAAGTTTTTAAAGCACTCATACTCATAAATTTATCTTTCCAAATGTATTCTTGAATCATACTATACGTCAAAACATTGTTCTTATTTTCAAAAAGTAATAACAAAAATTCTTTATCTCTTTTTCGTAAAAAAACTACTTCGTTTTTATAATAAAACTCTCTTGCTTTCATATTAAAATGTAATTCATCAGAAAATATTATTGTCTCTTCAAGTTTATCTCTAAAAACTTTTAAGATACCACCCAATAAACTTTCAGAAGTCAGTGGTTTTAAAATATAGTGATTGATATTTAGATTTATTAGATTTAATAGATATTCTTCATTTGAATAGGCAGTTAACATTATAATTATTGTAGATAAATCATCTTTTCTAATATCTTCTGCCATTTGAATACCATTTTTTTCTGGCATTTCAATATCTGATATTACAATATTTGGTTTTTTATCATAATATAAATAATAGCCTTCTTCTCCATTTGAAGCTTCATATACTTCTGTAAAATAGTATTTTAGAGTATTAACTAATCTTTTTCTAATACCATCTTCATCTTCCACACAAAGTACAGTATAATTTTTTAGTTGTTCTAGTTTATCATCCATATCTATGCCTTTATTTTTACTTTAAAAGAAGCTCCATCTTTTGTATTTTCTACACTAAGTTCACCACCCATGTTTTTTTCAATTATCATTTTTGACATATAAAGTCCAAGTCCTGTACCTTTTGCACTACTTTTTGTTGTAAAATATGGTTCAAATATCTGCTCTAAAAACTCTTTTTCAACTCCCTTTGCATTATCTATTACTCTTACAATTGAATAACCATCTATATAATCAACTTCTAAATCAATCTTTGGGTTTTCTATCTCTCTTTGAACTAATATATCTTTTGCATTGGACATTAGATTTAATAAAACTTGTGCAAATTCTCCTTTGTATCCATATATTTCATAGTTGCATTTTATATCTGCAGTTAGTGTTATATTATAACTTTTGATTGAAGCAGCAATTAAAGAGATAGCTTCTAAGCAAGAGTCTTCTATATAAAAATGAACTTTCTTTTTATCTGGTTTAAAAAAGTTTCTAAAATCATCTATAGTGTATGACATAAACTGTATTAGTCTATTTGATTCTTTTACTGATTCTTTTATCATTTTATCATCTGCTTCTTTGAACTTTGAGGCAGTTTCTAATTCCATTAAGATTCCTGCAACTTCACTTAAAGGCTGCCTCCATTGGTGTGCTATCATTGACAGCATTGTTCCCATGCGTGCAAGTCTAGATTGATGTAACATTGCCCTGTCTTTTTTCTTAGCTTCCTCAATAGCAACTTCAACTTTAATTTCTAGATTTTTGTTCATATCCTCTAAAAGTAACTCTTTTTTCTTTACATTTTCTTGATAACGATTAAATACTTCAGTAATTTTCTTTGACATTATAAAAGATAAAAAACCAATAAATACCATGACAAAAAAAGATATAAATACAACTATTCGAATATATTTATCTATTTTTTCTTCTAATATCCTTTTATTTTCTAAAATAGATTTTTGTATATCATCAATATATAGTCCAGCTCCTATAACCCAATTATATTTTTTATAAAGTCTAAAAAAACCTAATTTTTTTGAAAAATGTATCTCTTTTGGTTTTTGCCAATAATACTCTATAAAAACTCCATTTGGATTTTTCAAAGTTTTATTTACAAACTCTTTTGTAATAAAAGATCCTACTGCATCTTTTAAGTTTATATCATAAGTATTTAATTTGTTTTTTCGAAAAGGATGAGCTCTTAAATAATAACTTGTATCGTGTACCCAAATATAACCATGTTTTTCATACCTGATTGTTTCAATATATCTTAATATCTCATCTTTTAACTCTTCTTTTGAGAGTTTTTTATTTCTTTTTACATGGAACTCTATATAGTTGATAATATAATCTATTTCTTTTTTTAATATATTTTTTTGTTTTGCAATATATTCATTTTCAACCCAAACACTCTCTTCTTCAAAATAGTTATTTTGAGTTTTTACAAAAAAATATATATTAAAAAAAGCAATTAATATAACAGTAATTATGGGAGCAAGTATAATTAATTTTGGTATATTTTTTTCTGTAAACATAATAATCCTATTTTTCTTAATTATACTTTTTATAAGTGAGTTAAAAGTGAGTAATTAGTTTAATAACCTACTTGCTATTTTTATAAACTCATAACTTTTTTCATTGTCACCGTGTATACATAGAGTATCTGCTTGTAAAAATAGTTTCATACCATTGATACTTGTTATATAACCTCTATCTTTTAATGTTTCTATTCTCTCTAAAATATCTAATTCATCTGTGATAATTGAATCAGACTCCACCCTTGAAAGTAACAAGCCATCATCACTATAGTTTCTATCAGCATATACTTCAAACATAAGTGTGATTCCATACAATAAGGCTATTTGTTTATACTCTTCATTTTTAGATGTGGATAGGACTACTAGTTTTATATTTTTATCATATGAACTAATAGCACTCAAAATTGCTTTAAAAGTTAGTTCATCTTTCATCATATCATTAAATAGTGCCCCATGGGGTTTTACGTAAGTGATACTTTTATCATAAGTTTTACAAAATGCATTTAATGCTCCAATTTGATATAAGACAATAGCAACAATCTCTTCAAGAGAGCATACTATTTTTCTTCTACCAAAGCCTACCAAATCTTGATATCCAGGATGAGCACCAATCTCAACACTGTGTTTACATGCTAAACTAACAGCTCTACTCATTGTTAATGGATCAGAGGCATGAAAACCACAAGCAAGGTTTGCCATGCTTACATATGGCATTATCTCTTCATCTTTTCCCATCTTCCAAATACCAAAACTCTCACCCATGTCACAATTTAATTTTATATTCATACAATCACCTAGTAATTTATTGTATTTATTATAACAAATTTTATATTTATATTTTTTTCTTATGTTATTCTAATATAATTATATAAATTAAGAAAAGGTATATTTTGGTTGAATGTAGCGAAGAGATAATTGAAAAAAACAAAATTGCAAGTAATTTTAATGAAATAGCGAGTGACTTTAATGATAGTGAAAAAATCTTCAAAGATATTAATAACTGTGTGACATTTTTTGGAAGTGCAAGAATACAACAAGATAATAAATTTTGCAAAATAGCTGAAAAGTTAGCCTTCAATTTAAATAAAAAAGGTGTTAATATCGTAACTGGTGGCGGTGGTGGTATTATGGAAGCAGCCAATAGAGGTGCTTATAATGCAAATACTGCAGAATCTATTGGCTTAAATATCATTATTCCTGTTGAACAAAAACTAAATCTTTATACAACTAGAAGCCACACCTTTAACTACTTTTTCTCTAGAAAATATATGTTAGTTAAACACTCTTCATCTTGTGTAGTGTTTCCAGGTGGATATGGGACACTTGATGAACTATTTGAGATAATTATATTAGTTCAAACAAAAAAAATAGAAAAGCTAAAAATATATCTTTATGATACAGAGTTTTGGAAAAATATGCTTATATTTTTAGAAGGTACCCTAGTAAAAGAAAATATGATTAGTCTAGATGAGTTAGACATCTTAACTTTAAGTGATGACATTGAATTTATAGAAAAAGATATACTAAAACTATTTAATTAAAATTAACTAGTTTTGGTACATATGGTATTTTTTATTTTCTGCTGAGACTCTTTTTTGTTCATTTTTATAAAACTCTATTGCTTTTTGTTTTATATCTTCATTTATGCTATTTCCTAAATATTCATCTATACAATCACATAAAACTAAAGTATAAACTATACTGTTTAATAAAACACCATCTTCATCCCGTGTTAGTATTGCTAAGTCTATAGAATAAACAGCCTCTTGAAAAGTATAAAATAGTCTCATAGAACTATCATCTAGTCTGTAGGTATAACCTTTGATATTTAAATAGTTGTTATAAAACTTATCATAATACTCACTATTTGTTATCTCTATTTTATATTTATCAAAATCATCTTTTAATTTTGATATCTCATTTGCTTCTAGTTGTTTGTTTTTATATTGGTATAAAAACTGAGTTAATTCTTCAAACAATAAAGTCTCCCCTTAAATAAAATTTAAATTTAATTTCTAACTTTTTTAAATAGGATATATTTTATCCTATTTACATTACAATTCTTTTGTCATACAAACAAACTTTAGCTTTCCTTGCTATTGTCTCCTTATAAGTAACGGTGATTTTCACCGTTATTTTTTATCTATTCTTTCAACTTCTTTTCCAAAATATCTGAAAAAAACATTATTTTTCACAAGACTATAATCATATTTTATATCTGTTCTTTCTTCATTTAGGTATTTATACTCAAACTTTGGGTCTAGTGTTTTAATTATCTCAGCTGAAAGTTTTCCTTTGTTATCAATAATAAGTATATTACTATTTACTGTATATCTTTCAATAATACTTACATACTTATTCCCATCTACTTTATATGTAGATATTTCATAGTTTTGTTTTGTAAATCTATCTACTAATTTAAAAGTTTTAAATTTAAGTCTTGTTTTTAATTCATATGTAAAAAATCCATTAGCCGATCCATTCCATTGACAGTTATTTGCTAATTCTATATTTTCTACAAAAAAGTTTCCATACTCTTTACTCTTACCACTTAAAATATAAGTATCTAAAGAGCATCTTGAAAAGGTATTTTCATATTTTACATCACTAAGAAAGACTTTTTTATTTAGATTTTCTAAAGGTAAGCTAAGAGAAGAATTTTTCATATCATAATGAAAATTATTTGAAACACAAGAAGTAAATAACAATAAAATAATTGAAGCTATAATTACTTTGAAAAACATATTTATCCTTTCTTTTTCTTAATTATACATCAAATCACTCTCCACTTGCATTAAAGTATTGATTTAATGAATTTTGTTTAACTAAACTTATTTCAGTATCCAATTCATATATCTTTTTATCTGTGAATTCATATTTGTAATGGCTATCTAAAAGATTTATAAAGTTTTGATAAAGTACACCCTTTTTATCTATTAAAAAGACCTCTTTATTCACTTCCCAAATACAGATTAGATGTATGTAGCTGTTTTTTGATGTTTTGTATGTGGAGAACTCATAATGGCCAAATTCAAATCTCTCTTGCAGTTCTAACTCTTCTTTGATAGTCTTTTGTAATAAACTTACAAAGTAACCACGAGCTAAGCCATTCCAAGAACAAACAGGGTCTAAATGAATATATTCAAAATAAATATCAGGGTTATTGAAAGTATATGCATCTATAGCATAAGGATCATGCCTAGTCTTCACATCAAACTTATCAAGTGTAAAGTCTATCTTTTCATCATTTGGCAATAAAAAAGATAGCTCAGAGTTGTGTGCATTAAAACTAAATATATGACTTGACATTTGATTTAATGAATTAATAATCTTTTTAAAAAAGTTCATAGTGGCTACCTAAATAAAAGTTATTTTATTATAAGACAATAATTTATTTTATTCAAGTGCTTTTTGAAAAGATTGTAAAATTTTATCTTTATTAAACTAGCTTTATCTCTCTTAAATAGCTTTCTATCATAGGAATAAAATCTTTTCTACAAATAAGATATGTATCTAAATTAAAATCCATTTCTGTAACTTTTAATTTATCTTGATATCCAAATTTTTCTATTATTTCTCTAGAAAATAGTGCCACTCCATATCCTGATTTTACACAAGCTAAAATTAACTCATAATTTTCTAAATTAACTTTTTTATATCTATTTTCTTTTTCATCACTTAGATACTCTTCTAAAAAGATACGATTTAAACAGCCATTTTTATATGCGAAGATTGTATTTTCAGGAGTCTTATCTTTTGGCTCAACTAAAACAATATCTTCTTTTATTATATTTAAAACCTCTATATCTTTGTGATTTGGCTTTCCATTTACAAAAGCAATATCAAGTTTATAGTTAAGTAGTTGATCTATTAGATTTAAACTACTATCAACTACAAAGTCCAATTTCATATCAGGAAAATCATTATTTAATTTTTCTATAAATCTTGTAAGTCTAATAGTTGTATTTGATTGAGTTGAGCCAACTTTTAAAAGCTTTTGATAATCAACATTTCTCATCTTTAAACTAGCTTCTTCAACCTTTTTAACTATATCCACAGCATAAGGATAAAGCTTCTCTCCTGCAAGAGTTAAAATAACACCCCTGTTTGTCCTATGAAACAAATCATAATCCAAACCCTTTTCAAGCTGTTTTATTCTTAAGGTTACATTTGATTGAGTAAAGTTTAACTCCTTTGCACCTAAAGATATGCTCTTTGTGTTTGAAACAGCAATAAATACTTTTAATAAATTTGAATCCATTATATACCTTTTAAAAATTTAAAGTTTGAACAACTAAAATAGAAGCTATGATAAACAGTAGTACTTTTAATATCTTTGAATAAAATTTTGCATCTATTCTTTTTTTGAGTTTTATTCCAAAAAACAGTCCAATAGATACAGCAATTAAGCTTATCATCGATATACCAAATGACTCTTTTGTAAATGCCCCAAAATACAAAAATACACCCATCTGCCCTATTTTTGTAAAAAGAAAACATAAGTTTGATAGTTGAATAGTGTCTTTTTTTGTGTATTTCATCTCCAAGCTATACATTATCATCAAAGGGGCTACTATATTTGTAAGCCCAGATAAAATCCCACCAAAAATACCTAAGCCATAAGTTGAAGACTTGGGATATCTTGAAATAAAAGTTGCTTCTATTTTCACTAAAGATTGAAACAGATAAACAAAAATAATCAAAGCCAAAAGAAGTTTAAAATAATCAGAGTTGGCAAATATAAGTAAAACAGTCCCTATACAACTACCTATTACCATAAGAGTTATGATAAACCAAAACTTCCTCAAAGCCTCAAAAAACTTACCCTCACTCATAATACTAACAATATTTACAAGCATAGTAGGAATAAGCATATACATGATAGTAGTCTGTATATCAGTAAACATAGCAACCAAAGGAGTAGCAATCATGCCAAAGCCAAAACCAATACCACCATGAACAACAGAAGAGATACAAACAATCAAAGCAAAAGCAAGAATAAAATCAAAGTCCATATGATTACCTTTAATATTACATATAATTATTAGTAATACCTAAAGGCATTACTAATAATTATAGCTAAAAAAGATAAGTTTTGTTTTAAGAGTATATGGAATGAGTTAAATTATATTTTTGTGAGGATAGATTCAATATCATTTTTTAGTGGTTTTATCTTAGTAGTAATTATTTCCCAAATTTCATCTGCATCTATACCAAAATAATTATGAGCTACTATATTTCTAAAATCTTTGATTTTTTGCCATGGAATATCTGAATATTTATCTTTAAAAGTATCATCAAGTTTTGAAATCATTTCCCCAATAATTACAAACTGCATCATAGTAGCATCAAAATCTCTTTCTTGATGGTAAAATTCATCAGCAGATTTATACTCACGAGTATATCTATCAATTTTTTCAATTGCTTCAAGAATAGATAATAGAGATAGTCGTAATTTAGACATATTCTACTTCACTCAATATCTCTTTTTTAGCAAGAGGTTTTAAGTATTTTTCTCTAGCAATATCAACTTTGAGATTGAAATATTTTTCTAAAGTCTCTTTAAAATCAGATTTTTTATCATGAATATTAACAAGACCATTTTCAAGCTCCACAAGAATATCTATATCACTATTCTCTTTAGCTTCACTTCTAACGTAAGACCCAAAAAGCCCAAGTTTTGTGATACCAAATTTTTTAGAAAATTCATCTTTATGTTCGCTAAGATATTTAATAATATATTCTTTTGTCACTTTTAGTCCTTGTTTGATATTGTATTATAGCATATCTTAAATCTCTAAATAAAAAACTAATTATACTAATTAATAATAAATCTATTTATTACAACAAAATTGCTATAATTTATATATTCTACTATTAGGTAAATCAATGTCAACTATTCAAAGTACTAAAATATATAAGAAATTAAAAAAACTTGATGAATCTTTTGCAAATGATGTATTAAAAAACTCTAACTCTATTATTGAACTTATCAATAAAAAAACAACAATTAATTTTCCTAATTACACAAACCATGATATTAGACATTCAATTAGCATTATAAATACAATGTATGACTTAATAAAAGATAATGATGACTTTTCTGCCTTAGAATATGCCCTTATGATTTATGCAGCAATATTTCATGACATAGGTATGGCAGTAGATGATGAAGAAATTAAAAAAATTAAAAATAATAATTCCACATATCTCTATAATCAAGACTTTACATTAATTAAAGAAAATTTATTTGATAATGAAGAATTAGCTATACAAGAAGTAGTAAGAAATGCTCACGGTAAAATTGCAAATGACTTAATAAGAACCAAATACAAAGAACATTTTAAATTGTTAAATCGAAATATATATTTCGATGAACACTTAGGAATGATTTGCCAAGCTCATACAGAAGATAAAAGCTACTTAGAAAAAATCCCAACAGAAAAATCAAAAGGTAACTATACTTATAATCCAAGATTTATAGCCATATTATTAAGAGTTGCTGATATTTTAGATATAGATGATACAAGAACACCTATTGAACTTTATAATTCAATTGATTTAAATGATTATAGTAATGAAGAGTGGCAAAAAAACTTTGTAATAGAAAATAGTAAAAAAATACATAAAAGAAATAAGCTAAAAGAGATAAGGCTCGAAGGAACATGTGAAAACATAAAAGTTCATAGAAAACTTTTAAACTATATCAAATGGATAGAAAATGAATTAAGTATTTTAGTAAATATGACATCAGATATGAAAGATGAATATCAAATAAATATAAATACTGAAGTAAAAAATAACATTGAACCAAAAGGTTACACAATACCAGACTTAAAGCTAAATATGGATTATCATGCCATAACTAATTTACTTATGGGTGAAGCTATTTACGGAAGTAAAGATTTAGGTTTGAGAGAATTACTTCAAAATTCAATTGATGCAATTATGGTTAAAAAAGATAAATTAGAGATGGAAAATCATCCACTAAAAGATAGCTATGAACCAACCATTAATATTGATATTGATGAAGAAAATAATAAACTTATCATCAAAGATAATGGCATGGGAATGAATGAACATATTATTAAAAACTATTTTTTAAATGTAGGTAAGTCTTATTATAAATCAAAAGACTTTATGAACTATAATCACAATTATAATCCAATAGGAAATTTTGGTATAGGCTTTCTGTCTTGTTTTATGTTATCTAATGAAGTTCAAGTTATAACAAAATATTTTAACAGTAATAAAACATATGTGATTGATTTAGAAAAAGATAGTCAATACATAGCTTTTAAAGAGGAAGAAGATAGTAATTATATGTCTGGAACAGAAATAATCTTAGATTTAAATTCATTTTGTAATGCATTAAAAACAGATAGTTCAGAGATGATTTTTACCATATCAACATTTATAAATAATAATATACTTTTTGACAATATTACTTTATTAATTAATAATCAGGAAATAGACTTAATTTCAAAGAACAAACCTTTAAAAGCAGAGTATATAATTGATATAAGTGAATATACAAAAAACTTATCAGGTTATATTAAAATTAGTGAAAATAACTATTTTAAAGAGATTAGTTCTATTTTAGACAATATTTCATATATTTTGTATTTTGATGGGAAAGATTTCATTAAAATTAATAGTTTGAATAAATTAAATTTTAATAATATTATATATAATTTAAATCTAGAATATTTTAAAATACCTATCTTGACATATTCTGTAGAAAATGATTTTAGTGTCCTATTAGAGTCAAATCAATTTTCCATTTCTGAAGCAATAGAAACTTTAGATGATAATGGAGATATATATGAATATATATATCTATTTATAGATAAATCATGTCAACGTGACTCAGGAATACATAGAGGGGGAGATGGAAATGATATTATTTTTTGGATTACAGATGAAGAAGGGAAGGACACTGATTATTTTTTAAAAGATGTGATAGACGCCTTAAATTTAAACACGAATGGTTCAACACCAGTATTCATTAGGGATAATATATATACAATATGCTTAAATAATAAACTACTACCTTTTAGTAAAAGTAAATATTATTTTAGTAATTATAACTTTTATATAAAAAATATAAAAATCAAGGGAGAAATTAATTTAAATAATCGTGCAAATTTTATTAGAATTATTGACATGTTTATTAATATAAAAGACAACAATTTAATTTCAAATATTTCAAGAACAAAATTAACAAATGATTCATTTGAACTATTTAGTTATAGTATAAGAAAAATCATACATGAATTTGCATTAAATAATTTTAAACTAACAAAAGAAAATAAAAAATTATTAAAAGAATTTAACTCTATTTTTTATTCAAAAGATAGTATTTTATTGAAATAAAAGAACTAGTTGTATGTAGATTCAAGGCGCGGATAGTTTTTATTGAAGAAGCTTACATGATGAAAGTAAGTGACTGAAAGAAAAACTATTTGCAACGCAGAAGATGCGTGCAAATAGTTCTTTTATTAAAGTGCTTTTGCTGTGATTCTATTAAGTCTTTGCGCAAACGCCACTGCATCAGTAATTTCCATACCTTCAGATAATTTCGCTTGGTCTAATAGTACCCATGATACATCTGCAATAAGTGCATCATCTGGACAACCGTTTAGTTTTTTAACTATATCGTGCTCTGGGTTGATTTCTAGGATTGGAGCACCTTCTGGCATCGCTTGTCCCATTGCTTTCATCATTTGCATCATTTGAGCCATTTGTGCATCACCTGTATCTTTTGTAACACAAGATGGTGATTCACTTAATCTGTTAGTTACTTTTACATCTTTAACAGCTTCACCTAAATTGTCTTTGATTTTTTTAGTGATTGATTCAAATTTCTCTTCAACTTCTTTTTTCTCTTCTTCACTTTGCTCTACTTTTGGAGCTTCACAAGAAGTAATATCTTTAAATTCCCACTCTTTATAAGCTTGTAATCCTGGAGTGATGATTTCATCAATCTCTTTATCATCACAAAGTAATACTTCAATATCATTTTTCTTATAAGCTTCTAATAGTGGCGAGTTTTTCATTACATTTTCATTTTCACCAATGATATAATAAATAGCTTTTTGTTCACTATTAGCTCTTTCTTTATAGGCTTCTAATGAAGTCATTTTACCGTCTTCTGTTTTTGTTGATTTATATCTTAATAAGTCTAAAATAGCTTCTTTATTTGTGAAGTCTTGGTAAGCACCCTCTTTTAAAGCTCTATTATATTGAGCTACAAATTCAGCGTATTTTTCTTCATCTTTAGATAATTTTTTGATTTCATTTAAGATTTTTTTCACTGAACCTTGTTTGATGTTTGCCATTACTCTATTTTCTTGTAAGATTTCTCTTGAAACGTTTAATGGTAAATCTTCACTATCAATAATACCTCTTACAAATCTTAAGTAAGTTGGTAATAACTCTTTTTCATCATCTGTGATAAATACTCTTTTAACATAAAGTTTAACACCTGGTTGATAATCAGCTCTATACATATCCATAGGAGCGATTGCAGGGATATAAAATAGTGTTGTGTATTCATTTACACCCTCAACTCTTGTGTGCATTGTAAGCATTGGATCTGTTGAGTCATGAGAGATTGATTTATAAAAATCATTGTACTCTTCTTTTTTGATTTTAGCTTTTGGTTGCATCCAAAGAGCTGTTGCTGCATTTATTTTTTCGTGTCTTTTTTCAGTTGTTTTTTTAGCTTCTTTTCCAGCTTTTTCATCTTCTTCACTTAACTCTTCACTCACTTCTTCTGAATAGTTTAAGAAAATTGGATAAGCAATATGGTCAGAATATTTTTTTACAATATTTTCTATTCTTGGTTTACTTGCGAACTCTTCTGCTTCTTCATCTTTTAATTTAATATAAATAACAGTTCCAGTTGATTCTTTTGTACAAGGTGCTAAGTCAAACTCACCTGTACCATCACTTGACCATTTATATGCAGTCTCTTCACCTGCTTTTCTAGAGATAACATCAACATGTGAAGCTACCATAAATACAGAATAAAAACCAACACCAAATTGTCCAATAAGGTTTGAATCTTTTTTAGCATCACCAGTCATTGCCTCAACAAATGATTTTGTTCCTGATTTTGCGATAGTACCAATTGAAGCAATTAAGTCTTCATTATTCATACCTACACCATTATCTGAAATAGTTAATGATTTATCTGCTTCATCAAAAGAAACATTAATCTCACCAGCCCAATCTTCAGGAAGTGCTGATTTGATTGATTCGTCTGTTAGTTTTAAATAGTTTAATTTATCAATTGCATCACTTGCATTTGATACAAGTTCTCTAATAAAAATCTCTTTATTTGAATATAAAGAGTGTGTCATTAAATGTAATAATTGTCCAACTTCTGTTTGAAATTGATGTTTTGCCATGAATTTCTCCTATAATTTTTAGTTTTTGTAAGAGAAATTTTATCAAAACTTTATAAAAGGAAGCTAAAGTTTTAGTAATTTTTAGCACTTTTAAGTCATAAGTGCTAAATTTGTCTTTAATTATCCACTTTTATGATTTTGTTTCTACCAGTTTCTTTAGCTTCATAGAGCGCTTTATCCGTGAGTGCATATACATCTTTTACTGTTGATTTACTATCAGGCTTTATAACTTTTATACCTAAAGAGATAGTTACATATTTGGAAGCTGTATTTTTATTATGTTCAATTTTTAAATTTTCAACTTTTTGTTTTATACTTTCTACTATTTTTAAGGCATCTTCTTCTTTTTTAATATTAAACAACAATCCAAACTCTTCTCCACCTAATCTAAAAGCGTAATCAGAAGCTCTTTTCATACTATTAGATAAAACTTTTGCAACTTTAATTAGAGTTTTATCACCTTCTTGATGTCCATAGCTATCATTGAAATCTTTAAACTTATCAACATCTATCATTACAAATGACAATAAAATATTATTTCTAGTTGAAATATTTATCAGTTTTGGGAAAACTTCATCAAAATATCTTCTGTTATAGATATCTGTTAGGGCATCATGTCGAGAAATCTCTTCTATTCTTTTTTCACTTGAAATATCTACAAGTATATTGTTAAACCCAGTTACCTTATAGTTATTGTCAAATATCGGTACTATTTTTGATGTAAACCATTTTGTCTTTTTATAATTTGTTAGAGTTTTTATTTCACCTTCCCAGTTTTCTCCACTTTTTAAAGTAACTAAAACTTTCTTTTTTTCAAAGTTATCATTATCTTTATATATGTTTTTTGAGATTTCAAAAAATTCTTCTTTTGAATAGCCAAATATTCTCAAGAATGCATTACTTACATCAACAAAGTTAAAATCAACGTCTAATGTTGCACTAATAATATTTTGGTCAATCAAATGTAAATATTTTTTTGTCTGAGTATCTTTTTTATTTAAATTACGAATTAAGAATCCAAACATTGAAACTATTATAAATAAAATTATTGTAATTGTACTTACGATAAAAACAATTGCTTCTTTTTTACTTTCTAGTGTATTTGCATGAAAAAATATTGCTTTATTATGTGCATAATCAATCAATATTTCAACTTGTTTATTTAAATACTTTATATGCTCTTCACTAACATTCTCGTTTATCTTAATAATATCTTTAAACTCTTTTTTTCTAGCTTGTGTTATTATTTCAGCTCTTATTGGTTTCCAACTTTTAAAGGCATTGTAACTTTTTTGTATATCATTTTTATCCCCTAAATATCTGTCAAAAATCTTTTTAAAATCCTCATAAACAACTAACTCTTTATCATCTATTTGTTTTATTAAATTATTTAATTCCTTAGATGTGTTAGAGTGAATGATATCTTTCATATCATTTTGAATTGATAAAATATTTGATTGGATATTTTTTGTAGCATTTGTAACTGTAAAGGGATGATTAAAAAGTTTTTCAGATAAATCTGAAAGTTCTAACATCTTGTAGATTGATACAACTGTTAGAAGAATTAATAAAATAATAGTAATACTAAAGCTTAAGATGATATGTTTTTGCAAATAAGTAACCCATGAAATTTAATTAATTTTTTTTTTTAAGTTAGTATTATAGCAAAAAAAAATTTGATTATTAAAAAAATAGCTATAAAATGATAAACTTTTATTTTAAAAGGATAAATAATATGAATAAAAAACAATTTCTAGAAGATTCAAAAAAAATATATGAATACCTTAATACTCAAAAAGATGAAATAAACAAATTAGTATCTGCCTTAGAAGATAAACAATACGATAAACTAACGCTAATAGATGATTTTGCAAAAAGTTTAGATTTACAGATGAGCGATGACCTAAGATTTGCACTAGTTACAAGAATAGTAAATCTAAGAGATGATTCTCTTGTTCAAGTATTAAAAAAACTAGAACTTAATGAAAAAGAAGTCATAGAGTTACAAGAAAAGGCATACCTTTTTGTAAAAGAGTATTGGCATAAAAGACATAAAAAGACTCTTGATTTTATAAAAGAGAACAATCTTTTGACACCTTTTTATCAAGCTATTTTTGAAGGTGTATATAATGTGGGAATCAAAATGTCATCATGGCAAAGCTCATGGACAGCACATATTATAAATGGTATCAATAAAGAACTATTAGAAAAATTTGATGGTGATGAATCAAAAGTTTTTGATTACCTTGAGACAAACTCTTTGTTTGACTTAGGACATAATTCAATAAGTGCTGATAGGTCATACTCTGCTTTAGTTAAAAAAGGTGATGGGTATGAAAGTCAAGCTTACATAAAAGCTTTTAAAACACAAACAACAGAAGTAATAAATGCCCTTGAAGAGTTTGAAGATAGTCTTTTAGAACATGAAGATGATATTTTTGGTCACAAATGGGACTATATTTTATATATCCAATCACTTATCTTAGCTTTTGCAGAAGATGAAAAGAACTCGCTAGTTGACAAATGGGCAAATGTAGATAGAGCTTGGATGAAAATAAAATCACCTATTCAAATAGGACATCCACTAGAATACTATGAAGACCACTTTAGAAAAGCAGTAGCCTTAGAGTGGGATATAAGATTTACAAATCCAGAATTTGCACAAAATGACCACAGAGTAAATAAAATCAAATCAGCTTTTGCAAATATATTTAGTAGTTTTGAAGAAAACTCTACATATAAAGACATCTATGATTTCTCGCTAAAATCACTGGACAAAGTTCAACTATATATTGGTAGACCTGCTATATTTTTTGGGGCTGAACTAAATGGACTATTTTCAGCACAAGTTGTACCAAATGATGAGATAGTATCACGTGAAGAAGGGAAAAAGATATTTGCCTTTGCAGATGAGATTTTACAAACTAGTCGTGCTAAGCCATTTTTGCGTCTTAGTGCTGAAGTCTTTGGAAATGAATTTTTAAGTGAAGATAGAAAGTTTTTATTCAAAGAAACATCATCATGGCATCAAGTTTATGATATCACTACTATTGGACATGAGTATGGACATATTTTATGGTGTGATGATGAAACAGAAACAGTGATGAATAAAACTGGAAACTTTAAAAATATAGAAGAGTTTAAAGCAACAACTGGTGGACTTGTATCCTTTTTCTTAGATGAAAGCAGCGATGAAAAACATCTACAAAAACAAGTTTTAATTGATAGTGTTAAAAGAGCAGTTGGACTTATGGCTTGGATGGAAGTTGACGAAGTACAACCTTACTATTGTGAAGGCTTGATTCATCTAAATGGTCTATTTGAATCACAGGTTCTAAGCTTTGAAGATAAAAGATTAACAATTGACTTAAGTGATGAAAAATATGAGACGCTTAAATCATGGTATATTAAGACATATAGTGATTTAGCAAAACACTATTTAGATAAAAAAGATGCAACGCAATTTTTAAATAAGTTTGCCAAAAAAGATGGAAAATATTTTATGCCAATAGATAAAAATATAAATGAGTTTGTAAAGTATTACTTTGCAAGATATAAAGATATTGGTCAAGAGTTAGATACAAGCGATAAAAAAAGCAACTACATAAAATAAGAGAGTTCAACTCTCTTATTTAGGCTACAAAAAGACAATTTTACTAGATATACTACTTTTATAAAAGGATATATCATGAAAGTATTACTTACAGGGTCTACAGGATACATTGGAAGAAGATTAAAACATAGACTTTTTCAAGATGAAAATATTGACTTAAGATTATTAGTTAGAGATAAAAAATCTATCTCATCTAAAATAATTGAAAAAGTTGATGTTCATGAAGGTGATACTTTTCATGTAGAGAGTTTAAAGAAGGCTTTAAAAGACGTTGATACTGCATTTTACTTAATCCACTCTTTAAATAGAAAAGACTATAAGGACCTAGATAAAATTTCTGCACAAAACTTCTTAGATAGTGCCATATCTTGTGGAGTAAAAAGAGTGATATACTTAGGTGGTCTTGGAGTTAAAAATGAGCATACAAGTGAGCATCTTCTAAGTCGTCTTGAAACAGGTGAGATTCTAAGTTCAAGTGATAAAATACAAACTATCTGGATAAGAGCTGGCGTGATTATTGGCTCAGGAAGCACTAGCTTTGAAATAATAAGAAATCTAACAGAAAAACTTCCTATCATGACAACACCCAAGTGGGTAAATACTAAAGCTCAGCCAATTGCTGTTGATGATGTACTTTCTTATCTTTATTCATCAATATATCTAGAAGAAAAAGAAAATATCACTGTGGATATTGGCTCAGAACAATTAACATATAAACAAATGATGGAAAAAACTGCTCTTGCTTTAGGACTAAAAAGATATATTATTCCTCTGCCATTTTTATCTATTACCTTATCTTCTTATTGGTTAAATCTATTTACTCCTGTGCCTTATGGAGTTGCTAAAGCTTTAATTGAAGGACTAAAATCTGAAGTTGTAATACAAAATGAAAATGCAAAAAGATATTTCCCAAATATAAAGCCAATATCATATATAGACTCTGTAAAAAAGGCAATAAGAGAGATACAAGAGAATCAAGTTTTAAGTAGATGGAGTGATCGATATGGTAAAGCTTGGGATAAAAACCACACAAAAGAGCTAGCAGATGCTGTATTTGTAGATAGAAGAGTTGAAGACATATCAGAGTATTCCCAAGAAAAAATATACAAATCTTTTATCTGTATTGGTGGTGATTTGGGTTGGTTTGATTATGATTTTTTATGGAGAATACGAGGTGTTATTGATAAAATAATTGGAGGAGTAGGACTAAAAAGAGGAAGACGTGACCAATTTAATCTAAGAGTTGGGGATAGTTTGGATTTTTGGAAAGTAATTGATGTACAAGAGAATAAAAGACTTTTATTATATGCTCAAATGAAGCTGCCAGGGACTGCTTGGCTTGAGTTTAAAATAGATGGTAATAAACTTATACAATCAGCTTATTTCTATCCAAAAGGTCTTTGGGGAAGAGTTTATTGGTATATGTTAGTACCAGTTCACTATTTTGTTTTTAATAATATGATTAAAAGTATTATTAAAAAAGCTTAATGCTTTTTTTCTAAGGCTTCTGGTTTCCCAAAATAGTAACCTTGGGAGTAATCAACACCCATTTCATTTAGTAAATTAAAGATAGTTTCATTTTCAACATATTCTGCAATAGTTAGAATATTTTGTTTTTTGGCAAAGGAAACGATTGTTTCAATAATATTCTTACTATAGTCATCTTTTTCAATATTTTTCACTAAAGAGCCATCTATTTTTAAAATATCAGGTTCAAAGTCCAGCAATCTCTCGAAGTTGGAGTATCCTGCACCAAAATCATCGATTGCAATCATAACACCTTTTCTTTTTACCTTTTTGATAAAATACTTAATACTTCTAAAATCTTTTACATTTTCATCTTCAAGTAACTCAAAAACTATTCTGTTATTTTGTTCTTTATATTTATCAAGTAAAGTAAATATCTCTTCTCTTGTTTGCTCTTTCTCTATGTCTAAGGCAGATAAGTTTATAGATAGTTTTGTGTTTACAAAATCTAACATTTTAAATGAATTTTCTAAAACTCTACTAGTAATTTTATTATAATAATTACCTTTTTTAGAAACATTTAAAAAATCAAAAGGAGATATAACATCTCCATTTTCATTAATCAATCTAACCAAAGACTCATATTTTTCTATCTCTTTTGTTCTATTATTAATAATTGGTTGAAAGTAAGAGACTATTTTATAGTTATCAAGAGCTATTTTAACCATCTTAATAATTTCAAAGTTCTTTTTAGCTTCTTGATTTATTTTTATAGATGAATCATTTGAATAGTTTATTACCTTATTCTTAGCTATTGCAACTTCTAGTCCAGCTTTTGCATCCTCATAAAGACTATATTTTCCACATGAATAGCTAAGAATAATATTTAAATCATACTCTATACCATCTATTTCTAAAATAGAATCTGTTACATTTTTTACAAAGTCTTCAAGATAGTCATGTAAATTAATTTCTAATTTCTCAAAATTTCTATAATCAGTTAAAAGAGCATATCTTCCATCACCCAAGGTATATACATCTTCAAAAATAAATGAGGCAGGCAAATAAGATACTAAATTTGAGGCAAAAGTTTTTTCAACTTGATCAACTTTTACTATATTATAAAACTTTTCTAACATATCAAACTCTTGAATTTGTACTAAAATAAGAAGTGATAATTTATTTAATTCTATTTTATTAAGTAGGTGTTTTTTATCATCTAAAATAAGATTTAAACTATCTCTAAAAGCAATAAATTCAACTATATTGCCATCTGTATCTAAAAGAGGTTTTATAGTAGCCTTCATATAATAAATTTTGCCTGTTTTTGAGACATTTTTTATTATACCGTGCCACTCTTTTTTCTCTACTTTTATTGTGCGCCACATATCTTTATAAAATTCATCTGGATTATCTTTGTATTTTAAAATGTTGTGGCTCTTACCAATTAGTTCTGCTCTGTTATATCCAGTGATATTACAAAACTTATCATTTACATAAGTAATATTTCCATCAATGTCAGTCTTTGATATGATAGTACTGTTATCAACAATATCAACATATTGGTTTAAATAATTAACATTATTTAATAACTGAAATTTACAACTTAATTTATCTGTGATTTTTTCTATTACAGTGTTAAACTGTACTAAGTCTATTGGTTTAAAGATATACCCATCTACTTCCAATTTCATACTTTCAAGTAAATAATCATGACTATCAAACTCTGAAAAAAATACTATTAAAACATCTTCATATCTTTCTTTTATTTTTTTAACAAGTTCTATTCCAGCATAATTAGATATTTTGATATCTACAAGTATAAAATCGAAATGATTTTTTTCAAGGTTTAAAGTAGCATCATCACTACTAGTTGATACTACTATGTTTTCAAAATAGTTTTTTAGTATTTCTAATGCAGATTCAATATAATCATCATCACTATCAATATATAAAACTTTTATCTTTTCTATTTGATACGAAGTTTCAACTATTTTAGAAAACACTATAACCCCACTTTATAATTATCTTGTAATTTATTACTATTTAATTTCAAAAAAACTTATATTATTTTTTATTTTGACATAAATTCTCTTAAATTATTGCTATCCTAGTACTTTCCTAAGACTAACTCTTTAGTTGCTAAAACATTATTATTTGAATCCACAATTGAGATATCTACTGTATAGGTATTTCCCTTACCTCCAGAACATGGTGCTAAATATGCCCCTTCTTTTTTATTAAATCTAGTTCCAGTATGAGAGTTCACTACTTCAAAACCTTCATCTAAATCAAAAGTTTCACCTATTTGTGGTGGGATTTCTATGTTATTTGTTTCATCTTCTATTTTATGAGATAAAATACCATGTCCTCCATTATCCATCTTAACAAATGTTTTATCATTAAATTTCAAAATGACTTTATTTGCACCATCAGGTAGATTTTCAATATATAAACTGGGAGTGCTACCAGCTTCTATATTATAATCAGAGCAAACTTCATCAATAGGAACAACCTTGCCATTCCATTTTTCATCTACAAAAGATACATCAATATCAGCTGCCACCAAAGATGTACTAAACATAAGTGAAGCAACAACAGCACTTGCAAAATAAGAAACTATTTTCATGTAAACTCCTTAAAATATTTATTAAATTATATCACAGATTTTTATTTAAGATTTATTTTGTAAGATAAGTTTTTATAAAAAAGGTAGATAATGAATTACAGTATAACAGAAGCACAGTTTGGACAAAGACCAAATGTAGATTTGCCAAATCCTAAGATTTTAGAGACCTTAGGAGAAGATGGCATGAGAGATATGATTGCTAAACACTATGAGTTCTTAGTACAAACAGAGATAAAAGGCTTATTCCCTCCTACAAAAGAAGGTTTAGATGCTGCAAAAAAACATGCAGCTGATTTTTTTATACAAATTTGTGGAGGACCTAGATATTTTGATAAATCAAGAGGAGCTCCTAGAATGGTAGCTAGACACTCACCATTTAGAATTGATTCAAAGGCTAGAATTATTTGGCTTAAAAATTTTGCAAAAGCAATAGAAGAAACAAATTTAGATGAAGAACTGAAAAAATCGTTTTGGAACTATATTGATATTTTTTCTATTTGGATGGTAAACTCTAGTGATAATCCCCAAGGAGTATTTAAAACCTAAGCCTTGTATGCTTTAGCTATTTTCCAATAGCTAAAGCATATAATACCATTGTATTTTCTCCTATGAACTCACACACTTCATCATCATAATAAGCCCCTATTCCGCTACAACCATATCCTAAATAGTTTGAGGCCAAATAGAGTCTGTGTCCTATGATTCCTGCTTTTTGATAGGCAGCTTGATAGTTTTTTGACTTTGTTGTTAAAAAAAATGTTACAGCAGAACTTTTTCCTAAATCTTGCTCCAAACATAAGTATCCAGCTTTTTGTTTTAAATCACCCTCTTTTATAATCTTTTCATCAAGATAAAGACCTAAAATCATATCTTTAACCCTATTTATCACATAATATATTTCAACATCTTCTTCACAATCACTTATGATATTGTCTTTGATATTTTTCATTATCATTTCAAACTCTATTTTACTCATAGATCCTTGAGTAAAGTCTCTAATTGATCTTCTATTTAAAATCGTTTCTTGAAAAACTTCTTTGTTATAATTGAAACTTGCAGGAGTACTTTGGGCTTGTTTATTTGTAATAAGTAGACTATCTTTGTAGCCTTTTTCAATTAACTCATTTTCTAAAAAATCTCCAGTAGGAGATACGTAGTCTAATTTAAAATCTATTTTTTCAACATCTTTATTAGTTGAAAAGCTCACCACAAATGCAGAAGTAAAAAATTCATCCCTATCAAAGCCAAACATACTGTTTAAAGACTCTTTATCAAAGTCATATCTTATCTCATAAGACTTTGAAAAAGTGTATGCAGAAGCTTCCAATGCTCCTAAAATATGTCCAGCATCAAGCAGACAATACCTATATCCTCTATTTTTATACTTCCAAGAAGAGCGATAATAAACAGATGAAACTAAAAAGATAAATCCATTTTGTTTTTTTTCATATCCTAGATATGGTTCTAATCCATCTTCTTCAATATTTGCTAATAATTCTATAGAGTTTGTGCCACTGTCATAATGATAAATCCCATCATCAATGTCTTGGTTATTTCTGCTTTGAAAATATATTTCATTGGGATAGAGTGCCCCTGCACTAGGATTTACTCTTAGATAATATTCAACTCCAGGATAAGTTTTTTTAGCAGTTATTCCTGCACTTTGGTAAATAAATCTGTGGTTCTCTTTTTCTAAGTCTAAAAGAACTTTTTTCTTTTCATAATAAGGCTTAAATCTTGAAGGAGGGTTGTTCCAATCTATTCTGTTAGGGTTACTTCTAACAGAATAGTATGAGTGTTTAGTTTGCTGATGATATTCAAAAAAGTCTTGAAACAATTATTTACCTTTACTTGTATTAAGTCCTGGTTTTTCAGGAGTACCTACATAATCAGATACTTGATTATTATCATATTTAAAATATGAATAAATAGCCCCAAATACAAGAAGACCTATAACTACAAGTCTTACTGTGTTTCTTTTATCTTTTGACTCTTTTCCTTTAAAATCATCTATTTTATCTAAACTTGGTTCATCATTTATATTACTTTTCATAATAAATCCTTTTTAAGTTTTCTTTTATTATACAAAATAATTATTAACCATTTATTGTAATTTTAGACTATAATAAAGAGACCATCATTTGATTAACTGTTACTGCTATTTCTTTTATATCTTTGTTTTCTCTAGTCATAAATGTGTCAAGGTGTTCTCTTACTTTATAAAAGGAATCACTTTCATTATTAACAAAGTTTGTAAATGCAATATCTGGGGCTTCATTTACTCTTTGGAAATTTAATACTTTTTTAGTGTAATGAACTACGATAAACTCGATGAACTGTAAAACTTGACCTCTTAAAACCATATCATTTTTAGATGTTATTTCTATTTTATTAAGTGCAAAAATAATATCTAAGATATTAAACTCATGAATTAGTGAGTAAAATAGTATAACTACATCTTTAAAAGGATGACTAGTATTCTCTTTTATTACAATTGCAGGAACTGCAAATCTTAAATAATCAATCACGCTAAAGAATAAATTGAATTCATCATCTTTATCTATTAAGTTTTCTATTTCTTGGTTATGCACTTTTTTTAGTAGTTCAAACAACTCATCTTTATGGTCTAAAATGTGAGTTGCATCTAATTGGTTCTTTTTAAGATATTTTACCATCCATCTAGTACTTGCATATAAAATATACTCTAGTTTGTTGATAAGTTTATACTGTTTATCAACATCCATAATATAATCTTGTTTATAGATTTTTTCTCTCATCTCTTTAGCACCAAATAACTGTTTTGCTACTAAATATGATTTGATTTTTAATATAAATCTTTCTTCTCCAAGTTTTTCATAATCACTTATAAATGTACACCCTTGAGTATTTACAATAATATCAGCCATCATTGTTGCAATGATTTCTTTTCTTAGAGGATGATTTAGTATCTCATGCTCATATGCTCCTGCAAATGATTTTGGGAAATATCTATATAAAAATTGTAGAGCAAATTGTTCTTCAATTAAATGTGACTCCAATAAAACTTTCTTTAAAAAGATTTTTGAATATGATAAGAGTGAACATAATACTGGTCTTACTATTGAACCATTCATATCAATTATGTCATTTATATTCTCATTTTTTGGTATATAAAAAGCCGCTCTATTAAAAGCAGGTATACAGTTATCTAAGATATCAATAACCTTTAAAAAATCATTTAGATAACGTCTTGAAAATCTTTCATCTAAAGAGATTGCTAAAGTTTGATTATAGTTACTTTCTAAAACTAAATTTACAACTTGGTCTGTCATAGAGTCAAGTGTAGCTTGTGTATCTTCTTTGCAAATATTCTCTTTAGCTCCAATCATATTTAATAAAATCTTTAAATTTACTTCATGATCTGATGTATCAACGCCAGCTGCATTATCGATTCCATCGATATTGATTCTTCCCCCATTTAAGGCATATTCAATTCTTGCTTTTTGTGTAAAACCTAAGTTTCCACCTTCACAAACAATTTTTGCTTTTAAATTATTTGCATCAACTCTTACTGCTTCATTTTGTTTATCACCTATATCTAATGAGTTTTCATCACTTGCTTTTACATAGGTTCCAACTCCACCATTAAACAATAAATCTACGGGCATACTAAGAAGCATAACACAAAGCTCTTCTCCACTAACTACTTTTTTTGTAGTTCCTAAAAGAGTTTTTATTTCATGACTAAGTTCTATTTCTTTTTCACTTCTTAAAAATACTCCACCACCTGCAGAAATTAATTTTTTATTGTAGTTTTTCCAACTTCCATTTTTAGATTCAAACAGTCTTTTTCTTTCTGCATAACTTTTTGCTAAGTCTGGCGTGGGGTCAATAAAAATCTCTTTATGTGCAATGGCACCTAAAAGTTTAAACTTATCTGACTCTATCAATCCATTTCCAAAAACATCACCACTCATAGAGCCAATACCTACAACTGATATACTGTCTTTGTAAATATTTATTCCCTCTTCGATAAAAAATCTTTGAGAAGAGACTAAAGAACCACGTGCAGTAATTCCTAATTCTTTATGTCCATATCCATTGCTTCCACCACTAGCAAATGCATCTCCAAGCCAAAAACCTCTACTTATCGCAATATCATTTGCCACATCACTCATAGCAGCAGTTCCCTTGTCAGCAGCAACTACAAAATATGCATCATCTCCATCATAACAAACAAGATTTTCATCTTTGACAACCTTCCCATCAACCATATTATCTACTAAATCAAGATTTGCATTGATAAACAGTGTATATATCTCTTTAAAATACTCTTTTGTCACATCAATAGTTTCTTTGTTTATTACAAATCCACCTTTTGCACCATCAGGTATAATGATAGAATTTTTACCCTCTTGTGTAATCATAAGTGATTTTACTTCTTGTCGGTAATCATCATGTCTATCACTCCATCTTAACCCACCTCTTGAAACATTACTCATTCTTAAATGAATACCATAAAATGCTTCATGAAAAATAAAGTTTTCTAAATTTGGTTGTAATCCTTTTAGATTTACACCAAACTTCAAGGCATCTATTTTAAATCCAATTGTCTCTTTGTTTAAGAAATAACTTGTTCTTAATAAAGAATCCAAAAATGATAAAGTAATTTTTAAAATTCTATCATCTGTTATTTGAGGGATATGTTTGATTTTTTCTTCAATTTTTATTTTTAGATCTTTTAACTTACTATCTCTTTTTGTAATTTTAGGATCAAACTTAGCATAAAAATAATCAACAAAAAGTTTAGTAATGTCATTATGGGCTATATATGTATTTAAAATAGTTGCTGAATTTATTGTAAGCACTGCTTGGTCAATATACTCAACTATACCCCTTACAAGTTTTATTTTTCTTTCATCAAAATCTTGTGTATAAACTAGTGAAAAGACTTTTGAATGTTTTGTATCTTGATTACCAATAACTTTTGTTATTACTTTTTCTAAATTATTTTTTGCATTAAAAATCTTTTCTAAATCATCATCTTTTGTAAGTTTTAAATTAAACCTTGAAACAAATATTTGGTCTTTTCCATTTTGTATATTATATGTAACTTCATCAATAATCAAAAATCCAATATCATGTAATATGGGAGTAACTAAAGATAAATAAAGTTGATACGTTGAAAATATTTTTATATTGATTGTATCGTTTTCATTTAGAATCGTTGTAACAACCTTTTCTTTTTGAACTTGCTTAAACAATTCATCTGAAACCTCTAGGTCTTGGGGTCTTAGTAACTGTGAACATACTGCATTCATATCTGAAGAAGCCATTGAAATCCTTTTTTTTTTCTTTATATAATACTACTTCTAAAAGATTAAGAAGAAGTTAAACTCAAACACTAATCTGAAATTTTTCTGCATCTAAAATTAATTTCAAATCTTGTGGATTTAACTCTATATCTAAACCTCTTTTTCCGCCGCTTACATATATTGTATCATAGTTAAATGCCAATTTATCAACAATAGTTTTTAATCTTTTTTTCTGTCCTAAAGGAGATATTCCACCAAGCAAATATCCAGTAACTTTTTGAGCTTCATCTTTGTTGGCCATTTGTGCTTTTTTTACCTTAAAAGCATTTGCGACCTCCTTTAAACCCAACTGTTTTGAAACAGGTATCACGCAAACAACCAACTCTTTTGGAGTAAGTTCTACTAAAAGTGTTTTAAATACCCTATTCTTATCCAGATTTAATTTATCAGCAGCTTCTTCACCAAAGTTTATACAAGCTGGGTCATGGTCATATTTATGGATTTTAAAATCACATTTATTCTTTTTAAGTAATCTAATTGCTGGCGTCATTTAAAATAAACTCCTTTTTTATCATCTGTTTTCCATTTATGATTATAGAAATATAATGTTTTCCAAGATAGTGTTTTCTAGTGGTCATATTTTTAAAACTCTGTTTTTTTGTAAACTTTTTCTGTTTTGATTTTACCTCATTTTGACTTATCATAAAAACTTTTTTATTGTGAGTATTATTTGCTTTTAAATAATACATGGCATACTCAACTCTAATATTTCCTAAAACTTCATCTGAACCTAACTCAAAAGTAAAGTTTAAATAATCATCAACTTTCACAATATCATCACAAGTAAAATTCAATATATCCACATGATGTGATTTTCCAAAAGAAAAGAGTTCTAATATATCTTTATCACCTTTTTTAAGTAAAGTACGGGAGCCATGTTTACATATCCAATCAAGCTCTTTTGAAACCCCAAGATTGTTTTTAACAAACTTTATAACAAGTTCTGGATTGTCTTTAGCAATATCATTTAAGTTATTTGCCACAGATTTTTGTACATATTTGCTTTTATCATTTTTAAGAAGTTCAATGATTTCAAATACTTTTGTTGGGTTTTGTTTAAATATAGGAAGTGCAACAGCCCAAGGAAGTCTAGGACGACACCCTTCACAAGAGAGTCTTCGTATATGTTCATTTAAACTTTTAGCCCATATCTTCATCTGCTCCATTGTTTTATCTTCATACTTTAAAATAAACTGCCTTATTGCAAACTCAGAACTAGAATCAATAGTAAATACCTCCAAAGCATTCATAGAGTTTTCAAAATCATCTAGCCCATATACTTCCACAAAGTCTTGAAAAAACATCGCTTCAAAACTACCAAACTCTTTTGAGGTGGGTTTTAATATTTCAAGTTGCTCTTTATAGGCTAAAGGTATATATTTATTTAACTCTATAGCAATATGTCGCATACGTTGTTTTAATTCTAGAGTTTGCCAAGTAAGATTGAATATAGAGTCTGCAAAACTGCTTGTATCAAAGACTTGATAGTTTTCTTTTATCTTTAAGCTTAAGTTTTTTATATACTCTTTTGTATATACATTTTTTAACGGTTCTGCCATTAATCACTTCCAAAGTTTTTATTCTATTTTATAATAAATTATTAAAAAAGATGATTTATATTTCAAATTGTTATATTTGAATAAATATTTGGATTAGAAAAGAAATATTTGATGAGTTGAAGTTTTAAAAATTCGACTTTTGTTGAATCTAGACCTACTTATGATTTAAAAACAATATCAAATTGGACTATTTTAAAATATAGGCTAATATTATTGACATCATATTCAAAGCATTTTATGTTCTTTCTTATTATTTTTCGTTTCTAAAACATCTTACATAAAACTTATTATCCATTGATTCTCTATTAAATGCTCCTGATAAAAAGTTCACTACAAATGCTTCTCCACTAGCACCATGACTAAATTTTTTACTTGTCCAATAATTTTCAGACTTAAAATATTTAAACTCTTTTGATAAAGTTGGATTGTAAGATTTTGTATTTACTATTGAAAAAAGTTCCATAAAACTTGGCATCTTCCAATCATTGTATCCATCTAATTTTAAAGCTTCACAATAAGTTTTCGCTTCATTAAAATCTCTTTTAATACTATTTACTTCTTTTGTATCTTGCCATAATATATTTGTTCTTGTATCTTTAACTGTAAATTCTGACTGCTTAATAATTTCTGCATTTAAATACATTATTAAACCAAAACAAATAAGCGTAAATAGAACTTTCATAATCTTCCCTTATAATAAAAATTTTAATTTATTATAACTTATCAATTTCAAAATAAAATTGATTATCCTCAACAAATTTTATTAAAATAAAAACTTAATAATATCTATTGCAAAGGTTGAGAACAAAGATGGAATTTTGATGAAACTGGAGGGGAACTTTGCCTTCATCAAACTCCAACTTCCCAACAACAAAACTACTCCCCAAAAAGAACATTCTCTTTTTGATTAATCATTTTTGAAGTAAAGAACCACACAATGATAAGAGTTAAAACTGGTATAAAGAAAAAGTAGAGCAAAAGAACATCAGGTCTAAAATCCCAATAGGACTCAAAAAGAATCTTGCTTATAAAATAAGAGCCCGCACTACCTAGTATAATGCCTAAAGAACTAGCCAATAAAGAGATTAGTCCAAACTCAAGTAAAAAGGAGTTTCTGATGGTTTTGTTATTGACCCCAATCATTTTTAGTCTTAAAATATTGTTTTTTTGTAGGTTCATTTGGTATTGAATAATAATAAAACTCATAAGAAGACCAATAATGATGGAGTAAAGGCTCATTTTATCGGTTATATTCGTGACACTTTTTACTAAGTTTGCAAAAGTTTCAAATATACTTTTAACATCAATCACTGTCAAAGAAGGAAACTCTTCTGATAAGCTTATGAGCATCTCTTGGGCATCATAAGTTCCTGAAGAGATAGTAGCTAACATAGTTTTTGGAGCATCGTTTATAGCACCCTCTTGTAAAATAAAGAAAAAATTTGGTACAAATTCAGTCCACTTTACACTTCGTATATTGACCACTTTTCCTTCTAATTCTAAACCTAAAACATCAAAAACAAGACGGTCGCCTAAGTTTATCCCTCTTCTATTGGCATATCTTTTTTCAACACTCACTTCAATGGGTTTTGAAAAATCATCTGAATCATATACCCCTGAAAACTCTCGCCCAGCTATAAGCTCTTCACTCTTTTTTAGATTGTTTCTATAAGAGAGATTAACCGCTCTGTTTTTAAGCTCGCTTTTCTCCTCTTTGAGTTTTTTATCGCCATAGTTTGCAGAGTATTCACTAAAATCAATATCATTGACTTTAATAATACGCCCTCGAATCATAGCAGATACATTTTCTAAGCGTGCGCCCATACTATTAACTTGTGCTTCAATATCTTTTATTTGCTCCTCTTTTGCATCGATGACAAAAAAACGTGGTTTCTCTTCAACACTTAAAGTTAAAGCAGAAGAGAGCGATGACCCCACTTGTGGAATCAAACTAAAAAAAGTGGTACATAATAAAATAGCGCAAAAGAGTGTCAAAGAGGTCTTCTTTTGTCGACTGATATTTTTAAATGCCAAAGATAAGGATAGGTTTTCTAAATGTCCTGAAAAATCAAGCCATTTCAAGACTTGCGCACCCACTGCAAACATTAAAATAATAATAAGCAACACCGAAGCTGCAAAGAAAAAGCCAACATTTTTTGCAGGGCTTACAAAGTGAGACAAGAGTAACAACAAGCCAAGAAAAGGGATAAAACCCAAGACCACTTTAGCAAAGTGTCTCTTTTTTTGCTGAAGCAGTGGTAAAATCAAAGGCAGACCAATAGTGATACTCAGCCCAAAAAGTGCCAGTGCTGATTTTAAAAAGAAAGTATAATCCAATGAAAAATCAAAATCAAAGTCCACAAGTTTGGCAATCATAGGCCCAATAAACTGTCCAGATACGATTATAAGTGAAAAAACAACAATACTTGAGATGGATATAAGTACAAACAAGTGTAAAAGGTATATCAAAGTCAAATCTATCTTGCTCAAGCCAAGGTCACTTAACACAGTAATATCCCTTTGATGTTTTCTAAGATACCCTGAATAGAGATAAATAAGTCCCACCAAACCTAAAAAAAATGATACTAAAGAAACCAAAGATAAGAAATTGGTCACAAAGTTTAAGACACGAAGTAACCTGTCTTTGCCATCATTAGGTGAGAGAACCCTCAAATTTTGATCAATACTCTCTTCTAATTTATTTTCAATCTCTTCAAGTCTCTCATTGCTAAGCTTCTCTTTGAAAAGATAGTTTAGCTTATATCTGGCGGTTGAGCCAAACTGTAAAAGCTCAGTCTTTTTCAAACCCTCTTCACTAATGTAGATTTTTGGCATAAAGCCACTAAAACTAACACTTTTTAAACTGTCTGTTTCTATGACTTTTTTTATGACAAAAGTAGCTTGACCTATTTTTAATTTTTCACCTTTTTTTAAACTCAGAAAATCCAACACTTCTTGGTAGACCCACACTTCATTTGGTTTTGGTAGAGCTTGTCCATTGGGATAGCTTGCTTTATCTTTAAATACCAAACCACCATAATAAGGGTAGCCCTCATTTATTTTCACCACTTCCATGAGTCGAGCTCTTTTTTTGGAAGCAATCATACTCACGGTTGAAACCCCTTGGCTAAAACCTTTAATCGCAGGAAGTCTCTTTTTTATTTGCTCTTCTTGTGAAGAACTTATAGGAAACCTTGAAGAGACCACAAGGTCAGCTCCCAATAGATTTTTTGCTTGTGTCTCTAAGGAGCTATCAATACTTCCTTTGAAAAATTGTAAATATGACAGTGCCGCAATAGCCAAACTAAAGTTTAAAATAAATACAAAGCTAAAAGACTTAGAACGAGCCAGTGCTTTGTAAACAAGTTCAAGCACCAACATTAGGTCAAGTTCCCATGTGCAAGCTCATAAGTTTTTTCACACCGTGCAGCAACATCTTTTGAATGTGTCACAAGGATTAGTGTAGTATTGTTTTTTTTAATAAGCTCAAAAAGTATATTCATAACTGTATTGCCCGTCTCATCATCTAAGTTTCCACTTGGTTCATCAGCTAATATGATTTTTGGATTATGTATGAGTGCTCTTGCTATTGCCACTCGCTGTTTTTCTCCACCACTAAGTTGTGAAGGTAAGTGATCAAGACGGTGAGAAAGCCCCACACTTTCTAAAAGTTCTATGGCCTTCTCTTTGGGCTTTTCAATACCACAAACTTTGGCAGGTAGCATCACATTTTCAAGGGCATTTAAATAAGAGACTAAGTGGAAGTTTTGAAATATAAAACCTATATTAGTCGCTCTAAAATCATTTAATTCACTCTCTTTTAACTCCTTATAGCAAACAGAGTTTAAAATAATATCACCCGAGTCCGGCTTAATAATTCCAGAAATCAGTGAAAGTAGTGTAGATTTACCACTCCCAGATTTTCCCATGATTGCAACTCTTTGCCCCACATCAACATGAAAGTCTAGATGCTCAAATATCGAGATATTTTCCAAGCCTTGCTGATATGACTTTTTGAGTGATTTTAATTTTAACATTACAGTTCATCCTTTAAAAACATAAAAACTTCTTTTGCAATATATTCATGCCCTTTTTCATTGGGGTGAATACCATCTCTTTGATTTAACTCTTGTTCTCCCGCCACACCTTGTAGTAAAAAAGGCATACTCTTTAACTCATACTTGGCTTTTATATCTTCATACATTTTTTTAAAATGAGCTGAATATTGGGGCCCATAATTGGGTGGTATAAGCATACCTGCAAGTAAAACCTTGGCATTGGATTCTTGGGCATGTGTGATTATCTCTTCAAGATTTTTTTGAGTTTGTTGCAAATCTAAACCTCTTAATCCATCATTGGCACCAAGTGCAATAAAAACCAAATCGGGCTTTTTCTTTAAATACCATTGAAGTCTTGCTAAGCCATCACTGGTAGTAGAACCACTGACCCCTCCATTAATAACATCAACGTTCTTATTTAGTTTACTTTGAATTAATTCTTTAACCAAGTTGGGATAGGCATCTTCTTTACTTACGCCCAATCCTTCAGTTAAGGAATCACCTAAAAAAAGAATGCTTTTTGTATTAGAATTGGCATTTGCAATACAGAGTGTAAATATAAAAAGTATGAATAGTATTTTTTTCATAAAAAACCTTGTTGAATATTAAAATATTTGTTTATAAAATAAGTATATTGATAAAAAGTTAACAAAAGTTTAAAAAGTATTAATGATATTTTTCTATTTTTTAAATCTAAGATTTACTTTTAGCTTTGTAAATATTGTTCTTTTGGATATTTTGGATTAAGTAAACAAGATTTTTATTATATTAGCAACAAGCATAAAAACAAGTACAAATACAAGCACTTTTTTTATAAACTCTTCTCCACCTTTTATTGCATAATGACTTCCAACATAAGAGCCTGCAATATTAGCAAAGCCTAGAACAATAGCAATTCCCCATAAAACTTTTCCAGCAAATATAAAAGCTATAGCTGAACCTACATTTGTAGCAAAATTTAAAGGCTTTGTGGAAGCTGTTGAGATTAGATAGTCTAGGTGTAAAAACTTTTTCATAGAAATAGTCATATATGTTCCTGTCCCAGGTCCTAAAAGTCCATCATAAAACCCTATAGGGGCAGTTGATAGAATAATATTTTTACTGTTTACTTCTGTTTTTTCTTCTATAATTTTTTTACTTTTTTTAAATAAGAAAAACATAGCAATAGGAATAGCTAGGATAATAGCCCATTTTATTACATCATCTGAAATAAACATCACTAATCTACTTCCAATATATGAAGCCACTAAACAAGGGACAATAGCTATACTTACAACTTTCCATGATATTTTTTTACTAAGTGCATATTTAATTGTAGCCATTAAAACACCAACTAAACTAGCTATTTTATTTGAAGCTAAAACATTAAGAGGAGACATTCCACTTAAAAGTAATACAGGAACTTGAACCATACCACCGCCACCAGCAATTGAATCAATATATCCAGCCAAAAAACCAGCAATGACAAATCCTATTACCCAGTAAAGAGTAATATCAGCAAAAAGTTCCATATGGAATCCTAAAAATATATCTTATCTATGAAAAAGATAGCCAAAAGCTATCTTTTTTTTAAGCAAATGCAGGTTCTAAGAAAGGAATAATCTGTTTTTTTCTTGATAAACAGCCATCAAGCCATACTTTTGAATCTTCAAGTTTTACATCAAAAGCTTTTTCAAAAATTGAAGAATCTTCTGAAGAGACTAAAACTTCAGATCCCTCTTTCATAATATCTGTTAAAAGTAAACAAGCTGTATGTAAACCATTTTCAACTCTTAATTTATCTAAGTCAGTTTGCAGTTCATCTTTAACACTATCAAAAATAGCTAAATCAATAACTTCAAGTTGTCCAATACCCACTTTTTTTCCATGCATATCAAAAGGTTTATAATCTCTTAATATTAAATCTCTAACAGGAACACCTTCAACTGCTGACTTAACTTTAAACATCTCCATACCAAGTGCTCCAAAGTCTTCAACATCTGCTATTTTTGCTAACTCTTTTACTGCTTTAATATCAACTTCAGTACAAGTTGGTGATTTGAAAATAACTGTATCTGATAAAATTGCACATAACATAATACCCGCTATATTTTTAGGTATTTCAACACCATGAAAATCATACATCTCTTTTACGATGGTATTTGTACATCCAACAGGTCTTATCCAACACTCTAAAGGAGTAGAAGTAGTAATATCACCTAGTTTATGATGATCAACAATTCCCACAACAGTAGCTTTATCTAAATCAGCTGGTGCTTGTCCTCTATCTGAATAATCTGTAATAAAAAGTTCACAACCTGCAAACTCAGTTTTAAGTTCAGGTGCTTCAAATCCAAATCTATCTAAGATGAATTGTGTTTCAGGACTAACTTGTCCTTGACGTGCAGGAATTGCCTCACGTCCTATTTTGTTTAATAAGTATCCTAATGAAATCGCTGAACAAATAGAATCTGAATCAGGAGTTGTGTGTCCACATGTATAAATTGCCATAAAAAATTTCCTATATTAAGTTTTTGTGATTTTATCTAAAATTATGTTATTTTACTTTTAAAGAATAATTATTGCATATTTGATACAATAAAGATTAAGGAGATATCATGTTAAAAAAAGAAATTTCAAATGCACTAGTACTGCAACTAAATAAAGAGTTCCAATCATCATACATATATTTAGGTATGTCGGCTTATGCTTCAAAAATCGGACTAAATGGTTCTGCTAGTTGGTTTTTGATTCAATATCAAGAAGAAGTTGCCCATGCAATGAAGCTATTTAAATATCTAGAAGACCAAGATGTAGCTGTAACTTTACCAGAAATAAAAAAAGCAAACGTGGAGTTCAAATCAATCTTAGATACATTTAAAAAAGCCCTGTCACATGAAGAATCTATGACAAACAATCTAAATGAACTTAGTGATTTGGCAATGAAAAGTAAAGACCATGCTACATATAATATGCTTCAATGGTATGTAACAGAACAAGTAGAAGAAGAAGCGACTTTAAATACTATTATAGACAAAATCAAACTTGTGGGAGATGATGGATATGGACTTTATGCCATAGACCAAGAGTTAGGTTCAAGAACTTTTGTTGACCCTACAGCACAA
Source organism: Arcobacter denitrificans (SeqCode) (assembly GCF_048571185.1). Classification (GTDB taxonomy): domain Bacteria; phylum Campylobacterota; class Campylobacteria; order Campylobacterales; family Arcobacteraceae; genus Arcobacter; species Arcobacter denitrificans. The sequence goes on along the minus strand of NZ_CP182350.1, from coordinate 2,353,577 downwards.
GCATAAGAGTTAGATATTTTCTAACTCTTCTTTTTTTAGTGTTGTTTCAAAACCTTGTGATGGATGAAGAGGGACTAAAAATGATAATACTAAAGATATAAATCCAATACATGCACCAATTATAAAAACAAGAGAAGGTGAAGTTAACCAAATAATTCCAAGTAAAAATGGTAAAAATACAGCTGCTATATGATTTATAGTAAAGCTAACAGCACTTGCACTTGCTATATCTTTTGGGTCTGCAATTTTTTGAAAATATGTTTTAAGAGCAATTGCCATTGAAAATAGTAAATGATCAACAACATATAAAAAGAAAGCAAAATAAATATTTTCAACAAAGGCATAAGAGACAAATACTATTATAAGCCCAATATACTCAATTCTTAATGTTATTGCTTCGCCAACTTTTACAATAAACTTTCCAATTTTAGGTGCAAAATAAATATTTAATATTGAATTTATAAAAAGTAAAACCACCATATTATGAATATCTACACCAAATTTTTCCACAAGTAAAAACCCTGCAAATACAATAAATATCTGACGTCTTGCCCCTGCAAAAAAAGTTAAAACATAAAAAAGCCAATACTCTTTTTTGATTACCAGTTTTTTCTCTTGAACAACATCATCTCTAAAATGCTCAAATCCCACCCATGCTATTACTCCTACAAATAAGGTAGTAAGACCGAAAAAAGCATATACATATTTATACTCTACGCTGTAAAATTTCATCATAATAAAAATAAGTACAAATACAATAAGTGAAGTAAATGATTTTGCTGCAGTTATTTTTCCCAATACTATGGGAGCACGATCTTTGGGAACCCATTGTAAAGCTAGTGATTGATTTAATGTTTCTAAATAGTGAAATCCTATAGACATAAGAACAGTTGTGATATATAAACCTAAAGCACTTGGATATAATCCAGTTAAAAATACACCTAAACCTAAAGCTATCATTGAAATATAAGCAAGTCTTTGTTGAGCTATAAACATAATAGCAATTACAACAGTAAAAGCTAAAAATCCAGGTATTTCCCTTAGACTTTGTAAAATACCTATTTGACTACCATCAAAAGATGCTACTTCTATTACATAATTATTAAGTAGACTCATCCAAGCAGAAAAAGAAAATACCATTGATATTGACATAATATATAGTAAGGCTACTCTTGATTTAAAAAGATTTTTTATCATTATTCTTCCATATTAAAATGTATTGAAATAATAGCTTTTAAATATAAAATAAGACTTTATTTTTATTCTTACTCTAAAATATAATAGGTATAAATAAAAAAATTAATATAAATTTTCTGTCTATATCATATAATTATTAAAAATACATAAAATAATTTTATTTACTTATTCTTTAAATAAATTAATAATAAAAAACAAGTAAAATAATTTCAAGTGCAAGAAGTTTGTATATATAATATACAAATATAAAATTGACATAGAATTTATTTTTGGTTAGACTACATTTATGACCTAATCTGTATGAGGAGTTAATATATGATTTTTTATAATAATCGATTATTAGAATTAGCAAAAGTATTCAACTTTTTTATTTTCTCAAACATTATTTATGTTATTCCACACCCAGTAAAACAAATACAAAAACTACTTATTCAAGATAGAAACTTTATTTTAGCTGCCAGGTAAGTAGACCCCTTTACCATTAAGTAGTATTGCTAAACTTAAAGTTTTAGTAATGACAACAATCAAAAAATTTAATATTATTATTTAAGGAAAAAAAATGGCAAATGAAACAAATATTTTTGAACAACACGAATCTGAAATTAGAGCTTATTGTAGAGCAGTACCAACTGTTTTTAAATCTGCTAAAAATGCAGTAATGATAGATGAAAACAATGATGATTATATAGATTTTTTTGCAGGTGCTGGAGTTTTAAACTTTGGTCACAACAATCAAAAAATGCAAGATGCAATCATAGAGTTTATAAAAAATGATGGCGTAATTCAATCTCTTGATATGTTTACAGATGTAAAAAGAGACTTTATTGAAACTTTTATAAAAACAATTTTAGAACCAAGAGGAATGGGTAATTACAAACTTCAATTTACAGGTCCTACAGGAACAAATGCAGTTGAAGCAGCACTAAAACTAGCTAGAAAGGTTACAGGAAAAACAGAAGTAGTAGCTTTCCATAGAGGGTTCCATGGTATGACTTTAGGGGCATTGGCTTGTACTGCAAATAATGCTTTCAGAAGTAGTTCAGGTGTTCCTTTAAATAATGTTATTAGAGGAACATTTAATGATATGCATGCTCTTGAACTTATTAGACAACAAATTGAGCATACAGGATCAGGACTTACAGCTCCTGCAGCATTTATAGTTGAAACACTACAAGCTGAAGGTGGAGTTCATGAAGCAAGTAAAGAGTGGATTCATGCAGTTCAAAAACTAGCTCGTGACACTGGTGCACTTTTTATTATCGATGATATTCAAGGTGCAAGTGGTAGAACAGGTAGTTATTTTAGTTTTGATGATATGGATATTGACCCAGATATTATTATTCTTGCAAAAGGTCTTGGAGGAATTGGAACTCCAATTGGTATGTGTGTAAATAAGCCAGAATATGACAAAGCTTGGAGCCCAGGTCAACATACAGGTACATTTAGAGGTCAAGGATTATCTTATGTAGCAGGTAAAGTTGGAATTGATTTTTTTAAAGATGAAACTTTTAACAATGAAACAATAAAAAAAGGTGAAATAGTAAGAGCTGTCTTAGATGAATTAAACAGCAAATATTCTCAAGTTGCTAGTGTAAGACAAAAAGGAATGATGTTAGCAATACAGTTTGACGCTCCTGCAACAGCAAAAGCTATTACAACAAAATGTTTTGAAAATAAACTAATCATTGGTGCTTGTAGTACTGGGGAAATTATTAAATTTATTCCACCATTAACTATTGAGGTTGAGACATTAAAAGAAGGGCTAAATAGATTTGTAAAATCTGTTGAAGCTGTTTTAGCTTAAGGAGAGCATTATGGGATATAGTTCAACACACTTTAAATCAATCAATCCATATACTGAAGAAACAGTATATGAGATTCCTATGAATACACCTGAAGATGTAAGAGAAATGATTGAAAAATCACAAGAGACATATATAAACTCTTGGAGAGATACATCTTTTGAACAAAGAGCAGAGCTTTTAAAAGCTGTTGCAAAAGAGATGAAAGACAACCTTGATGAGTATGCTCTACCTATGACAGAAGAGATGGGTAAACCTATCAATGAAGCTAGAGGTGAAGTAACAAAAGCAGCTTGGGCAGCAGAACACTATGCACAAAATGCACAAGAATACTTAAAAACAGAATTTATTGATTCTGATGCCACAGAAAGCTTTGTTCAATATCTACCTTTAGGGGTAACTTTGGGAGTTTTACCTTGGAATGCACCTTTTTGGTTAGCTTTTAGATATCTTGCACCTGCACTTATGTCAGGGAATACTTGTATTATGAAACATGATTCTCATACTCCTTTGTGTGCAGTAAAGATTGTACAAGCTTTTGAAAAAGCGGGTATGCCTAAAAATCTAGTTCAAAATGTTGTAGTAAATCATACGCAAATAGAAGCAATCATTAGACATCCTTTAGTTACTGGGGTTTCTCTAACAGGTTCATCAAAAGCAGGTGCTTCAATTGGTGGAATTGCTGGAAGTGAAATCAAGCCAGTAGTTCTTGAACTTGGTGGAAGTGATGCTGCTATTGTATTAGCTGATACAAAAGATTTAGAACATGCAGCAGATATCATTGTATTATCAAGATATATCAATGCAGGACAATCTTGTATTGCAGCAAAAAGAATCATTGTAGAAGAAGCTATTTATGATAAGTTTATCTCTTTATTAAAAGAAAGATTTGAAAAGCTAACTTTAGGTGATCCTAAAGATGAATCAACAAAAATTGGTCCAATAGCTAGACGTGAATTAGTTGATGAGATGCATGAGCAAGTTGATAGATCAGTTAGTGCAGGAGCAAGAGTTATTTTAGGTGGAAAAAGACATGAAGGAAAAGGTTTCTTTTTCCCAGTAACACTTTTAGCAGATGTAGAACCGGGGATGGTTGTATCTTGTCAAGAAACATTTGGTCCAATTGCAGCAGTAATTAAAGCAAAAGATGCAAATCACGCCTTAAAAATTGCAAATGACACAGAGTATGGTTTAGGTGGTTCAGTATGGACAGGAGATATTCAAAAAGGTAAAGAAATAGCAAGTAAAATTGTTACAGGACAAGTCTCTATAAATGGAATTGTAAAATCAGATCCAAGACTTCCAAGTGGTGGAGTTAAAAAATCAGGTTTAGGAAGAGAATTAGGGCCTCATGGTATTAAAATGTTTGTGAATACTCAACAAGTTTGGGTAGGTCCTGTTAAATAATCATTTTCAAGGAAATTAAATGAGAGCTAAATTACCATTTACAAAAAAAGAGTATATCCAAAGGGTTAGAAAAGTTAAGTCATTGATGCAACAAAGAAGAATCGATGTATTAATTGCAACAGACCCTGGAAATATGAATTGGCTTACAGGATATGATGGTTGGTCTTTTTATGTTCATCAAGGGGTTATTATCTCCCTTGATGAAGAAGAACCTATCTGGTTTGGAAGACTTATGGATAAAAATGCTGCACTAATCAAATGCTATATGAAAGAAGATAACCTTTATGGTTATCCAGAGAAATATGTACAAAACTTAGATGAACACCCTATGACATGGATTGGTGAAAATATTCTTAATAAAAGAGGTTGGAGTAAAAGTGTTATAGCAACGGAAAGAGATAGTTATTATTATACTGCTGAAGCTCATTTTAGATTAAACGCAACACTTCCAAATGCAAATTTTATTAATGCAAACAACTTAGTAAACTGGGCTAGAGGTGTAAAGTCTGAAAAAGAGATTGAGTTTATGAAAATTGCAGGAAAAATTACTCAAAAAATACACCAAAGAGTTTTAGATGTAGTTAAAGTTGGTATTCCAAAAAGTCATGTGGTTTCACAGATTTATGAAACTGCAATTGCTGGTGTAGATGGTTACGGAGGGGATTATCCTTCAATTGTTCCTCTTCTTCCTTCAGGTGCTGATGCTTCTGCTTCTCATATTACTTGGGATGAGCGTCCTTTTAAGAAAAATGAAGCAACATATTTTGAGATATCAGGTTGTTATAAAAGATATCACTGTCCAATGTCAAGAACTATTTTTATGGGAAAACCCAACCAAAAATTTCTTGATGCTGAAAAAGCTTTAGTAGAAGCTATTGAGGCAGGCTTAGAGCAAGCAAAACCAGGAAATAGAACTTGTGATATTGCAAATGCAGTTGATATGGTAATGAAAAAATATGATATTGATAGAAATGGTACAAGATGTGGGTACCCAGTGGGAGTTAGTTATCCTCCTGATTGGGGGGAAAGAACTTGTAGTTTAAGATCATCAGACCACACTGTATTAGAACCAGGCATGACTTTTCACTTTATGCCAGGTATTTGGCAAGCTGATTGGGGAATGGAGATAACTGAAAGTATCTATATAACAGATACAGGAGTTGAAACTTTTTGTGACTTCCCAAGAGAATTATTTATTAAATAGAGTACAAGGAGGATTAAAATAAAGAATCTTTTTAAAACAGATAAAACAGTGGTGTTTATAACAATAAAAATAAAAACAAAGGAAAATATATGAAATTAATTAACTTAAAAACTCTAGTTTTAGCAGGTATGATAGCTGCAACAAGTCTTAGTGCAGCAACATGGAAGTATGCATTTGGAGAGGGAGCTAGTGACCCTCAAGGTATTTATGCAACAGCATTTAAAAGTTTTATTGAAGATAATTCTAGAAATAAAATAGAGTTATATAAAGTAGGAAGTCTTGGTGAAGAGACTGATTTAATGGAACAAACAAGAGCTGGACTTATCCAATTTTTAGGACAATCAACTGGATATATGGGTGGAACAATTCCAGAAATGGATATCTTTACTTTACCATATGTAATGCCTACTGATACTAAAGAATTAGATTATTTCTTCAAGAATTCAAAAGTTGTAAATGAAATGTTGCCAAAGATTTTTAATAAACATGGTTTAGAGTTATTATCTATTTTCCCAGAAGGTGAAATGGCAATTACAACTTTTGAAGAGTTCCACTCTCCTGCAGACCTGCAAGGTAAAAAGATGAGAGTAATGCCTGGTTCTCCAATCTTAGTAGAAACATATAAAGCATTTGGTGCTTCACCACAGCCAATGTCTTGGGGTGACTTAGTTGGTGCACTTAAAACTGGTATGGTAGATGGACAAGAAAATCCAACTGTTTGGATTGAAGCTTATGGATTAGATGATTTAACAAAAGTTTTAACTTATACTGGACATGGACACTTTAATGCCTCTGTTAGTGCAAATAAAAAATTCTATGATGGTTTATCAAAAAGAGATAAAAAATTAGTTGAAAAAGCAGCAGATTATGCACATAAAACAATTTTAAGTGAAGCTCAAAAACTTGATGCTTATGGATTAGGAAGAATTATTAGAACTAACCCAACATATAAAATTATTACTTTAAATAAAGATGAAAAAAAAGTATTTAAAGCAAAAGCAAAAGCTGTTCAAAAATCTTTTGCATCTAAAAGTACATCAAACAAAAAAATAATGGAACAAATGGAAAAAGATTTAGCTGCAGCAGAAGCTAATGCAAAATAATCTTTTATAAAATTATAGTAATCCACAATTTGTGGATTTACTATAGTAGATTGCAAATTTTGCAATCTACTATGGTAAAAGGAAAAGAATATGAATGATGATGCAAAAAAAAATCCTTTTTTGAAAATCTTGGATACTCTTGACAGTTTTCTAAGTAAATTTGAGGGAGTGATGTTAGCTTTAGGTGTTATTGCTATGGCAATAACTACAATTGCAGCTGTAATATCAAGGTTTATTTTTAATGATGCCTTAACAGTTACTGATGAACTTAATATGATTTTTATTGTAGTAGTAACTTTTGCCGGTTTAAGTTATGCAGCAAGAAACGGACGACATATTAGAATGTCAGCAATATATGATGCCATGCCCACAAAGTCAAGAAAAGTTGCAATGATTTGCATCTCTTTAATCACTTCTATGTTTATGTTTTTACTAGCTAAATACTCTTTTGGATATATAGTAGAAGTTTATCAAAGTGGGAGAATTCTTCCAGCTTTAGGTATTCCCGTTTTTTATGTCTATTTATGGGTTCCTATAGGCTTTACAGTCACAGGTTTACAATATTTCTTTACAGTAATTAAAAATATGATTGAACCTGATGTGTATCTATCTACTAGTACAAAAGATGGATATAGTGATGCTAAAAATGACATTGAAGTGTAAGGGGAGGAAATCATGAAAAATTATTTAAACCAGATTTTTATTTCTCTTTTTTTAATCTTAACTTTTGCTATATCATCTTTTGCTAAAGATAGTGTAACTATCTACTTAGATGAAGTTGTCTTAGACAAAAAAGAACTTGTTGTTTCAATCTATGGCTCAGCCGAATCAGAAGACTTTGATTCTCATAAGTGGCAAGTTATAAATATAGAAGTTACAGATTCAAAGGCAAATACTCTTAACATAGAAACCCAATCCGATAAAAGAGGTCTTTGGGAAGTTGAAGATCTTGATATTTCAAATTTTAGTGATGGAGAAATATCAATTACAGCAACAATGGTAAATGAAGTTGGTCAACAGATAGGAACTTTAAGGGATAATAGTACAATCAAAGATACTAGTTTTAAATTAAGAGAGTATCTAAAAGAGCATCTAGCAATATCTATTTTTGTTTTGATGGTTATTCTTCTTCTTTCAGGTTTTCCTATGATGATACCTTTGATAGCTGGTACGACACTTGGAATATATCTATTGTTTGATGGTGATTTTTCAAAAATGGAATTTTTGATTCAGCAAATGATGGGTGGGATTAGGCCAGCTGCACTTATAGCAGTTCCTATGTTTATACTCTCTGCTGATATTATGACCAGAGGTAAATCAGCTGAAAAGCTTATTGATTTCGTTATGGCTTTTGTTAGACATATAAAAGGTGGACTAGCAGTAAGTACAGCAGGAGCTTGTGCTATGTTTGGTGCAGTTTCAGGCTCAACTCAAGCAACAGTTGTAGCAATAGGTTCTCCACTTAGACCAAGACTTAAAAAAGGTGGATATAAAGACTCATTTATCCTCGCTTTAATTGTAAACTCAAGTGATATTGCCTTTTTAATTCCTCCAAGTATTGGTATATGATTATTTATGGTATTGTTGCAAAAACCTCTATTCCTGAACTTTTTATTGCTGGTATTGGTCCAGGACTTTTGATTCTTTTCTTGTTTTCAATATATAGTATTATATACGCATATAGACACAATATTCCAACAGAGCCAAAAGCCACATGGAAAGAAAGAGCAATAGCACTTTATAAAGCATTATGGCCTTTAGGTTTCCCTTTTATTATTGTCGGTGGTATATTTGGTGGTATATTTAGTCCAACTGAAGCAGCAGCTGTAAGTGTTGCGTATGCCATATTCTTAGAGGGTGTTGTCTTTAAAACAATGAAACTAAAAGATCTTTATGCAACAGCAAAATCAACAGGTCTTGTAACAGGTGTTGTGTTTATATTAGTTGGTGCAGGGGCTGGTTTTGCTTGGGTATTATCATTTGCACAAGTACCACAAGAGATTTTAGATGCTATTGGTATCACTTCTATGAGTTCATATGAAGTTTTATTTGTTATCTCAATAGCTTTCTTTGTAGGTTGTATGTTTGTTGACCCTATTGTTGTAATTTTAGTTTTAGTTCCAATTTTTGCCCCAGTTGTAAATTCTGTGGGCTTAGACCCAGTACTAGTTGGTACACTAATTACTTTACAAGTTGCAATTGGTTCTGCAACTCCACCTTTTGGATGTGATATTTTTACAGCTATTGCAGTATTTAAAAGACCATATATAGAAGTGATAAAAGGTACACCGCCATTTATTATTATATTATTGAGTGTTTCAGTTGCACTTATTTTTGTTCCAGAGATTGCATTGTTTTTAAGAGATCTTGCCTTTAGAGATGTAACTGCACTTGAACTTATTCAAAATATGTTTGGTCTAGCACCAGAAGTAAGTAAATAAGGAGAGAAGATGTTTAAAAAAATTTTAGTACCTACAGATGGTTCAGAACAGGCAAATAAGGCATTGAAAGTAGCTTGTGAAATGGCAATAGCTATTGATGGGCAAATAAATATCTTATCTGTATTTAGACACCATAGCTTTATAGAAGGCTCTTTATCTATGCTACCAAGACAAATAGATGATAAGGCTCATAATCTTGAAGATGCCTTAGGGGAATACTCAAAAGAGCTAGTAGGAGAAGCAAAAGAACTAGCAATTAGTTTTGGAGTAAAAAAAGAAAATGTAAAAGGATTTGTACGTATAGGGCCAATTACAAAAGAGATATTAGAGTTTGTTAAAGATAAAGATATTGAAATAGTTATTATTGGGAAACAAGGTAAAGGTGACTTAAGTGGATATCTATTAGGAGGCGTTTCTCATAAAGTTGCAGGTCTTGCAGATATACCAGTTTTAGTTGTATAATGAAAAAAATAGTTAAATTAAAAAAAATCTTGAGCATATATGAATTTATTCGTATTTATTCAAAAGTTACTTATTTACCCAGTTAAATAAGGGGTAGTTCTATATGTCTTACTCCTGTAAAAAGAATACTTTTTACAAAATAATTAACATAAATAAATTTTACTGGACTAATTATGAAAAAGAATACAATGAAAGCCATGGTTCTTACAGGTCATGGAAAAATAGATAAGTTAGTATATAAAGATGTTGAAATTCCTACACTTAAAAAAGGTGAGGTACTTATAAAAGTAACAGCAACAGCTAAAAACAATACAGATAGAAAAGCTAGAGAGGGTTTATACCCAATTAATGATGACAATAAAGAAGAAGTGACTTCTTTTAATATGAATGGTGATAACACCTTTTCTTTTCCAAGAATCCAAGGGGCTGATATTGTTGGAGTTGTTGAAAAAGTTGCAGATGATGTGGATAAAAATTTAATAGCTCAAAGAGGACTTGTTGATTTTAATATCTATTTATCTCAAAATCCCAATTTAAATTTAACTCCCGATTATTATGGACATGGAGCAGATGGTGGTTACGCTGAATATGTAGCAATTCCTAGTGAAAACTTTTATGCTATGCCAAATAAAAATATTGATGATGCCCAACTAGCTTCTCTTGGTATGTGTTCATATCAAACTGGCTTTAAAATGCTAAATGCCTCAAGGGTAAAAGCTGGAGATAAAGTACTAATTAGTGGAGCAAGTGGAGGAGTTGGAACTGCTTTAATTCAAATGTGCAAAGTCTTAGGTGCAATTCCTTATGCCCTTAGTTCAAAGGATAAAAAAGAAGAACTTTTAGCTCTAGGGGCAGAAAAAGTAATCGATAGAGGAGAATTTTCAACTTTAAAACAAAGAATTTTAAAAGCAACAAATGGCGAAAATATTGATGCTGTTATGGATTTAGTTGGTGGAGAATATACAAATATTTTTATTGATACAATGATTGTAGATATGAAAAAAAGAGATGACTATCCAAGACTAAGTATTGCAGGGGCTAGTTCTTATAATATCACTGAAGTATTATGGTCTAAAATTTATCTTTATCAAGTGGAGATTCATGGGGTATCACATGGTACAAAAAATGAAGCAAAACAATTAATGCAATGGATAAAAGAGGAAAAATTAAAACCCGTCTTACATGCAACTTTTAAACTTTCAAACTTACATGAAGCAGAAAAATATTTTGTAGCAAGAGGGAAAGGCTATCTAGGGAAAATAGTAATAGTACCTGATTCCGAATGGAAAGAACACGGTGTAAAATACTCTTTAGAGGTGGAAAATGAATAAGCCACATACAATAGGATTAATTGACACTCATGCAGGTGGTGATGTAAGTAGAATAGTATTTACAGGAGTTAAAGAGTTAGAGGGTAATAGCGTAAGAGAACAAATGCTTTACTTACAATCAAATGCTGATTACTTAAGAAAAACACTCCTTTATGAGCCTTATGGAATACCAGAGATGTCCATAGATTTGGTAGTTCCATCAAAAAATAAAGAAGCAGTTGCTGGATATATTATCATGGAAGTTATGGGTTATCCTATATATTCTGGTTCAAATACTATGTGTACAGCAACTGCCATTATTGAAAATGGGCTAGTTGAAAAAAAAGATGGTATCTTAAACTTTAAACTTGAAGCTCCAGCTGGACTTGTAGATATTGAAGCTAAAGTAGAAAATGGTGTGGTTGAATATATAACTTGTGAAGGACTTCCAAGTTATATTTATCAATATAAAGAAAAAATTATAATTCAAGAGTTAGGTGAAATCACCTACTCTGTAGCTTATAGTGGTGGTTTTTATATTCTAGTTGATGCTAGTGAGCTAGGATTTAATCTTACTATTGATGAAGAAAAAAGATTAAGTGATACAGCTTATTTAATAGTTGAAGCAGTTCGAAAAAAAGAGTCTTTAAGACATTATTTACTAGGTGATGTTGGACCAGTTCCATTTTTACATTTTATGGGGAAAGTTGAAAAGAAAGAAGAAGGTTTTTATACCTCACGCTCAACTACTTATGTTCACCCAGAGGTTATTTGTAGAAGTACAACAGGAACAGGTACTTCTGCTAGATTAGCATACTTACAACATGAAAACAAAATTAAACCAGGTGAAAGATTAGAAACTGTAAGTTTAAGGGGTACGAAATTTATTGGTACTTTTGATGGAATTGAAAATGTCGATGGACAAAATGTCATAAGAAATAGAACAACAGGCAAAAGTTATATAATAGCAAAATCAGAGATTTTAGTTAATTGTGATGATTGTTTAACAAAATACAATGAATTAGCAAAAGTAATTCAGTGTTTATAATAAAAAGGAGTCAGTATGTACAAAAATTTTGATGAAGTAGTAGAATTTGCTACAAATTTTAGACATAATTTACATAAAAACCCTGAATTAACTTGGGAAGAAACAAATACCGCAAAAGCTATAAGAGAGATATTAGATAAACATAATATAGAGTATAAAATCTATGCAGGTACAGGAACAGTTGCTTTGCTTGCACAAGATAAAGAAGGTCCTCATATTGCCCTAAGAGGAGATATAGATGCACTTCCACTAGAAGAGAAAACTGATGTCTCTTACAAGTCAGTCAAACATCAGTGTATGCACGCTTGTGGACATGATGGACACACTGCAACCCTAATGGCAGCTGCAATATGGCTAAAACAAAATGAAGATAAATTAACAAATCCAATATCCCTTGTATTCCAACCTGCTGAAGAGGGAGGTCATGGTGCTAAGAAGATGATGGAAGAGGGATGTTTAGATGGGGTAGATATGATTTTTGGTTGGCATAATTGGCCTGCAATTAAGTTTGGTCAAGCTGTTTGCCCAGAAGGTACAGTTATGGCTGGAAATGGAACTTTTCATATAACACTTAAAGGTTTAGGTGGTCACTCTTCTCAACCTGAAATTTGTAAAGACCCTGTTCTTGCAGCTTCTGCTTTAACCATGGCACTACAACAAATAGTAAGCAGACAAGTTGCACCTCAAGATGCTGTTGTAGTTTCAGTTACATCAATAGATGCTATAAGTGGGGTAACTGTTATACCAGATAGTGCAAAGGTTGAAGGAAGTATTAGAGTTCCTACAAATGAACTTAAAACAAAAGTATTTCAACAAATAGAAAGTATTACAAAAGGCATTGCAAGTGCTTATAATGTAGAAGTAGATATTGACTTAAGAGATAGATACCAACCAACTATTAATCATAAAGATGCAGCTTTTAAGGTAAGAGAAGTATTGAAAGATACTTTAGGTGAAAACTGGCAAAGTAATATTGCAACTCCAATTATGGCAAGTGAAGACTTTAGTTATTATCTAAGTAAAATCCCGGGAGCCTTTGCTCTAATAGGTAGTGATGATGGCGTAGAAAAACATCAAAAAGCTTGTCACAATGTACACTATGATTTCAATGATAAACTAATAAAACCAGTTAGTATATCTCTTATGAAATTAGCCAACTTTAACTTTTAAAGAAAACTAAGTGTTTTCTTTTTTTGTGCCTTTGCTAGGTGTACTAGCAATAATCTTAAATGCCATAGGTATGGCAATAAAAGATGTAATAAAAACTAAAGTTTTATTAGGTACTTCAGTTGCTTTTATAATCCCTGACTTATATTTAAGTAATGGTATTCATGGCGTTTACCAATCAATAATTGTAGCTATTATGTATTATATTGGAGCCTTAGAGTATAAAAGAGTTGAAAAAGTAATACTCTACTCTATTCCATTTTTCTCTATATTTTTACTGCTAGGACTTAAAGAGTATGAAGGACTATTTTTAGTATTAGCCTCTATTACAACACCCTTAGCTACCATATCAAAAGATTCATTTAAAATGAAACTTTTACTTTTGATTTCTACTTTTTCTTGGGGTACTTATGCTTTTTTAATGGAAGCTTGGTTCGCTTTTGCTTTTGATTTATTAGGAGCATTTGCCTTGATATACTTTTTTGGTCAATATAGAAGAGAAAAGAAAGCAAGGGAACTACTTGATAAAGCGTATGATGAGTTTGAGAAAGTAAAAGAAGAGATATTACCTTAAAATAAAATGATTTTATTTTAAGATATGCTCTTCCACTACCCAGTTTGCAAAAGGAATAGATGAAGTAAAAGCTGGACTTACTGCATTTAGCACATGAACAGAATTTTTGTCAGATTCTACAACAAAATCTTGTACTAACTCTAAGGTATGTTTGTTTAAAAGTTGTGCTCTTATACCTGGTGTACTCCATGAGTCATAGCCTTCATGATTCATGTTTTTTGTTAGTTTCATAGCTAGGTTTTTAAAGTAGTTTAGATTATATTTTTTTATCTCACTAAAGGCTAACTTTCTAAATGAAAAGGCATTTGTGATAAATAGTTTTGCCTCATAAAAAAGTATCTCAGCAAATTCACCAATAGAAAAGTTATCAAGTCCTTTATAGTTTTCTCTCCAAAAAGCAGGAATAGCTGTTGGTCCTATTTTACTTTCATTATCTACTGTTAAAGTATAATGAACTCCAAGAAATGGATTTTTTAAGTCAGGTACAGGATAAACATTTGTACTAAGATTTGAGATATTGTTTTTATCTTTTAGATAAATTCCCTTAAAAGGTATGATTACAAAATCCTTTGAGAAACCAAAATCTTGTGCGATTTTATCGGCATATAATCCAGCACAATTTATCACTTTTTTTGCTTCAAAATCACCTTGTGATGTTTTTATTATATTTTTATGTGAACCTAAATATTTGCAATCAAGTATTAACTCAACTCCAAGTTCACTTATAACTTTTGCGAACTCTTGTGTTACAGCTTTGGGATTTACAGTTGCTGTACTTGGACAAAGAAGTGCTTTTTTGTGGGTTTTGATATTGGGATAAAGTTTTTCTAACTCTTTTTCGTCAAGCCAAATAAGCTCAACACCATTTATATCACCTCTTCTTTTTAACTCTTTTAAACCTTTTAGTTCCTCTTCATCAACTGCCACAACTACTTTTTGGCACTCATTTATTTTTAGATTTCTTTTTTTACAAAAGTTTTTAAGGGCAAGATTACCCTCTTTTGTAAACTTTGCTTTAAGTGAATTTGCCGTGTAATAAAACCCAGCATGTAAAACACCTGAATTTCTTCCACTACTATGTAAGGCTACTTCAGCCTCTTTTTCAATAACTAAAATCTCACTTTGGGGAAATCTTTCTTTTAAATTTTTAGCAATATTAAGCCCAATAATCCCTGCACCAATTACCAAATAATCATACATATTAGTATCCTAACTCTTCATTTATTAGAATTATAGTGATTCTATCTTTATCATCTGCTTTTACCCATGTGAATTTATTGGCGATATTATCAAGGTTGTGTCTTGGTTCTTTTCCCATCTCTTTTGCTTTGTTATTCATTCTATCTATGTTTTTAACAGCTGCAACTTCCATAACTCTTTTAAAACCATCTTCAAGATTTTCAACTATTTTATTTACTCCAACAATTGCCAAGATTTTTTTAGGTCCATAACAAAAAGCAGCTACTCTATTTCCACTACCATCAGCATTTACTATTTTTCCATCTTTTGTTAGGGCATTTATTCCTGTAACAAAAATATCAGAAACTAAACCTTGTCTTCTTCGCTCTTTATTTTCATCCATTGTAATACCAGCTTCATATTGGTTGTGAACTGTTATATCTTTTTTATTTGTAATATATTCAAGTAGACCAATCTCTCCTACTGTAACAGAACCACCAAGACCTACACTCATACCCTCTTTTATAAAAGTTTTAGATAACTCAAATGCTTCTTCTTTTGTCTGTACAAAATGGGCATCATAGCCACAAGACTTAAGAGTTTCAAGTAACTTCTGCATATTTTCTTCCTTCTTTAAACATCATTTTATGTAGTAGCATTGAAGCTGCAAATATTGCAAATCCTACTAGATGTGTATTTTGAACTATACCAAAATATGTCTCAAAGTTGTATGCTTCATCTTCAGTTAATAAAAGTATTCCTGCTACTGCAAACATGACTCTTTCTAATATCATCATCTTTTTATCCCAAAAACCTTCCATAACTATAGAAAAACACATTATTCCAAATAGTGCAAAGGTAAATACCTCAAATCTTTCAAACCAAGAACCAGTGATAAGAGGAGTAAATGCAAATAATAGGGGAATGATATACATCCCTTTTCCTATTTTCCAAGATACTAGTCCTGTCTTCATAGGAGGTGTTTTTGCTATTGCTGCTGCTGCAAAAGCTGCTAGACAAACTGGAGGTGTAAGATTTGAATCTTGCGATAACCAAAATATAATCAAGTGGGCTGATAAGAGATACATAGCTACTTCGGGAAGTTCAATACCTGCATTTACAAGTGCTGCCATCTCTGGGCTTAACATTAGTCCCACAAGTGCAGGAGCAGATAAAACTGATAATACAACATATGAAGCAGTTACAGGTAAACCCATACCCAAAATAAGTGAAGCAATAGCTATCAAAGCAATAGCAATAAGTAAAGAGTTTCCTGACCACTCCATAATAAGTTGAGAAAAAGTAATCCCTACCCCTGAGATATTTATAACTCCTACGATAATACCAACAGCAATCAGTAAAACACCAGTTACAACCATGTTTTGGCTACCAAGGGCTAAGGCTTCTAAAATCTCTTTTATTCCCATTCTTTTGTTTTTTGTTAAATATGAAGCTAAAACAATAGTAACTATAGCAATTGAAGCTGAGTATGTAGGAGAAAATCCATAAATCAAAAGTCCAACTAAAGTTGTCAAGGGAATAATAAAATGAAAACCTTCCCTCAATATTGGAAGAATCTTTATGTCATTTTCTTCACCTTTTATATTGTTCTCTTTTGCATGGATATTTATATAAAAGGCAATAGATGCAAAATATAAAATCGCAGGTAAGATAGAAACTGTTATAATTGTCACAAAAGGTATATGGGTAATTTGAGCCATAATAAAAGCCCCTGCTCCCATAATAGGAGGCATAATCTGTCCACCTGTACTTGCCGCTGCTTCTACTGCTGCTGCAAAGGTTCCTTTAAACCCTGCTTTTTTCATCATGGGTATTGTAATAGATCCTGTTGATACCGTATTTGCAACAGCACTTCCTGAAATAGTTCCCATCAAAGCTGATGAAAAAACTGCCACATGACCAGTTCCTCCTGTATATTTTCCTGCAACTGCATTTGAGACATCTACTATAAAATCCCCTGCTCCTGATTTTAATAAAAAAGCAGCAAAAAGTATAAACATAAACACATAAGTAGAAGAGATAGTGGCTATTGGCCCAAAAAGTCCCTCACTTGTATAATACATTCTATACAAGAATCTTTCGTAGTGCATCCCGCCAAAGGCAAAAATACCTTCAAAATATTGTCCTAAAAATAGTATATAAGAGATACATAAAAGAATAAGTGCAGGAATAATATATCCTGTTGTTCTTCTTACCATCTCTATTGCAAGAGCAATTGTAAGACACACAACAATCACATCACTTGTTCTCATCTGTCCATTTCCAACAGCATATAAGCTTTCTTCAAATAAAACCATATATACAAAAGTACTTATTGCAAGAAGAGCAAAGATGATATTAAAAACGCTTATTTTATTTTCACCCTTTGAAGACTCATAGGTCAAAAATCCAAGTGAAGCTAACAGAGCAAAGTGTGCGGAGTTAAACCATAAATCACTAATTCCTCCCCAAATATTTACATAAAAGTGAAAAAGTGAAATCAGTATTGCATATACAAAGGTTATCTCTTTGAAATATTTTATTTGTATCATAATTATTGTCCTTAGGTTTATAGGATACATAAATGATTTTTAATCACTTATGTAAGATATATATGAGATAAAGAGAGTAAAAACTCTCTTTATTTATTCTACTAGTGAAGCTGGTATTTTAATACCTTGTTCTCTATAATATTTTGCAGCACCTTTGTGTAAAGGCATAGGCAGACCATCAATTGCTTTTTGTAGTGACATAGCAAGTGTTGCTTTATGTACACTATTTAAAAATGGCAGGTTTTCATAAATTGTTTTAGTTAAAAGATAAACTGTCTCTTCTGGTGTATCTTTTGTAACAACAAGTAAGTTTGGCTGTGCGATAGTATTGATATCTTTTTCTTGTCCTGGGTATGTTCCAGCTTTTATAGTAAATGGAGTCCATACAGGATAGTTGTCATTTATCGCTTTTAAATTATCTGTATTGAAATCAAGTACTTTGATATCATCATTTCCAATTGAAGCAAAAGCATTTGTAACAGCTGATGTTGGAGGTCCTGATGGAGTAGTCATACCTTGTACTTTTCCATCTTGAAGTGCAGTAGAACTTGGGCTATAACCTAAGTATTGTAAATCCATTTTATTGAAATCAATTCCAAGTGAACTTAAGATAGTTTCAGATGAAACTCTAGAACCTGAACTTCTTCCACCTATAGAAAATCTTTCCCCATAAAGATTTTTTATATCTTTGATATTTCCAGTTTTTGCATATTTATTTTTTATAGTAAATTGTTCAACATTTTGCCATAGCATAGAGATTGATCTTAGATTTTTCTGAGCATTTCCCTCATATTTATCTTTTCCTTGCCAAGCCATAGAACCAAATAACCCCTGTAAAATTGCAAAGTTAACTTCGCCTTTTGCTAGCATGTCTACATTTTCATTACTTCCTGCACTTGTAATTGCCGAAAATGTTGTTTTATGTTTTTTTGCTAATTTTATAGAAGCAATTGTTGCAATACCAACACCAACTGGATAATAAGTCCCACCTGTACTAGCTGTTGCTATTACATACTTAGTTTCAGATGCAGCATTTGCACCACTTAGCATTGCTGCAGTTATTACTGAAGTTGCTAATAGTTTTTTGAAAATTGAAATATTTAACATGTTATTCTCCTTTGTTTTTGTACAAAGAAAGTATACCATATTTTGAAACAGTATTGTTTCAAAATTGTTTTAAATTTATAAATTTATCCTAAAAACACCACTATACAGGAGTTTATTAAAATGAGAGTAAATAATACTTTGAAACAAATGGAGTAAATGTATCTAAAAACAACTTTTTTGAAATGTGTTTTATTCTGGCTCTCTTGAAGAACAAGTTCTTCGCTTTCTTACTTTTTAGTTGTAAAAAGTAAGACAAAAAGCAACCAGACGAGTTGATGAAGGCAAAGCTCCCCTCCAGTTTTAAAATAAGTTTTCTGCCTTGCGGAACTCGTCGAAAAAGTGCATTTAGCACTTTTCTCTCCTCAAACAGTCCTCAGGCTTTTCCGAAAATTATTTCAAAACTTCCGGCTTCATCAAAGTCTGGGAAGAAAAAAGTTCAAACTATCATTTGTAAATTTACAAAGTAAAAATTATAAGTCTAAACAAATCAAAATGCAAATGTCCTTATCCCACCTTTTATTTCCAACATTTGCAAAAGCCGAACGTTTATTTTTCTCTTTTCTAAACAAGATTGTCAACTGTCTGAGTGTTTAAAAGTTGCTAAATGCAAGTTTTAATAAACGAGTTTTGCCAAGCAGAAAAGATAAAAATAATAAGTGAGGGAACCCAAAGGGCTTTGAAACTCTGTTGGTGGTTTTGCTTACTTTGTCCATACAAAGTAAGAGGAGCGAATACCTTTAGGTGTTCAAGAGAATATAGAATATATATTTTATTAAAAATTAAAATTCAATTTACAAATAATTAGTATCCTGTCCCAAAATTTTCAAAAAACATGTCATTTTGCAACATTTAGCTTTTTATTTGTATATAAAACAACATCTTTGATAACTTGTTTTTGAATAGCTGATATAAGTGTTTCCATAGTTTTATAGTCTGGTTGATTGTTTCTTATTGGAAGTGAAATATCTAATTCATCGGCATCTTTTGGATAGAAATTTCTTCCATAATTAAACTTACCTGTATAAGATGTTTTATGTATTGCACTTGTTATAAAAACTGATGCAAGTTTAGGTAGGTTTTCAGTGTGTACAACTGAAATATGATCATCTCCTCCATATTGATAATTCCTATATTTTGCTGAGCCGAACATATCAATTGTTATAGTATTTTTTGAAAAAATATTTACATTATTTCCAATAAAATCTGAAATCCCTTCATCTAATTCACCAGCTGTTACAAAAGGCAAACTTCCAGAAATTCTATCATCACTTTTTAGTCTTTTTCCACGAGTTGATTTTCCAAAAAGATTTTCAAGATTAAATGCATTCCATTCAATAATTCCACTTTCAAAATCTTCTAAAGTTTGTTGCTCTTCATCTGTTAAACTATAGTCCTTTAATCCACTAGCTAATAAATAAGTTTCTATCTTTGATATTCGCTCTGCTTCAAGTTCTGTTATGAAACTTTTCATAAAATCGAAATCTATTTTTTTGTTTTTGCTTGGGAGTTGAATTTTTGTTTTATTCATTGCATCACGGTTAAATTTATTTCCATAATCAAATTTCTTAGATGTAGAAATTCTACAAGAAGTTATTATAAATTCTGCAATTTCTTTATTAAATGGCTTAAATTTTGGCACCAAATGTTGGATATGAGAATAGCCTATAAAATCATTTTTTTGATAGTACATTGTTTCTGCACCAAGTGTTGTATCAGAACAAGTTAATGTATTTCCTATATTATTTGCTTCAATATTTGAAAATCCCATGACTCCATTATCGGTAGAAGAATTTGAAATTAATGGAACAGTTCCATTCTTTGATATTATTGTATTATTATCTAATTTATAATATTTTGTTGGATTTATTTCAAATAAATCACCTAATTTATATTCTCCCCACTCAACATTCTCTAGTCTCTTGTTAAGTAGGGTATTTACTTTCCCTCAGCACCTTTAGATTTTAATATATTTGAAACTTCCCAAGTTAAGTAATCACTTACAGTTTTTTTAAAATCTTCTAATGTTGGTTTTGTATCTATTGGGGATGACTGGTTCCAGTCTGCTCCATTTGTTGGGTCAATATTTCCTTCATAATACTCTTTATCTGTAAAGATACTCAGTTTACTTTTTCCAAACCGTACTAAGTTTACCAGCTCTTCATATCTCTGTTTTGCACGGTCTGTATCTTTTAGGTTGTTACTAGCTTTTTTACGGTTTGTTCTTGTATAGCCATCGTTTGAAAAGTCTATAAACTTTACCATCTCATCTTTATGATGTTTCTCATTTACTTTAAAAACATATATGTTGGTTTGTACACTTGCTTTTCCTATAAATATATCTACAGGCATTTTTATACTTGCATATAGAGTGTGTTTTTCAAGTATTTTTTTACAGTACTCTTTTGCTTTCCCTGAACCTGCTGAGTTTTGTATAATGATTGCGGCGTATCCTTTGTTCATCATATCCAGAGCTTTTTGTACAAAAACCATCCCATTTCCATCTGCTGAATATGGAGGATTTAACACAAAAGCATCAGCAGGAAATTTACTGTCAGTTTTACCAAATCCATAGTTTCCATCAAAATCTGCTAGTGAATCTTTATTTAAAATGTTTGAGCTTCCATCACCCATAAGAATCATATTTAAGATAGCCAACATATAAACACTTGAAAGTAACTCTAAACCTAGGAGTTGTTCTGCTTTTATTTTTATCTGTTTTTGAGTAAGCTCATCAGGTGAAGGGATACTCTCTTTTGCATCGTTTAACATCTCATTCATAGCTGCAACTAACAGACCAGCTGAACCAGTAGCAAAATCCCATACATAAGAATCTTTATTTACCCTTGCTAACTTTACTAAAAGTGTACCAATATATGAAGGAGTTAGAACTACATCGTTTAGCTTGTCTTGTGAGAAACCAAGCCAACCATACATCTCATTAAAAAGTTTTCCTGTAAAATCTGTCGTTAAACCTATCTTGTAATATATCCCTAAATCATCTACAATTTTAGTAAATACTCTTTTTAGTTGACTCTCACCATTTTGTACTTTGTTGATGTTTTCAGTAAGAAGAGTATTTGATAATGTTCTTATGATTAACTCTTTTTTTTCTTGTGGAATCCCTTTTTCGTTTAAAAAAGCAGTAATTCTACCAATGACAATATCTCCATCTCTCCCACCAACAAATGTCTGTGATTTTAAATCTGTTTTATCTAAAACAGGAACTTTATTTGGTATTCCAATCGTTGCTATAATAGAAGCAGCTACAAGATAAACACGGTCATTTTCCCCTAAGCCTTTTTCATTTTGATAAATGTCGTTGTTAAGTTTTACTAAGCTAGCATCAATCTCTTTTTCTTTTTGTGCTTTTAGAGTGTCTAGTTCTTCTTGTGTAAGATGTAAGTTTTTCACATCTTCAATAAAGCTGTCAAAATTCTTATCTGCTAAAAAAGAAAAATCTGAAAAATCTCCAACTCTTTGTCCCACTCCCAAGTTGTCTTTTGAGACAAAATAGACACCTATTTCATGTTGAATATCTCCCTTAGCATCTTTATAGCCTGTCATACCTATAGCGATAATATCTGTGTAGTTTGTATGGTGCAATAGAGCATTTGCATAATGAACTGCACCATTTACTGCAAAATCTTTTATATTTTTAAAATTTGGTTCATTTTTAGCTGTTTTATTTTCAACTTGTCCGTTAGAGTTAAGCTTTTCTAGTTTTCCTTTAACTCCTTTATATTCAATAAGTACTGGGAAATAGTTTGTATTTTTATCTTTTAGTAATAGTTTAGCATCAGGACGATTTCCACCTTTCCCACCACCTTTAGATTCATACTCTTTAAGAGCCTTATCTATTTGACTATTTAAAGATTCTTGTTCTAGTTTATAATCTAATTTATAAGATTTAAGCCATCCGTTAGCTAAATCTGCAATATTTGGTTCTATTGATTGTGCCATTTATTTTCCCAATGTATTTCTTTTATTATGTCTGTAAAGTTTAGATTTGATATTCTAGCTGAAGATTGATTAATGTTAATTTTGATGTACAACTGTTTATTAATTACCCTCTCTCAATCAAATACCCCAACCCCTTCTTAGAAACAATAAAATCATCATCAGCAATCTTATCTTTAACCCTTTTTATAACAGTACGCATAGTAGCATCAGAAGTATTGATATCATTCCAGATGAACTCTTTTAGATACTCTTTTGTTTTTATCTCTTTTATATTTTTAACTAAAGCCTCTATTAGAAGTTTTTCTTTTTTTGATAGATTTACTAACTCATCATTTCTATATAGAAGATTTGTTTTTCTATTGTATTCATATGTGTTATTTATTTTTACAATCTCTTCTTCCATTGGCTCATTTGATTTATCTTCTAGAACTTTTGATTTGACTTTTTTTAACATCTCCATCATATTTTTTACCTCTAAAGGTTTTACAAAATATGAGATTACATTTAGGTTTATTGACTTGAAAAGATACTCTTCATCTTTGTATGCTGATACTATTATGAACTTTTGATTTTCATTTACTGCTGTGATATTTTCAATCATAGTTAGCCCATCTACATTTGGCATTTGGATATCTGTTAATACTAAATCAAAGGTTTTGTTCTCTTGATATGATTTTTCATATAACTCAAAGCCCTCTTTTCCATCACAGGCAATCTCTACTTCATCGAAAACTGTATCAAGATAAAAACTTAAAATCTCTCTGGCATCTTCTTCATCTTCAACTAATAATACTCTTGTAATATATTCACTCATTGTTTTCCCTTAGAAGTTAAATATTTAGTGTAATGACAAACCTTACACCCTCACTTATATTTTCTACTTCTATTTTTCCTTTCATATTAGTCTCTATTATTGATTTGGTCATATATAGACCTATTCCTGTTCCTTGGGTTTCAAACTTGGTTGTAAAATATGGCTCATAGATTTTATATAATATCTCTTCATCTATATTTCCACCGTTGTTTGATATTTCTAAAGTCATCTTATCATCATGTTTTTTTAATGATATATCAATCAAGGCTTCAAAGTCTTCTTTTTCTTTTTTCATAAGAAGGGCATCTTTTGCATTGTTTAGGATATTTAATAAAGCTTGTTTTAGTTCATTTTCATAATTTGTGATTTCCACTTTTTCATACTCAAAGTTTATTTTTATATTTTCACTCTCATATTGATTTTTTATCATATCAAGTAGAGTATCAACAGACTCATTTACAAAAAACTTATTTTGTGTTTTTGAGGGTTTATAAAAGTTTCTAAAATCATCTATTGTATCACTCATATACTCTATATGTTTATTTGCTTTATTCATAAACTTATCTAGCTTTTCATCACTTACTTCTTTATTTTTGTAATTGTCCCGCAAGAATTGTAGTATCAAAGAGATATTATTTAAAGGCTGTCTCCATTGGTGAGCAATATTTCCAAGCATCTCTCCCATGGCTGCAAGTTTATTTTGCTGGATAAGGATTCTATCTTTTTCTCTGTTTTTTACAAGTTCATCTTGAACTTTTAATTTAAGTTCCTCTTCACTTAGTTTTATTTTTGTGATGTCATTTAAATACCCATAAAAATGACTCACTTGTCCAGAATGGTTTTTTATAAGTATTACCCTACTTGATATCCATCTTGTCTCATTTGCAGCGTTTATTATTCTACATGTAAAAGTAAAGTTTGGCAGGTCTTTTTTTACAGCTGCATTAATAGCAACTTGTACATTATCTATATCATCTTTATGGATTAGTTCCATAAACTTTATATTCTCTTTTTCAAACTCATTTTTGCTATATCCAAAGGTTTGAATACTATTTGAGATATATTGAACTGATAGGTTTTCATTATTAGCAAGTTTAAAAATTACAATCTTTCCATCTTCTACTAAAAGTTCCACGTCTAGTAGCTCTTTTTTCATCCTTTTATTTTTGTCTATATCCATAGACATCATAAGCATTCTATCTAGTTCATTATTATCATCAAGAAAGGATTTACCTCGGGCAAGTACCCATTTAAATCCCTCATTTTTACTCTTCAACCTATACTCACAAATAAAAGTATCATCACCTTTTGCAAATATTTTGTCAAAGAGTTTTTCTACATTTGCTTTGTCTTCATTGTGTATTAGATTAAACCAATCAGAAAAAGTCAAAACTTCATCTTTTTCATAGCCAAACATATCTAACCATTTATCAGAAAAATATATTTTTTGTGTCTTAAAATCAATATCCCACAAGCCATCATTTGAAGCAATAATTGCCAACTCAAATCTCTTTTTCCAGTGAATCAAAGAGACAGTTTTATTCTCTAACTCTTTGTTGTACTCATTGATAATTGTTTTAATAAAGTTTGTAAAAAGATAAGTAAGTAAGATAAGTAAAGCAGCACTTACTAAGATATAAATAAAGATTTTGAAAAGTAGATTTCTATAATCATTTTTTATTTTATAAATAGTATCTTTTATCTCATTTTCTACGATTTTTTTATCATAAAACCCTGAGACTAAAAAACTGTATTTTTCGTAAAGGTAGCTATAGTTTTTAAACTTATCACTATATTCAAAGTCATTGAAATAGTGATTTAATATATCATATGATTTGTTTGATTTTTTATTTTTAAATAGCTCAGCAGAGTCTGCATATTTTTTTTGATTATTAAAGTTATATGTTTTTTGTGAAATGATATCGTAAAACCAAATGTCAAAGTTATTACTGTTTATTGCATCTATAATCGCTCTTTTTGTAATCTCTTTAATTGAATTTATTGTAGAAAAAGAGCCTATATAATACTCTTCATCATCAATTATTAGCCTATCAAAGAAACTTAGTCTTACAGTTTTTGCAACATCATCTTTCCAATATTGAAGGTTATCTTTACCTTGAGAGTAGATATATTTTAAAGTAAACTCTTTATATTTCTTCTCTTTGTAGCTATAAATTAGGTTTTGTAAATAAAAAATTGATTTGTTTCCATATAAAATATTTAAACTATTTTTTTTAAAGATAGTAAGATTTATGTTATTTGTTTTTTCTATATTTTTTAGATATTTTTTTAGTTTTTTAGACTTTTTTAACTGGTTTGCTTGTATATATCCAACAACTTTATAAGTTATATTTTTTAGATGTATCTCTTCTTTGGAAAAACTATTTTTTAATCTTTTTTCAACATAAGACTTAAATCTGTTTATCTCTTCTTTTTGAGCAAATTCATAATTTAAAGAATATTTTTGTTTTAATAAATCTATTTGTCTTGTTTGCTTAGAGTCTAAAATAAAAAAGGTAATAAGAAAAGACAATAAAGCGATTACTATTATAAATATAAGAGGTATTTGAGAATATAATCGCTCTATGTCATTTAAGCTATATTTTTTTTTATTTTTTAAAATCATTTAATAACCTGTTTCATAATTGTTTCAGATGATTCAATTATATTGAAACTTTATTAAATATAGCTAATTAATTAGAAACTGTCCTACACTTCTATCTTTTTTAAGTCTGCTATGCTCAACAACAACCCCATGCATAGAGATATAAAGACCTGGCTTTACATCTGTATTTAAAAACCCCAAAGCTTGCGCAAAGTTCATAGTTGCTTCAACCTCATCAATACTCATAGGAACCATAGCACCGGTAAAGACTATCTTTTTACCTTCGATTTTTCCATCAAAAAACTTTGAAGTTAAATCAACTGTATCTGTTCCATGTATGATTATGATTTTATCACTTGTGCTATTCTTAACCTCATCTAAGATAATCTCTCTATCTGTATCTGTAAAATACAAACTATCTTTTGAAACTATATTTTTAATATCAAAGTTTACATTATGACAAGATTTTATTATCTTATCTAAAGCTATATTATCACTTGGAACTTCAAGTTCTCCTTTTATTGGATTATATCTTTTGTTAAAAGTTCCACCAGTATTTAAAACTGTTATATTCATCTAACTTCCTTAATCAAGTTATGTACCATGTTTCCTGGATGTAAAAGCTTATCTAACTCCTCTTTTGTAAATAGTTCTTGCTCTAAAATAATATCATATACTCTTTTATCTGTTGCCAAAGCCTCTTTTGCTATTGCAGAACTTTTTTCATATCCTAAGATTGGATTTAGACAAGTAATTAAAGTAACTGAATTTAGGATATTATTCATACAAACCTCTTCGTTTGCAGTGATACCTTTAATACATTTTTCACCTAAAGAGTAAAATGCTCTTCTCATCATATTTATAGAAGTAAATAGTTTATATGCAATTAGTGGTTCAAATACATTTAACTGTAATTGTCCACCTTCACTAGCAATTGAGATAGTTGTATCTGCCCCAATTACCTCAAAGGCAACTTGGTTTACAACTTCTGGGATTACGGGGTTTACTTTTCCAGGCATTATAGAACTTCCAGGTTGCATTGGTGGAAGATTTATCTCATTGAATCCTGCTCTTGGACCAGAACTTAAAAGTCTCAGGTCGTTACAAATCTTTGACATCTTGATTGCTACTCTTTTTAGTATCCCTGAAATATGAACAAAAGCACCAGTATCTTGTGTTGCTTCTATTAAATCTCCGGCATTAATATAATCTATTCCTGTAACTTCTCGTAGGTTACTTATAACCTTTCTTTGGTATGCAGGTTTTGAGTTTATTCCTGTACCAATTGCTGTTGCTCCTAAATTAACCTCTTTTAGAAGTGCTTGTGCATCCCTTAATCTAAATATATCTTCATCAATCATAACAGCATAGGTTTTAAATTCTTGCCCTAAAGTCATAGGAACAGCATCTTGAAGCTGTGTTCTTCCCATCTTAAGTACATCTTTAAACTCTACTGATTTTTCTTCAAAACAATCCCTTAAGTACCGTAAACTGTCTTTTAATTTGTATATTAATTCATATAGAGTTATTTTAATAGCAGTAGGATATACATCATTTGTAGATTGACTCATATTTATATGATTGTTTGGATGAATAACATCATAAGAACTTCTAGGTTTCCCAAGTATCTCTAAAGCTCTGTTTGCTATAACTTCGTTTGCATTCATATTTGTAGAAGTTCCTGCTCCTCCTTGGATAGGATCTACAATAAACTGATCGTGAAATTTTCCATCAATTATTTCATTGCAAGCTTGAATAATAGCATCCCTTTGTATATCTGTTAAATCGCCCAGCTCATAATTTGTCAAAGCACAAGATTTTTTAACCTTCGCAAGAGA